>JAEWED010000064.1 GCA_023389745.1 Actinomycetes bacterium
ACCGACGCAACGCTCGGGCTGACGAACGGGCTGGTGACCGTCACCGTCGACGCACCCGACGGCACGTTCAGCGTGAACGGGGTGCCGGGTTACGGCCGGCTGGTCGACGACGGCGACGCGGGCGACAGCTACAACTGGTGCCCGCCGGAGTCGAACGTGGTGGTCGACGAGCCCGACAGCGTCGATGTCACCCTCGACGAGTCCGGCCCGCTGCGAGGTCGGCTGACCATCGCGGCGCGCTACACGGTGCCCGCCCACGTCGAGCGCCTCGAGGACGACACGTGGGCCCGTGCCGGCGAGACCGAGCTCGAGGTGGTCACCGTCGTCGAGGTGGCCGCCGACGACGACGCCGTGCGGGTCACGACGAGCTTCGAGAACCGTGCCCGTGACCATCGCCTCCGCGTGCACCTCCCGCTGCCCCGGAGAGCGGCGCACTCCGCGGCCGAGTGCGCGTTCACCGTCGTGGAGCGCGGGCTGTCCGCCGAGGGAGGTCCGAACGAGTGGGGCGTGCCGACGTTCCCGTCGCGCCGCTTCGTGCGCGCCGGTGGGCTGGTCGTCACCCACGAAGGGCTCTGCGAGTACGAGCTCGTGGACCTCGACGGCGACGCCGAGGCGGCCGACACGACCGCCTCGACGCTCGCCCTGACGCTCGTGCGCGCCACCGGCTGGCTCTCTCGTGGCCCGATGGCGTCCCGCCCGCTGCCCGCCGGCCCCGAGAACCCGATCGAGGGGGCCCAGTGCCTCACCGAGCTGTCGCTGCGCTACGCGATCCGCGTCGAGGGTCCCGACGACGGCTCGGTCGCCGCGTACGACTTCGCCGACCGGACGTGGTCCCCGCTGATCCCGGTCGACGCCCCAGGAGGCGGGCACCTGCCCGCCGAGGGCAGCCACCTGGACGTCCATGGTGTCGAGGTCGACGCGGTCGTGCGCGACGACGGTGACCTTCTCGTCGTGCGCGGCCACGAGGCGGCCGGCGCACCGGGCTCGATGACGATCACGGGGCGCACCGGCGAGGTGATCGACCTGCTTGGCAACCGGCTCGAGGCTTTCGACGGGACCGTCGCGCTGCGGCCGCACCAGATCGTCACGGTCCGCCTCGACCCGTGACCGGGGCCGCCGCCATCCGGTCGCCGCGCTTCGGCGTCCGGATCGGCGGTGCAGCTGGAAGACTGCGGGCATGAGCGCGACGACCGCCCCTTCACCGCTGCCGATGTCGGCCGAGGCCGACGAGCTGCTGCTCTCGTCGATCAACACCGACGAGGGGCACCAGGACCCCTACAGCCGCTACGAGGCGCTGCGCCGCGTCGGTCCGGCGTGGCGCACCGGTCTGGGGTCGGTGGCGATCACGGGCTACCGCGACGGCATGGAGGTGCTGCGCCACCCGAAGCTGGGTCGCGAGGAGCCCGACATGGACCTCCCCGAGCGAATCGGTGGCCGCAGCCCTGAGCGCAGCGCCGCCGGCTCCTCGTCGATGCTGCTGCTGAACCCGCCCGACCACACCCGGATCCGGTCGCTGGTGTCACGGGCGTTCACCCCTCGCCGTGTCGAGGAACTTCGCACCACGATCGGCGAGCTGCTGACGCCGGTGCTCGACCGGTTCGCACATCAGGGCGGTGGCGACGTCATCGCGGATCTGGCGCTGCCGTTCCCCATCGCCGTCATCAGCGAGCTCCTCGGCGTGCCGCGTGAGGGCAACGAGCACATCCATCCGCTCGTCCACGCGGTCACCGCGCTGATCGACCCCGCCTCGGACGACGCCACGCTCGCCGCCGGCGAGGCGGCCGGCGCCGAGCTCGCTGTCTACTTCTCCGAGCTCGTCGAGGAGAAGCGCTCCGCACCCGACGACCGCCTGCTCAGCGCACTGATCCAGGTCGAGGAGTCGGGTGACCGGCTCACGGTCGACGAGCTGATCATCAACACGATCCTGTTGTACGCGGCGGGCTTCGAGACGACCTCGAACCTGATCGGCAACGGGCTGCGTGCGCTGCTCGCCCATCCCGACCAGATGGACCGCCTTCGTTCGGATCCGTCGCTGTTGCCGTCGGCCGTGCTCGAGATGCTGCGCTACGACTCGCCCGTGCAGTTCAACGTGCGCACCGCGCTCGACGCCGTCGAGCTGTTCGGCGAGACGTTCCCGAGGGGCTCGTCGTTCTTGGTGCTGCAGGGCAGCGGCAACCGCGACGAGCTCGCCTACGACGACGCCTCGAACTTCGACGTCGGCCGCTTCGCCGCCGGCGACGCACCGCAGCCGCTCAGCTTCGGGTGGGGCGCTCACCACTGCCTGGGGGCGCACCTGGCCCGGGCAGAGGGCGAGATCGTCTTCGGCGAGCTCCTGGCACGCTTCGACGAGATCGAGCTCGACATGACCCGGCTCGACGGCGACGTGCCCCGCTACCGACCGAGCTTCACGCTGCGCGGGCTCGAGTCGCTGCCGGTGCGCGTGCACTGAGCGAGGCGCAACAGCCGGTGACGCAGTCCCGGCGATCAGGGATACAGGACTTCAACAGCGCAGGCGACCATCGGGGCCGCTGCCAACCGCTGGTCGGCGGTAAGCAGGGAGCAGCTCAGTCGTTCGGCGAGAGCGACGTACGCGGCGTCGCAGGCAGTCACGTTCGAGCGCAACTCGAACGCCCGGCGCATCAACGCGAGCGTGGGGTAGCGAGCGAGGTCGAGGTCCTCGAGATCGCTGATGGCCTCGGAGAAGCGCTCGTCGCTGAGGTCACCGGCGATCCACCGCTTGCGGAGGACCGCTGTGGTCTCCACGTCGATCAAGTCCGGCGCGACGAGCTCGCCGACATTGGTGAGCCGGTTGCGTGCGATGGCGCCGTCGGGGCCGTCGTCGGCCAAGGCGTTCGCGAGGACCGACGCGTCGACAACGATCACGAGGCAGGTCGCTCGCCCTCGAGGTCGGCTACAGCTTGCTCAAGGCCCACCTTGCCGCCCCGGCGCCGGGCGACACGAGCGAAGAGCTCCTCGGCCGTCGGGCGTTCCACCAGACGGGTGAGCTCATTCGTCAGGTACTGCTGGAGCGACTGCCCCTGCTGCTCCGCCCGCTGCTGCAG
>JAEWED010000110.1 GCA_023389745.1 Actinomycetes bacterium
CGCAAGCTGTGGATCCAGCGGATCAACGCCGCGTGTCGCAACCACGGCCTCAGCTACAGCCGCTTCATCAACGGCCTGAAGCTCGCCGGCATCGAGGTCGACCGCAAGGTCCTCGCCGACCTCGCCGTGCACGACGACGCCGCCTTCGGCGCGCTCGTCAAGGCTGCCGAGGCCGCCCTGGCCGCCGCGCCGTCGACCACGGCCGAGCCGGCCACCGCCGGAGCCGAGAGCTGAGCGCTCTCAGCCCGACGAATCGTGAACTGCAACGACTGCGGCGCCTCTCGAGGCGCCGCAGCGTGCGTTCCGAGGAAGGTGCGTACCTGGTCGACGGCCCGGTGCTGCTCGCCGAGGCGATCGAGGCGGGTGTGCAGATCGAGACCGTGTACGTCGAACCCGGCGCGCTCGACCACGACGTCGTGTGGGCCGCCCGGGACGCCGGTGTGCGGATCCGGGACACCACCGAGGGCGCGCTCGCCAAGGTCCTCGACCTCGACGCCCCCCAGCGCATGGTCGCGGTCGCCGCGCCGCGACCCGGGCACCTCGACGAGCTCGTCGCCGCAGCCGTCGCCGCCCGCCGGCCCCTCCTGGTGCTCGCCGGGCTGTCCGACCCGGGCAACGTGGGCACTCTCGTGCGTGTCGCCGAGGCCGCGGGCTGCGCCGGGGTGCTGCTCGGTCCGAACACGGCGGACCTGTACAACCCCAAGACCGTCCGAGCGACCGCCGGCGCGGTGTTCCGAGTCCCGGTGGTCGAGGTCGACGACGTGGTGGCGGTCCTGGCCACGCTCGGCGACGCGGGCATCTCCGCGGTGGCGACCACCGGGGCGGTCGAGGCGCCCGCACCCGAGTCGGTCGACCTGACCTCGGCGGTGGCGCTCGTGATCGGCAACGAGGCCCACGGGCTGGCCCCCGATGTGCTCGACGCCTGTCGGTTCTCGGTGCGCATCCCCATGGACGGCCGGGTCGAGTCGCTGAACGCAGCGGTGGCCGG
Source organism: Actinomycetes bacterium (assembly GCA_023389745.1). Classification (GTDB taxonomy): domain Bacteria; phylum Actinomycetota; class Acidimicrobiia; order Acidimicrobiales; family Microtrichaceae; genus JAFAFN01. The sequence continues at coordinate 989 of JAEWED010000110.1, forward strand.
TGCGGTGGTCCTCTTCGAGGCCGCCCGGCAGCGACGGACGGGAGAACCGAATGGCCACCCGCCCGCCGTGGTGGGCCAGAATGTCGATCCCCGCGACGCACGAGACACCGACGCACGAGACACCGGCGCCCGAGACAGCGGCGCCCGAGACACAGACGCACGAGACAGCGGCGCACGAGAGACCGGCGCACGAAGTACAGGAGAGTTCGGCGATGGCTGAGGACACGAGCGGACTCGACACGACGTCGATCGACGGCCTCGTCGAGCAGGCGTCCGCGCAGGTCGCGACGATCACCGACGTCGAGTCGCTCCGGTCGACCGAGGCGGACTACCTGGGCAAGAAGTCCACGCTGAGCGGCGCGAAGGCCTCGATGCGCGACCTCGACCCGGAGCAGCGCAAGGCGTTCGGCGCCGCGCTCAACCGGGTGCGCGCCGAGCTCGAGGCCGTCTTCTCGGTGCGCCGCGAGGCCCTGGAGTCCGAGGCTCGCCGCGCCCGGCTGGCCGAGGAGCGCCTGGACCTGACCGAGTACCTCGGCACGGCCCGCACCGGCCACTCGCACGTGATCACCCAGACCTGGGAGCGTCTCGAGGACGTCTTCTGCGGCATGGGCTTCACCGTCGCGGACGGCCCCGAGGTCGAGACCGACTGGTTCAACTTCGAGGCGCTGAACCTGCCGCCCGAGCATCCGGCCCGCTCGCTGTGGGACACGCTCTACCTCGACCCCGCCGGGATCGAGGGCGTCGGTGCCGAGCAGCTCCTGCTGCGCACGCACACCTCGCCGGTGCAGGTCCGCTCCATGCTGCGGGCGGTGCGCGAGGGGTCGGGCCCGCCGATCTACGTCGTGTGCCCCGGACGCGTCTACCGCCGGGACACCGCGGACGCGACGCACCTGCCGGTCTTCCACCAGATCGAGGGTCTCGTCGTCGACCGGGGCATCACCATGGGCGACCTGGCCGGCACGATCGAGTCGTTCGTCAAGGCCTACTTCGGCGACGACATGACCAGCCGTCTGCGTCCCTCGTACTTCCCGTTCACCGAGCCCTCGGCGGAGTTCGACATCTCGGACCGCTCGGGCTCGTGGCTCGAGGTCGGGGGATGCGGCATGGTGCACCCGAACGTGCTCCGCGCCGGTGGCCTCGACCCCGAGGAGTGGTCGGGCTTCGCGTTCGGCTTCGGCATCGACCGCCTCGCCAAGATCCGCTACGGCGTCGACGACCTCCGGGAGTTCGTCACCAACGACGTGCGCTTCCTGTCCCAATTCTGACGGCCTCTCACAGGTCTGACGGCCTCTCGCAGTTCTGAACCACCACACCGACGACTGATGGACCACCCACGATGAAGGTTCTGCTCTCCTGGCTCCGCGAGTTCGCCCCGATCGAGGGCGACCCGGACGACATCGCCGTGCAACTCACCGACCTGGGCATGGAGCTCGAGTCGGTCTCGCGCATCGGGGACGGACTCGACGGCATCGTCGTCGCCGAGGTGCTGGACATCCGTGCGCACCCCGACGCCGACAAGATCCGCCTCGTCGACGTCGACACCGGCGACGGCGTGCCGCTCCAGATCTGCTGCGGGGCGTCGAACATGGCCGTCGGCGACCGCGTGCCGCTGGCGACCATCGGCACCGTGATGCCCGGCGGCATGGAGATCGCGGCGCGCAAGATGCGGGGCCAGGCCAGCAACGGCATGTTGTGCTCGGCACGCGAGATGGAGATCGGCGACGACCACGCCGGCATCCTGATCCTGCCCTCCGACGTCCCCCTCGGGGAGCCGGTGAGCGAGGCGCTCGGTCTGCGCAGCGACGTGGTCTACGACTTCGACGCGCTGCCGAACCGCCCCGACACCCTCAGCGTGCTCGGCGTCGCCCGCGATCTGGCAGCCCACCAGAAGGTGCGCTTCGAGGTGCCGCCGTTCGACCCGCCGACCGGCGGCGACGACGCCTTTGGGCTCGCCTCGGTCCGGATCGACGCGCCGGATCTCTGCGGGCGCTTCGTGGCCCGGGTGGTCTCGGGTGTCGCGCTCGGCCCGTCGCCGCGCTGGATGGCGCAACGGCTGATCGCCGCGGGCATGCGCCCGATCAACAACGTCGTCGACGTCTCGAACTACGTGATGCTCGAGCTCGGCCAGCCGAACCACACCTACGACCTGGCGAAGCTGCCGGGCGGTCAGCTGTCGGTCCGCTGGGCGCGGGCAGGGGAGCGGATCACCACCCTCGACGACGTCGAGCGCACCCTCGGCGAGCGCGACGGCGTGATCGTCGACGGACACGACGTCGCGGTCGGCATCGCGGGCGTCATGGGCGGTGCCAGCACCGAGATCTCCGACACCACCACCGACGTGCTGGTCGAGTGCGCCTGGTGGGACCCCGCTGCGATCGCCGCCACGTCGACCCGGCTGAACCTGCACTCCGAGGCGTCGCTGCGCTTCAAGCGTGGCGTGGACCCCGAGATGGCGCCGATCGCCGCACGTCGTGTCGCGCAGCTGCTGTCCGAGATCGGCGGCTCGCAGCTGCACCCCGGCACGATCGACGTCGCCGGGGACCTGCCCGAGCCGGCCCGGATCCACGTGCGCACGTCGAAGGTGAACGGGCTGCTCGGACTCGAGCTGACCTCGGACGACATCGCCGCGCTCATCGAGCCGATCGGGTTCTCGACGCAGCCGACCGACGACGGCCTCGACGTGCAGGTCCCGACCTGGCGACCCGACTCGTCGATCGAGGTCGACGTCATCGAGGAGGTGGCCCGTCACTACGGCATGGCGAACCTGCCCAAGACGGTGCCGGTGTCGCCGCACACCGGCGAGCTGAGCGCGCGGCAGCAGGACCGGCGTGCCCTGCGTCGGGCGCTGGTCGGGGCAGGCCTCGACGAGGCCATGCCCATGCCGTTCCTCGCTCCCGGCGACCTGGAGCGGGCGGGGCTGCCGTCCGGTGGCCTCGTGCTCGCCAACCCGCTCGCCGCCGAGGAGTCCGTGCTGCGCACGTCGCTGCTGCCCGGGCTGCTCAAGGCCGTCGCCTACAACGCGAGCCACCGGGCACCCGGCGTCGCGCTCTACGAGCTCGGTCGCGTCTTCGGCCTGGGCGACGGCGTGCTCGTCGACGTCGACGCGTCGGCGCGGGCCGACCGGGTGCTCGCCGGCGAGACCGAGCACCTCGCCGTGGTGCTCGCGGGCGCCGAGGCTCCCGACGCGGTGCGCCTCGTCGAGGTCCTGTTGCGCTCGGTGGACCGCTGGTCGGACTCGGGCACGGGTGCCGTCACGCTGACGGCGGCCGAGCTTCCAGGACTGCATCCCGGTCGCTCCGCCCGGGTCGAGCTCCGCGGCACGCTCATCGGACAGGTGGGTGAGGTCGACCCCGGTGTTCTCGAGTCCCACGGCATCGACGAACGGGTCGCCTGGCTGCAGCTCGACCTCGGGAGGTTGCTGGACCTGCCGGGCACGGTCCCCCAGGCCCAGCCCGTCAGCCGGTACCCGTCCAGCGACGTCGACCTGGCGTTCGTCATCGACGACGACGTCACCGCCGCCGCGCTGCGCTCGCAGATCCTCGCCGGGGCCGACCGCCCGGGTGGCATCGTGCCGGTGTCGGTCGAGCTGTTCGACTCGTTCCGCTCCGAGCAGCTCGGCGAGGGGCGCAAGAGCCTGGCGTATCGCATCCGGTTCCAGGCGCCCGACCGCACCCTGACCGATGCCGAGGTGGCCGACGCCCGTGCGGCGATCATCGCCCAGGTCGAGTCCTCGCTCGGCGCGACGCTGCGAGGGTGACACCCGAGATCGACAGCGCTCCGGCCGTCGATCTCGGGACCGCAACAAATTGCAAGACTTTGCACGAAGATGCGCTAGGGTGACCCGATGATCCCCATCGGCATCATCGGCGCTTCCGGGTTCACCGGCGCAGAGCTCATGCGGCTGTGCGCCCAGCACCCCGAGTTCGACCTCCGCTTCGCCACGGGCGACTCCCAGGCGGGTAGCCAGGTCGGCGACCTCTACCCGAGCCTCGTCGCGGCGTACCCCGACACGGCGTACCAGCCCTGGTCGCCGGAGCTGCTCGACGGGGTCGAGATCGTCTTCCTCGGCCTGCCGCACGGCACCAGCCAGGGCATCGTGCCCGACCTGATCGGCAAGGTGCGCTGCATCGTCGACCTCGGCGCCGACTTCCGTCTGCGCACCTCGGACGACTACCTGCAGTGGTACGGCGAGGCGCACACACGGCCCGAGCTGCTCGACCGGTTCGTCTACGGCCTGCCCGAGTTCTACCGCGACCAGCTCGCAGCGACCGACTGCATCGCCACGCCGGGCTGCTACCCGACCTCGGCGTCGCTGCCGATGGCGCCGCTGGTCCGCGCCGGGCTGGTCACCACCGACCGGATCATCGTCGACGCCGCCTCGGGAGTGTCGGGTGCCGGTCGCCCGCCGAAGCCGAACACCACGTTCTGCGCCGTCGACTCCGACGTCACCGCCTACGGGCTGCTCAACCATCGCCACACCCCGGAGATGGAGATGAACATCGGTGCGCCGGTGCTGTTCACACCGCACCTCGTCCCGATGAGCCGGGGCATCCTGGCCACCTGCTACGGCCAGCCCGCTCGTGCCGACCTGACCACGGCCGACGTGCTCGCCTGCCTCGAGGAGTTCTACGCGGACGAGCCGTTCGTGGTCGTCTCCGAGCGGTCGCCGTCGACCAAGGCGACCCTCGGCACCAACGCGGCACACGTCACCGCCAGGGTCGACGAGCGCACCGGGACCGTCATCGGCCTGTGCGCGATCGACAACCTGGGCAAGGGGGCGTCGGGGGCGGCGATCCAGTGCGCCAACCTGGCCGCCGGACTGCCCGAGACCACCGGCCTGCAGCTCGTGGGGACCTACCCGTGAGCGGCGCGACGACCGGCGGCCACCCCGAGACGACTGAGCACCACGGGACGACCGAGCACCACGGGACGATGCGGCGCGACCCCGCGCTCACCGTCGACGTGCTGCTGCAGGCGCTGCCGTACATCGAGCAGTTCCGCGGCCGTGTGGTCGTGGTGAAGTTCGGCGGCAACGCGATGAGCTCGCCGGAGCTCTTCGCCGACTTCGCCAAGGACGTGGTGATGATGCACCGCGTGGGCATGCGTCCCGTCGTGGTGCACGGCGGCGGCCCCCAGATCGGCGAGTGGCTGCGGCGCATGGGCAAGGAGACCGAGTTCGTCGGCGGCCGTCGGGTGACCGACGCCGAGACGCTCGAGGTCGCCCAGATGGTCCTGATCGGCAAGGTGAACTCCGACATCGTGACCGCCCTCAACACCTTCGGGCCCGTCGCACTGGGCCTGTCGGGCACCGACGCGATGCTGCTCGAGGCAGAGGTGCGGGACCCCGACCTGGGCTTCGTCGGCGCCGTCACCAAGGTGAACCCGGTCCTGATCGAGCGCACGCTGTCGATGGACCTCATCCCGGTCATCGCGACGATCGGGTCCGACGAGACGGGCCAGACCTACAACATCAACGCGGACGACGCGGCGACCGAGATCGCTCAGGCGCTGCAGGCAGAGAAGCTGATCTTCCTGACCGACGTGCCCGGGCTGCTCGCGGATGTCGACGACCCCGACTCGTTGGTGACCCGGATCGACACCGACGCGGTGCGCGACCACATCAGCACCGGGGTGATCTCGGGCGGGATGATCCCGAAGATGGCCGGCTGCGTCAGGGCCATCGAGCACGGCGTCGGACAGGTCCACCTGATCGACGGCCGGATCCCGCACGTCCTGCTGCTCGAGCTGCTCACCCACGCCGGTGTCGGGACGATGGTCACGGCGGCGCCGGGACCACGCAGCGACCAGCACGGCACCGACCCGGAGGACGCATCGTGATCGATCCGCTCATGTCCACCTATCCCGCGCCTGCGGTCACCTTCGTGCGCGGCGAGGGCTCCTGGCTCTACGACGACGCGGACCGCCGCTACCTCGACCTGCTCGGCGGTCTGGCGGTCACGTCGCTCGGCCACTGCCACCCGAGCGTCGCCGATGCCCTGGCGACGCAGTCCCGCAAACTGCTGCACGTGTCGAACCTGTACGGCAACGAGCACAACCGTCCGCTCGCCGCCACCCTCGACCGACTGCTCGGCGGCGGGGGACAGGTCTTCTTCTCGAACTCCGGCGCCGAGGCGAACGAGTGCGCCATCAAGTTGGCCCGCAAGTTCGGCGGCCGCGGTCGCCACGTCGTGGTGAGCGCCTACGGCAGCTTCCACGGTCGGACGCTCGCCACGCTCCACGCCACCGGACAGCCCGCCAAGCACGAGGCGTTCCAGCCGTTGCCCGAGGGCTTCCGGCACGTGACCTGGGCCGATCTCGACGAGCTCGAACGCTCGCTCGACGACACCGTCGCCGCGGTGCTGCTCGAACCGGTGCAGGGCGAGGGCGGCGTGAACCCGGCGACCCCCGAGTACTTCCAGGGTGTGCGTCGGCTCTGCGACGAGCGCGGCATCCTCTTCATGGTCGACGAGGTGCAGACCGGCCTGGGCCGGTGCGGCGCGTGGTTCGCCCACCAGCGTCTGGGCGTCGTGCCCGACGTCGTGACCAGCGCCAAGGCGCTCGGCAACGGCGTGCCGATCGGGGCGTGCTGGGCCCGTGCCGAGGTCGCCTCGGTCTTCGAGCCGGGTGACCACGCCACGACCTACGGCGGGCAGCCGCTCGCCGCTGCGGCCGCTCGTGCGGTGCTGGCCGTGATGGAGGACGTCGAGGCTCCGGTGCTCGCCGAGCGCATCGGTGCGCGGTTCCGCGAGCTGCTCGACGGCGTGACCGGGGTCGCGTCGGTCCGCGGTCTGGGCGCGTTGATCGCCGTGGAGCTCGACACCGACCGGCTCGGTGCCGCGACCGCGGCGACCGTCGCCGCCGACCTGCTCGCCTCGGGCGTGGTCGTCAACGCCGTCACCCCGAGCGCGCTGCGCCTGGCGCCCAGCCTCTTGATCACCGACGACGAGCTGCGCCACGGCGCCGATGCGATCGCCGCGTCGCTCGGCGCCGCCGTCGCGATCGCATCCGATGCGCCCCAGGAGACCACCTGATGTCCGACCCCACGACGACCGGCACGCCCTCACCGCGGAGCCTGCTCGAGGTCGACGACCTGAGCGCCGACGAGTTCGCTCGGATCCTCGACCTGTCCGAACGTGACGACCTGCCGAAGCTGCTGCAGGGACGCGGCGCCGCCCTGTTGTTCGAGAAGCCTTCGGCACGCACGCGCTCGTCGATGGAGATGGCCGTCGTCCAGCTCGGCGGCCATCCGATCACGCTGCGCAACGAAGAGGTCGGCATCGACACCCGGGAGACGGCCGAGGACCTGGGCCGCCTGCTGTCGGGGTACACCGCGGTGATCGGCGCCCGCGTCTTCGAGCACCACAAGGTCGAGCGGCTCGCCGCCTCGGCGACGGTGCCGGTGGTCAACCTGCTCTCCGACGACGCGCACCCCGTCCAGGCGCTCGCCGACCTGCTCACGGTGCGCCAGGAGTTCGGTCGCCTCGGCGGGCTCGTGGTCACCTACGTCGGCGACGCCAACAACGTCGCCCGCTCCCTCGGGGTGGCGTGTGGCCTGATGGGCATCGAGTTCCGGGTGAGCAACCCGCCGGGCTACGACTTCGACGAGGCGTCGGTGACGATGCTGCGAGCCGCGGGCTGCGACGTGGTGCTCGAAGCGGACCCCGTCGCCGCGGTCACCGGGGCCGACGTCGTCTACACCGACGCCTGGTACTCGATGGGCCAGGAGGACGAGCAGCGCATCCGCGTCGAGGCCTTCGGGCCGTGGCGGGTCGACGAAGCCCTGATGTCCCACGCCGCGCCGAACGCGATCTTCCTGCACTGCCTGCCGGCGCACCGCGGCGACGAGGCCACCGACGGCGTGCTCGACGGGCCGCAGAGCCGCATCTGGCCCCAGGCGCACAACCGCATGCACACCGCACGCGGACTGCTCGCCTGGCTGCTCGACGAGTCGCTCCGATGAGCACCGACTCGGCTCGGCCGGGGCGGCCGGCCAAGGCCTCACCCACGAACCCCGCCAAGGCCTCACCCACGAATAGGGCCCAGCGCACCAACAAGGCCCAGCGACAGCACCGCATCGCCCGGCTGCTCGAGGAGCACCGCGTCACGAACCAGGCGCACCTCGTCGAGCTGCTCGCCTCGGACGGCACCGACGTGAACGTCTCGACGGTGTCGCGCGACCTCGAGGAGCTCGGCGCGATCAAGGTGCGCATCCCCGGTGGCGAGACCGCGTACGCGGTGCCCGAGCTGCCCAAGGAACAGGTCGCACCCGAGGACCACCTGCGCCGGGTGCTCGGCGACTGGGTCGTCGAGGTCGACCGGTCCGGCGACCTCGTCGTGGTGCGGACCCCGCCGGGCTCCGCACACGTGGTCGGCTCCGCGCTCGACCGCGCCGGGCTGCCCGGTGTGCTCGGCACGATCGCCGGTGACGACACGCTGCTGCTCATCTCGACCGAGGGCAGCGGCGCAGAGGTGGCGGCGAACGTGCACGACCTCGCCGGCCTGGTGTGAGCGGCTCGCTCGCCTGAGTGCTGGGCTCGCCTGAGTGCTGGGCTCGTCTGAGTGCTGGGCTCGCCTGAGTGCACGGGCGCCTCACGATGTAGAACAAGCGGACGTCGAGTCCGACACCCTTCTTCCCCCCCCCGAATCCCAGAACTGGAGTCCTTCCCCATGGCACAACGAGTCGTGCTGGCCTACTCCGGCGGTCTCGACACCTCCGTCGCGGTCCGCTGGATGATCGAGAACCTCGGCGTCGAGGTCATCTGCATGTCGGCCGACGTCGGCCAGGAGGGCACGCTCGACGGCAACCGCGAGAAGGCGCTCGGCGCCGGCGCGATCGCCTACGAGGAGCTCGACCTGCGCGACGAGTTCGCCCGCGACTACCTCGCCCCGATCATCAAGGCGAACGCGCTCTACGAGCAGAAGTACCCGCTGGTCTCGGCGCTGTCGCGGCCCCTGATCGTGAAGCACCAGGTCGAGCTCGCCCGCCGCTACGGCGCAGACGGCATCGCCCACGGCTGCACCGGCAAGGGCAACGACCAGGTGCGCTTCGAGGTGTCGTCGATGGCGCTCGCGCCGGACCTCGAGCTCGTCGCGCCGGTGCGCAACTGGGGCTTCACCCGCGAGGACTCCATCGAGTACGCGGGGCGTCACGGCATCCCGGTCGGTGCGACCAAGGAGAAGCTGTACTCGATCGACGACAACCTCTGGGGCCGCGCCATCGAGTGCGGCGAGATGGAGGACCCGTGGGCCGAGCCGCCCGTGGGCGTCTGGGAGATGACCAAGCTCACCGCCACCGACACCCGTGAGATCACCCTGTCGTTCGAACAGGGCATCCCGGTGGCCCTCGACGGCCGGACGATGCCGCTGTTCGAGCTCGTCATCGAGCTCAACCACCTGGTCGGCTCCTACGGCTGGGGTCGACTCGACATGGTCGAGAACCGCCGGGTGGGCATCAAGAGCCGCGAGACCTACGAGGCGCCCGGTGCGCTGGCGCTGATGATGGCGCACGCCGACCTCGAGTCGATCACCCTCGAGCGCGACCTGCAGCGCGAGAAGTTCCGCCTGGAGCACCGCTACGCCGAGCTCGTCTACGACGGCCTCTGGTTCTCGCCGCTGCGCGAGGCGCTCGATGCCTTCATCGACTCCTCGCAGCAGCACGTGACCGGCGACGTCCGCCTCAAGCTCCAGCCCGGGCGCTGCGACGTCGTGGGCCGCCGGGCACCCGCGTCGCTCTACGACTACGGACTGGCCACCTACGACGCCGCGGACCGGTTCCGCCACGCGGACTCCGAGGGCTTCGTGCGCATCTGGGGCCTGGGTGTGCAGACCTGGTCCGGCGTGCAGGGGCCGGGATCACGATGAGCGGCTCGGGCGACGGCGAGCGCGGCCAGCTCTGGCACGGACGGTTCGACACCGGCCCGGCCGCGGAGCTCGTCGCGTTCACCGAGAGCCTCAGCTACGACCAGCGTCTGATCTTCGACGACATCCGCTGTTCGAAGGCCCACGTGCGCGGGCTCGCCCGCGGCGGGCTGCTCGACGAGGCCGAGCTCGGCGCGGTCCTCGGGGCGCTCGACGCGGTCGAGATGGAGTACCGGGCCGGCGAGCTGCGCTTCGTCGAGTCCGACGAGGACGTGCACACGGCGATCGAGCGGCGGGTGACCGACCTGGCCGGTCCCGCCGGCGCGAAGCTCCACACGGGCAGGTCCCGCAACGACCAGGTCGCCACGGCGTTCCGCAGCTACGTCAAGCGTGAGCTGGCGGTCATCGCGGCACGGGTGCTCGACCTCGTCGACGTGCTCGCGGCCCGCGCGGATGAGGCGGGCACCGACGACGACGCCATCTACCTGCCCGGCTACACCCATCTGCAGCAGGCGCAGCCGGTCCTGCTGGCACACCACCTCATGGCCCACGCCTGGGCGCTGCTGCGCGACGCGGACCGACTGGCGGACTGCCGTCGGCGTCTCGACGTGTCGCCGCTCGGTGCCGGGGCGCTCGCCGGGTCGTCGTTGCCGCTCGACCCCGACGGCACCGCGGCCGACATCGGGTTCGCGGCGCGCTTCGACAACTCCCTCGACGCGACGTCGGACCGCGACTTCGTCGCCGAGTCCCTCTTCACGTTGACCGTCGTCGGGCTGCACCTGTCGCGCATGGGTGAAGAGGTCGTGCTGTGGACCACCGACGAGTTCGGGTTCGCCCGACTCGACGACGCCTACGCCACCGGCTCGTCGATGCTGCCCCAGAAGAAGAACCCCGACATCGCCGAGCTCGCCCGTGGCAAGGCGGGTCGCCTGATCGGCGACCTCACGGGTTTCCTCGCGACCATGAAGTCCCTGCCGCTCGCCTACAACCGCGACCTGCAGGAGGACAAGGAGCCGCTCTTCGACGCGCTCGACACGGTGCGACTGGGTCTGGGGGCGATGGCGGGGCTGTACCGCACGCTGACCTTCCGCGGCGACCGGATGCGTGCGGCGGCCGACTCGCCGTACGCCGCGGCGACCGACCTGGCCGAGTACCTGGTCCGCGGCGGGCTGCCGTTCCGCGACGCCCACGGCGTGGTCGGGGCGCTCGTGCGACGGGCGCTCGACGACGGCGAGGACCTGGCCGAGCTGGTGCGGGCCGAACCGCTGCTGGGCGACCAGGCGGCGGCGCTGCTCGAACCGGGTGTCCCGGTGCGCCAGCGCACCACGCCGGGCGGCGCCGGTCCGGTGCCGGTGACCGAGCAGCGCGCCCGACTCGCTGTTCGTGTCGCGGCCGAGCGTGCCCGCTGGGCAGATGTGGGGCAGGCAGGCGCAGGGTGATCCGGCGCGTCGTCGGTCGCGAGGAGCTCGACGGCGCCCCCGAGGAGGTCGCGCCGACGCTGCTCAACGCGCTGTTGGTCGTGGGCGCCCGCGTCGCACGCATCGTCGAGGTCGAGGCCTACGGGGGTGGCGACGACCCGGCGAGCCACTGCCACCGTGGACCCACTGCCCGTAACGCGTCGATGTTCGGCCCGGCCGGGCACCTGTACGTGTACCGCTCCTACGGGATCCACTGGTGCGCCAACGTCGTGACTGGGGTCGTCGGCGAGGGCTCGGGTGTGCTGCTGCGGGCCGCCGAGATCGTCGAGGGCATCGACGCCGTGCGAGCGGACCGCCCCGGCATCGTGCGCAGCGACGACCTGGCCAACGGCCCCGGCAAGCTGTGCAGCGCGTTGGGCATCACCGGCGACGACGACGGCACCGACCTGACCGTGCCCGGCGCACGTCTGCGCATCGAGCGCGACGCAGTCGCCGCACCGGAGCTGCCGGTCGCCACGACCCGTGTCGGGATCACACGGGCGATCGAGCTGCCGTGGCGGTTCCTGGTGCCCGGCTCCACGGCGATCTCGAAGGGCAGGCCCGCGCGTGTCGGCTGAGCCCCCACACCCCCAGCACCCCGAGCGCTTCGAGCTGCTCGCCGCCGGTGATCCGCGACTCGCGCCGAGCCGCGACCCGCAGCGCTCGGCGCGGCACCTGCGCGACGCGCTGCTCGCCGACCCCGACACCGTCGAGGCCCGCGAACGGGTGCTCGGCCTGCTCGACCGGTACGGCGAGACGCTGGCGGACCGCACCACCGCCCCCGGCCATCTGACCGGATCCGCACTCGTGGTCGACCAGGCGGGCGAGCGGGTCGTCGTGCTGCTGCACACGAAGCTGCGGCGCTGGCTGCAGCCGGGCGGCCATGCCGACGGCGACCACGAGCTCGCAGGGGTGGCGCTCAAGGAGGCCACCGAGGAGACCGGGATCGAGGGCCTCAGGGTCCTGGTGCCGGCCGTCGACCTCGACGTGCACGAGGTCGACCACGGCGACGCCCTCGGCCAGCATCTGCACCTGGACCTGCGGTTCGTGGTCGTCGCACCGGCGGACGCACGGATCGTCGGCAACCACGAGTCGACCGACCTGCGCTGGGTCGACCTGGACGAGCTGGCCGCGCTCGCCGACGAGGAGGGCATCCTCCGGCTGGCCCGAGCCGGGCTCGACGCCTACCGGGAGACCGTCCTCAGGTGACGTCGCTCAGCTGACGTCGCCGGGGGTCACGCACGACATCATCTTGTTGACCTGGGCGAAGCTGTTGATCGCCCGGGTGATGCCCTTGGTGTCGGAGCCCTTGGCCGTCTCGAGGAAGCGTGCCTCGTCGTCGGTCCGGAGTCGCTCGGCGTAGTCCACACGGTCGTCGAGGTAGGTGCCCCAGTCGTCCACCCAGTCGGCGATGCCGGTGGCATAACGCTGCTCGTCCTCGGCGGTGTACACCGCGGCGGCGTCGTCCGCGAGCGGTCGGAGCTCGGCGACCATGCGCGAGAAGATCTCGTTGGAGGTGTCGAGGGTGTCGGCCCGGGCGTCAGCCGAGTCCGACTCGTTGGCGAGCGGCAGCTCTGAGTACTCGGCGATCGCCGCGGCGCAGACCTGCTCGGCGGCCTCGGGGAAGGTCCGGTCGGGCAGCTCGTCGATCATCAGCCCGGGGTCGTAGATGAAGAGCACGTAGACCCAGCTCCCGACCAGCGCGACGACTGCCAGCATGGTCAGCCAGAAGGCGTAGCGCCGGCGCGGTGCCGGTCCGTCCAGTTCGGGCTCGGGCGCCGGGATCGTCGGAGTAGCCATCGGCGACGAGTCTGCCATCGCGGCCGCGCGGCTCCTGCATCGGGACGGTGTCCCGTACGGCACAACCCGAGGACGGTCTCAGCGACGAGGCGGTGCGGTGGTGGTCGGTGCGGTGGTGGTCGGTGCGGTGGTGGTGGGCGCAGTCGTGGTCGTCGCCGGTGTCGTGACCTCGAGCCAGATCTTCGCCCCGGGCTCGACCTCGCTGCCGGCGGCGGGGCTCTGCCCGACGACGGTCTCGGGGCGGGCGGTGGGCGAGGGCAGGTTGAGACGTTCCACGCGCAGACCCAGTCGCCGTGCATCCGCGAGCGCCTCGGAGGCGGTCATGTTCTGGAAGTCCGGCACGACCACGGGCTCGGACCGGGTGGCGGGTGCGACGAACTCCGCGTTCGGCTGGGGCACCGCGGTGGTCGTGGTGGGCACCGCCGACGCCGGGTTGAGCAGCGGCGTCGCCGGGGTGCCCTCGAGCGCGCTGCGCATGAACCTCGACCAGATCTGAGCGGGGTAGGTGCCGCCGTACACCGTGATCCGGGTGTTGGGCCGGCTCATCGAGACCAGCTGCCGCTTGCCGCTGCCGGTGTCCCGGGGTTCGGCGAAACCGACCCACACCGCCGTCGAGAGCTCCTGGGTGAAGCCGCAGAACCAGGCGTCGGTGTTCTGCTGGGCGGAGCCCGTCTTGCCCGCTGCGGGCCGGCCGATGCCCGCCGAGGTGCCGGTGCCGCCAGCGATCACGCCCTCGAGCGCCGGGGTGATCTGCGAGACGCTCTCGGAGGAGATGGCCCGTGTCTGGGAGTGCTCGTGCTGGTAGATGACCGAGCCGTCGGGACCGGTGATCTTGGTGACGAGCACGGGGGGTACGCGCATCCCGTCGTTGGAGAACGTCGAGTACACCGCCGCCATGTCCTGCACCGTGACGTTGTTTGCGCCCAGCACGGCGGCGGGATCCGCGGTCACCTCGGTCTTGGTCACGCCGAGCTTCTTGGACATCTCGACGGTGCGCTCGGGGCCGACCTGGTCGTCCAACATGATGTTGGCGTAACAGGTGTTGGACGACACGACGGTGCACTGGGCCATCGTCCCGGCACCGATGCCGCCGCCGCCCTTCACCCTCCAGACGCCGCCGGGGATCTTGAAGGTGCCCGCGGCGGGGGAGTCGAAGACCTTGCCGGGGGAGACGCCCGCCTCGAGCGCTGTCGCCATCACGATCGGCTTGAACGCCGAGCCGGTGGATCGGCCGGTGCCCACCGCCAGGTTCGTCTGTCGGTAGGAGTGGGTGCCGAAGTAGTCGTGGCCACCGACCATCGCCTTCACGTAGCCGGTGGTCGGCTGGATCGTCACGAGCGCGGCGTCGGGTGTGCGCGGGTCGACGCCCTGCCCCGGCAACACGGCGGCGATCGCCTGCTCCGCCTTGGCCTGCAGAGCGAGGTCGACGGTGGTCTCGATCGTGAGCCCGCCGCGCAGCAGCATCTCGCGGCGTTCCGCGGTCGTCTCGCCCAGCACGTCGGAGCCGCGCAGCAGCCAGCTCTTGACCTCGTCGACGAAGTGGGGGGCGGCGTAGGGCAGCTGCTCGGGGCGGGGCGGGGGATCGGCGAGCTGCAGGGGGACCGCGGTCGACCACTCGGCCTGGGCAGGGGTGATGAGGCCCTGCTCCTCCATCCGGGAGAGCACGAGATCCCGGCGCTTCACCGCCGCCTCGGGGTTCGATCGGGGATCGTTGCGTGACGGTGACTGGATCACCCCGGCGAGCAGCGCCGACTGCTCCAGGGTGAGGTCCTCGACGGGGACGCCGAAGTACTCCTGGGCCGCGGCCGCCACGCCGTAGGCCCCGCTGCCCAGGTAGATGGTGTTCAGGTAGAGCTCCAGGATGAGCTGCTTGGAGTAGTTGCGCTCCAGCGCCAGCGCGGTGGCCGCCTCTTCGAGCTTGCGGCCCAGCGTCTGCTCGTTCGTCAGCAGCGCGGTCTTCACGTACTGCTGGGTGATGGTCGAGCCGCCCTCGGCCACCTCGCCGGCCTGGGCGTTGGTCGACGCCGCACGGGCGATCGCCCGGGGGTCGACGCCGTTGTGCTCCCAGAACCGGGCGTCCTCGATCGCGACCACGGCGTCCTGCAGCGACCGGGGGATCTGCTCGAGGGGCACCGTCACGCGGTTCTCCTCGCGCAGCGTCGTGATGAGCGTGCCGTCGGAGGAGTAGATGGCCGACGGCTCGGCGTTGACCGGCAGCTCGACGGGCGTCGCCCCACGGCTCTGGGTGCCGCACGCCCCGGCGAGCAGCGCGACCGAGAGGACCGCCCCGGTCAGGAGCGGGCCACCACGATGGGGGGAGCGGCGTCGGGACGACCGGACTGAGAGGGATCGGCGCACCGGTCCATTGTGGTCGCCACCGTGTCGGAGTCGGTGGCAACGCACCCGGCCGAGCAGGGCAGGCCCTCAGGGTGCGTCGCAGTACAGTCCGGAACGCCCCTCAATCGACCCAGGAGCCGACCATGTCGACCGGAGCAGCGCTGCTCGGAGACCTCGAGCAGCGGAACCTGCTGCACGACTGCACGGACCGCGACGCCCTCGTCGCCCGTCTCGATGCCTCGCCGACCACCCTCTACTGCGGGTTCGACCCGACGGCCGACTCGCTGCACATCGGGAACCTGCAGTCGATCATGCTGCTGCGCCGCTACCAGCTCGCGGGGCACCTGCCGATCGCCCTGGTCGGCGGCGCCACGGGGATGATCGGCGATCCCGGCGGGCGCACCGAGGAGCGGCAGTTCCTCGACCTCGACGTGCTGGACCACAACCGGGCGTGCATCGGCGCCCAGCTCCGGCGGTTCCTCGACTTCGACGCCGGCGCCACGCTCGTCGACAACCGCACGTGGACCGAGGGCATGGGGGTGCTCGAGTTCCTGCGGGACGTCGGCAAGTTCGTCACCGTCAACACGATGCTCGCCCGTGACTCGGTGAAGAGCCGGATCGACCGTGAGGCGGGCATCTCCTTCACCGAGTTCTCCTACATGCTCCTGCAGGCGAACGACTACCACGTGCTGCATCGGGACCACGGCTGCGATCTGCAGGTGGCGGGCTCGGACCAGTGGGGCAACATCACCGCCGGCACCGACCTGATCCGCCGTCGCACGGGCGACGTGGTGCACGGCATGACCGCACCGCTCATCGTCAGGGCAGACGGCACCAAGTTCGGCAAGAGCGAGGGCGAGAACATCTGGCTGTCCGCCGAGCGGACCTCGCCGTACCGCATGTACCAGTACCTCCTGAACGTGGCCGACTCCGATGTCGCCCCGCTCCTGTTGCGCCTGACGACCGTGCCCGTCGAGGAGTGCGCAGAGGTCGCCGCCGCCCATGACCAGGATCCGTCGCGCCGGACCGGCCAGCGGCGCCTGGCCCGGGAGATCACGACGTTGGTGCACGGTCCCGACGTGATCGGACCGATCGAGGCTGCTGCCGGCGTGCTGTTCGGTACCCCGATCGCCGAGCTCGACGAGCCCGGCTTCGCGCTGCTGGCGGGGGAGATCCCGGTCTCACGCATCAGCCGCGGCGAGCTCGAGCAGCTCGACGCCGCGGGTCTGTTCGCCGCCACGGGGCTGGCGTCGTCGAAGGGCGAGGTGCGTCGCACCCCGCAGGGCCACTACGTGAACCAGGTGGCTCTCTCGACGTTCCCAGAGGGTCCCGCGACCCGGATTGGCGTCGCCGACGCGTTGCACGGTAAGTTCTTATTGCTGCGACGAGGCAAGACGGCACACCATCTGGTGGAACTGTTCTGAGCCCAACTGCACGCTCCGGGACACCCTCCGAAACGAGAGTGTCGGGCGTCACTCAGAAGTGAGTTGACACCACCGGGACGGGCATGTAAGTTCTCTTCTCGCCCCGCACGGCAGAAACAGCCGGCGGGAGCAGCACAGGAACCACTGACCAAGGTCATGTTCCAGCAGCGGCCCTCCGTGAGACGGCCAACGCTTCTTGACAACGGAAGACAGAATGCCAAATAGGCGAGTGCGGGCGACGGTCCGGTCGGAAGCGATCGGATGAGTCGACCCAGTCAATAACCTTTAAAGCACATGAACGGACAGGACGCTTCGGTTCGCCGAAGCAAAATGCCAGTACTTGTGCCAGTTGGCTCCGAACTTCGGTTCGAAGCCGGCTCTTCGATTTGCGGAGACCTGAACTCTTCGGAGGAACGGAATCCAAAGATCTCGATGGAGAGTTTGATCCTGGCTCAGGACGAACGCTGGCGGCGTGCCTAACACATGCAAGTCGAACGGGGTCCATGAGAGCTTGCTCTCGGAAGACCTAGTGGCGAACGGGTGAGTAACACGTGAGAAACCTGCCTCGGAGTGGGGAATAACTCGGGGAAACTCGAGCTAATACCGCATACCTTCAGATGATCGCATGGTCGACTGAAGAAAGAATTTCGCTCTGAGAGGGTCTCGCGGCCTATCAGCTTGTTGGTGAGGTAACGGCTCACCAAGGCAACGACGGGTAGCTGGATTGAGAGATCGATCAGCCACACTGGAACTGAGACACGGTCCAGACTCCTACGGGAGGCAGCAGTGGGGAATCTTGCGCAATGGGCGAAAGCCTGACGCAGCAACGCCGCGTGCGGGATGACGGCCTTCGTGGTTGTAAACCGCTTTCAGCAGGGACGAAAATGACGGTACCTGCAGAAGAAGCCCCGGCTAACTACGTGCCAGCAGCCGCGGTAATACGTAGGGGGCAAGCGTTGTCCGGAATCATTGGGCGTAAAGAGCTCGTAGGCGGTTCAGTAAGTCGGGTGTGAAAGCTCCGAGCTCAACTCGGAGAGGCCACCCGATACTGCTGTGACTAGAATCCAGTAGGGGAGCGTGGAACTCCTGGTGTAGCGGTGAAATGCGCAGATATCAGGAAGAACACCAGCGGCGAAGGCGGCGCTCTGGGCTGGAATTGACGCTGAGGAGCGAAAGTGTGGGTAGCAAACAGGATTAGATACCCTGGTAGTCCACACCGTAAACGTTGGGCACTAGGTGTGGGGAGGATCAACCCTTTCCGTGCCGTAGCTAACGCATTAAGTGCCCCGCCTGGGGAGTACGGCCGCAAGGCTAAAACTCAAAGGAATTGACGGGGGCCCGCACAAGCGGCGGAGCATGTTGCTTAATTCGAGG
>JAEWED010000119.1 GCA_023389745.1 Actinomycetes bacterium
GTGCGACGACGTCCGATGCGATCGACGATGGTCCCGGAGAAGAGGCTCGAGATCAGGAGGGGGAGTGCGGTCGCCGCGGCGAGGATGCCCGCCGAGCCCGCGCTGCCGGTGCGCTCGAGCACCAACCACGGCAGCACGACGGTGGCGGCACCGTTGCCAGCGCCGGAGAGCAGCGTCGCCGTCTCGAGGCCGAGGAGCGGTGCCCTGCTCCGTTGCCCGGTCCCTGCCACGACGCCAGTCTCACCGAGCGGCGACGGCGGGTCGACCGAGTTCCCGGCAGACTCCTGGGATGGCGGAGCCGACGCTCGCAGAACTCGTGACCGACGCGCTCGGCGTCGAGGTCGTCTCGCTCCACCCGCTCACCGGCGGTGACAACGCCGCGGTGTTCCGGGCCGATCTCGACGACGGGCGACGTGTCGCGGTGAAGACCGACCGGCCCGGCGTGCCGGCCATGGACCACGACACCGAGGCGCGCGGCCTGTCGTGGCTGCGCGAGTCGGGCACGGTGCGCGTGCCCGCAGTGCTGGGCGTCGCACCTGCCGGTCCCGGCCGGCCCGGTGTGCTCGTGCTCGAGTGGGTCGAGGAGTCGGCCGGACAGCGCTGGTCTGGTTCGGGTGAGGACGCCTTCGGTCGTGACCTGGCGGCGCTCCACGGCAGCGGCGCGCCGTGCTTCGGTCGTGAGGACCGACGCACCACCGGCAGCCGCCGGCTGCCGAACGAGCCCTGCGCGACGTGGGCGGAGTTCCAACGGAGTCAGCGCCTGCTACCGCTCGCTCGTCTGGCCCACGACACCGGCGCGCTCGACGACGAGACCACCGCCGGTCTGGCAGACATCGCGGAACGGCTCGAGGAGCTGGGCGGACCGCCGGAGCCACCCGCCCGACTGCACGGGGACCTCTGGGCGGGCAACCGCCTGATCGACCGTTCGGGGAACAGCTGGCTGATCGACCCGGCCGCCCACGGCGGCCACCGCGAGTTCGACCTGGCGATGATGCGGCTGTTCGGTGGTTTCGACGAACGCTGCTTCGCGGCGTACGACGAGGTCGCCCCACTCGCAGCCGGCTGGCAGGGGCGGGTGGCCCTGCACCAGCTCGCGCCCTTGGCCGTGCACGCCGTGAAGTTCGGCGGCAGCTACGCAGCGGCCACCCGACGAGCGGTCGACGAGTACCGCTGAGGCAGGGCGCTCAGGTGCCGGTCAGCGAGAAGTGCTGGTAGTCCTTCGTGCGGGCCCAGGCGCCGCCCCAGCTCCAGCCGACCGCAGCGAAGGAACGGACCGCCGCGTCGTCGGCGACGATCATGCCCGGGCGAATGTGACCGCGGTCGAGGTAGGCGCCGCCGGCCGGTGGCGACACCGTCGAGCCCGACACGTACGGGTTCTGCACCGGGTTGATGTCGATCGCTCGACCGTAGGAGTGCTGGGACCACGACGACGAGCCGGCGACCCGGCGGCAGTTGAACGCCGAGGTGTTGTTCGCCGCCATCGACGCGGCGTCGTCGCCGCCGAAGTCGTCGACGAGCTGCATGCGCTCGATGCGGAAGTTCGCGTCCCACAGCAGCTCGAAGGCGATCG
Organism: Actinomycetes bacterium; assembly: GCA_023389745.1. Classification (GTDB taxonomy): domain Bacteria; phylum Actinomycetota; class Acidimicrobiia; order Acidimicrobiales; family Microtrichaceae; genus JAFAFN01. The sequence continues at coordinate 1,571 of JAEWED010000119.1, forward strand.
CGACCCGTTCGACCTGGTCGACGTGCACGACCAGGTCGCCGGTGCGCTCCGAGCCGTCGAACCCCATGAACGAGACACGCAGGTGACGCAGCGAGGTGAGCGGCACCGGGCAGCCCGCTCGCCACGACGACGGCGTCATGCGCTGGGCGAGCGCGGGGGAGATGGTCGAGGCGGACCACCGGTAGCGGTTCTGGCGGGCGACCTCGGCCCAGTACCGGGTGGCGGCGGCTGCCGCTTCGGACAGCTGGGGCTCTGCCAGCGGTGCGTTGCCCTGCGACGTCCACCAGGCCTGGTACTGCGCCGGCGTGCAGCTCACGAGGACGGCGGTGACGGCGACCAGGGCGACGGCGGCGAGTCGGCCCACCCGGCTGCGCCGGCTCGTGGTGCGGCGGGCCCGGGTGGAGGTCAGGACGCGCCCCCGGCGGCGGGCACGAAGTCCAGCGACGCGGAGTTCATGCAGAAGCGCTGGCCGGTCGGTCGGGGGCCGTCGGGGAAGACGTGGCCGAGGTGGGCGCCGCAGGTCGCACAGCGTGCCTCGACGCGCACCATGCCGTGGGAGCGGTCCTCGACGAACTCGACACGCTCCGGGTCGAGCGCCTCGTAGAACGACGGCCACCCCGATCCCGAGTCGTACTTGGTGTCGGAGGAGAACAGCTCGGTGTGGCACACGACGCAGCGGTACGTGCCGGCGTCCTTCTTGTCCCAGTAGGCGCCCGTGAAGGCCGGTTCGGTGCCGGCACGCTGGGTGACGTCGAACTGCTGGGCGGTCAACCGCTGGCGCAGCGATTCGAGGTCGGTGGCGGGGTGCTCGGGCGTGGAGTTCTCTGGGGCAGGTGCGTCGCTCACCTCGGCGAGCCTAGTGAGCGACCTGCTGCCAGGGTCGGCGCGCCGCCAGGGACTCCCGCCGGCGCGGGCGGCCGGTACGAGAGCGCCAGTGAGAGAGCGCCAGTGCGAGAGCGGACAGTACGGGAGCGGCCGGAAGGCGATCGGGTCGGAGCGGGTTCGGGGGGGGCATGCGCATCGACATCTGGTCCGACCTCGTCTGCCCCTGGTGCTACCTGGGCGCCACACGCTTCGAGGCGGCCCTCGACATCGTGGGGCGTGACGACATCGAGGTGCACTGGCGGGCCTACCAGCTCGACCCGAGCGCTCCGGCGGAGCCCCGTGACCTGCGCGAGGTGATCGACGGCCGCTACGGACCCGGCAGCTTCGACGGGATGACCCAGCGCCTGGTCGCGCTCGGCGCCGCGGACGGCATCGAGTACCGCTTCGACCGTGCCCGCTTCGTGAACACCGCGGACGGGCACCGGCTGCTCGCCTGGGCGGCCGACGAGGGCGACCTGGACCAGCAGGCACGGCTGGTCGGTGTGCTGTTCCGCTCCTACTTCACCGACGGTGCCGACCTGTCGTCGCACGAGGCGCTGCTGGCGGCGGTCGCCGAGGCCGGTCTCGACGTCGACGCCGCGAGGAGCGTGCTCGACTCCGACCGGTACGCGCACGACGTGGCCGAGGACCAGCGACTCGCCCGCGAACGTGGCATCAGCGGCGTGCCGGCGTTCGTGATCGACGACACGTTCCTCATCCCCGGGGCGCAGGAGGTCGAGCACATGGTCTCGATGCTCGAGCGGGCACGAGGGAAGTCCAGCACCGCTCGGTAGCCTCGGGCCGACGGGTCGACCCGACGTCGACCCGCTGTCCGCTGGAGTCCGCCGGTGTCGAAGTCGAAGCAGCACACGTCCCCGAAGCCCTCGGATCGGGTGACCCGAAAGGCGTTGCGCCGCCACGCCCAGGAGGAGGAGCTCAAGCCGCTCCAGGCCGAGCTGCTCGCGTTGCAGCGCCACCTCGAGGACCACCAGCAGCGCATGATCGTGCTCTTCGAGGGGCGTGACGCCGCCGGCAAGGGCGGCACCATCCGCCGGGTGACCCGGTACATGAACGAGAAGCACTACCGGGTCGTGGCCCTCGGCAAGCCGACCGAGGAGCAGCGCACCCAGTGGTACTTCCAGCGCTACGTCGCCCAGTTCCCGACCGGTGGTGAGATCGTCCTGTTCGACCGCAGCTGGTACAACCGGGCGATGGTGGAACCGGTCTTCGGGTTCTGCACCGAGGCCGAGTACAAGAACTTCATGCGCGGCGTCGTCGGCTTCGAAAAGGACCTGGTCCGGCAGGGGACGATCCTGGTGAAGCTGTACTTCAGCGTCACCAAGAAGGAGCAGAAGCGCCGGTTCGACCGACGCTCGGACGATCCGCTGCGCCAGTGGAAGCTGAGCGAGATCGACGTCCAGGCCCAGGACCTCTGGGACGACTTCACCGAGCGCAAGTACCAGATGCTCCGGCGCACCAGCACCGTCGACGCTCCGTGGACGGTCATCCGCTCCGAGAACAAGCACCTGGCGCGGCTCAACGCCATGCGGGTGATCCTCGATGCCGTCGACTACGACGGCCGCAGCCCGGACGTCGACTTCGTGCCGGACCGGCACATCGTGTTCTCCGGCGCCCAGGAGCTGCAGATGATGGACGCCGAGCGCATCCGCAAGGGCCGCTTCACCGTCTGACGCTTCACCGTCTGACGGAGCACCGTCTGACAGCACCGTCGGACGCGTCACCGTGCGACGCGGGCCCTCCGGTCCAGGATGCGGGTCAACCGCTCGCGGTTGAAGCGCTGCACGACGATGAACGGCAGGTGGGCCACCACTCCGAAACCGATCATCACCGCGCCCAGCAGCGGTGTGCACCAGATCAGGAACACCGGCCCCGCGCCGAGGTTGCACCAGTGCACGTACTCGGCCCGGCGGGTCTCGGCGACGAACCGTCGGAGATGGGCATCGGAGCGGTCGACGAGGTGGCGCTTGGAGAACCCGCCGCGGAACAGGTCGCCCTTCTCGGGCAGCCGGTCCTTCCAACGGCGGATGCGGAGTCGCCGCTGGTACCAGCGACCCGAGTCCTCGAAGCGGCGCGGGCGGGTGAGCCAGGAGTCCTCGGCGAAGCGTTCGGCGGGCAGCCGGACCAGCAGGTAGCCGCTCACGACGCCGACGAGCAACCAGGCCGCGCACGACAGGGCGACCGCCGCGGGATCCGACAGCTGCACGACCATGGTCAGGGCCGCCGAGTCGTGGTGGCGCGCGGCGAGGTGTCGATGGTGCGTCCGCGCCAGGCGACGCGCCGTCGGACGTGCGTGCACCACAGCGAGCGGACGAACACCGCGACGAAGCAGGCCACCAGCACCGGGTGGCACAACGCCGTCAGCACGCCGAAGCGGCCCACCTGTCGGAACATGACCGCGAGCTGGGCGGCGACGAGCAGGTAGGCGGCGACCGCGAGCACGGCGCTGGTGCGTCCGAGGGCGGCGTCGACCATCGCGACCGACGAGGTGCCGATCGCGGTGATCCACAGCACGATCGCCGCCAGCCGCAGCAGCGGTGTCGCCCCTGCGCCGAGTGCGAAGTTCTTCGTCCAACCGTCGACCAGGTCGCGCCACCCGGTGGGGTACATGCGGAACGAGACGAGCTCGCCTCCGGTCCGGACCGTGACGGACAGGCCGGCGTCGCTGTAGCGGCGGGCGAGCGCCAGGTCCTCGACCACCTCGCTGCGCACCGCGGCGTGTCCGCCGACGGTCTCGTAGTCGGCCCGCGAGGTCGCGAGCACCGGCCCGAACGCTCCGGTCGGCGACGACCCACCCACACCGACTCCCATGAGCGCGACGACGTTGAACAGCGCCGAGAGCTGCTCGTATGGACGGACCGTGTCGTGCCACGGCTGCACCGACACCAGACCGCCGGAGCGCCGGTGCTCGTCGCGCAGCGCGTGGAGCGCCCCGTCGTGCAGGCGGACATCGGCATCGATCAGGACGAGCAGGTCGTCCTCGCCAGGTTCGGTGGCGTGGACGCCCTGGTCGCAGGCCCAGCACTTGCCCGCCCAGCCGGGTGGCAACGGCGGGGCGGTCACGAGCTGGACCCCGTCGGCCCGGCGGGCGATCGCCGCGGTGTCGTCCTCGCTGGAGTCGTCGACGACGATCACGCGGACATCCGCTCCGGCCGACTCATGCTGCAGGTCCGAGAGCACACCGCCCAGGCTGGCGGACTCGTTGCGAGCGGGGACGACCACGGTCGTCGGACCGTCGGGCGCGCCGCCTCGCCGGGGGAGCGGCTCGCCCTCGCCCACGGCCGTCGGACCGCCCAAGGTCGTCGGACGACCCAGGGCCCACCATCCGGCCAACCATCCTGCGATGCACACCCAGTACGACACCGGCACCTGATCTCCTCGACCCTCACGCTCGTCGACCCTTCGGTGCCCGGGCGTGTTCGGATGCACTTCCACCGTGACACATCGGTCACACCTCCGGTCGGCGCGACGTGCCGCGGCTCGTCTCCGTCGGCGCCGCGCGGGGTTCATGCACCGTCGGGGCGCGGAGCTAGGTTTCTTCGCGACGGCAGCATCCGGCGCTGCCGCACGCCGGCCAGAGAGGTCCTCACGTTGCGCTTCACCGACGAACACCACCTGTTCCGCACCACGGTCCGGGAGCTCGTCCAGCGCGAGATCGACGCCCACGCGGACCAGTGGGAGCACGACGGCGACTTCCCGGCGCACGCGCTCTTCAAGAAGTTCGGCGACCTCGGGCTGCTCGGCATCGAGTACGACCCGGACTACGGCGGCGGCGGTGCCGACCACTCCTACACGATGATCTTCGGCGAGGAGATCGGTCGGGCGGCCTCGCTCGGCGTCTCGATGGCCCTCGCCGTGCAGACCGACATGGCGACGCCTGCGCTGCACAGCTTCGGCAGCCCCGAGCTGAAGGAGCGGTACCTGCGCCCGGCGATCGCCGGTGACATGGTCGCCGCGATCGCGGTGTCCGAGCCCGACGCGGGGTCCGACGTCGCCGGGATCCGGACCCGGGCGGTGCGCGACGGCGACGAGTGGGTCATCAACGGTGCAAAGCTCTGGATCACCAACGGCACCCAGGCCGACTGGCTGTGCCTCCTGTGCCGCACCAGCGACGAGGGCGGCTACCGGGGCATCTCGCAGGTGGTGGTGCCGACCGACGCTCCGGGGTTCTCGGTGAGCCGCAAGCTCGACAAGCTCGGCATGCGCGCCTCGGACACCGCCGAGCTGACCTTCGAGGACGTCAGGGTCCCGGTCTCGAACACCATCGGCGAGATCGGCCGCGGCTTCCAGCAGCAGATGAACCAGTTCCAGAACGAGCGGATGATCGCCGCGTACCAGATGATCGGTGCGATCGAGACGGCGCTCGCCCGGACGATCGCGTACCTGAAGGAGCGAGAGGCCTTCGGCGCGCCGCTGCTCGCCAACCAGGCGATCCAGTTCGAGCTGGCCGACATCGCCGCGGAGCTCGACATGCAGCGCCACCACAACTGGGCAGCGGTCGACGCGCTGGCAGCGGGTGAGGACATCACCCGGCACGCGACGGTCGCCAAGCTGCGGTCGGCCCGACTGGCACGACGCATGGCCGACGCCGCGGTCCAGTACCACGGCGGCATGGGCTACGTGGAGGAGAACTGGCCCGCCCGGTTCTTCCGCGACACCCGACTGTGGTCGATCGGCGGCGGTGCCGACGAGGTCATGCTGCGGACCCTGGCGCGGATGAACGGCATCACCGGCGACTGATCGGTCGCGCCCGTCGTCGTGCACGGCGGCGCGCGACGGGGCGCTGCCGGTGGGGTAGCGTGCCGGGCAACTGAATGAACGGGGAGCTCACACCAGTGGGCTGAGAGGGCGGCTCAGGGCCGTCGACCCGAGAACCTGATCTGGGTAATGCCAGCGGAGGGACCTCATGCGCACCGCGCTCATCTTCTCGGGATCGTCGACGTGGACGCGTCGCGATCCGACGGCTTTCGAGACGCCACCACCCGAGACACCAGCACCCGGCACCGCAGTGCCGCCGTGGCCCGCCGACGTGACAATCGCCGCGGACTCCGGGTGGTACGAGGCACTGCGCCTCGGGATCGTGCCCGACGAGCTGCACGGCGACCTGGACTCGGTGCTCGACGTCGATGTCGACGAGGCCGCCCGGCTCGGCGTCGAGATCCACCGCTACCCGACCGACAAGGACGCCACCGACCTCGAGCTCGCGCTCGACCGGGCAGTGGCGCTGGGCGCGGAACGGCTCCTCGTGGTGGGCCCCGGCGGAGGACGGCTCGACCACCAGCTCGGCGAGCTCCTGCTGCTCGCGTCGGAGAAGTACGCCGAGCTCGTGGTCGAGGCCCGACTCGGCGGCAGCACCGTGCACCCGGTCAGAGGAGGGCCCCGCCCGATCCCGGGTCGCGCCGGGGCGAGCGTCTCGATCGTGCCGATCGCCGGCCCGGCGACGGTGAGCACCACCGGGCTGCGTTGGCCGCTGGTCGCCGAGCAGCTCGACCCGGGATCGACCCGTGGCATCTCGAACGAGTTCGACGGCGACACCGCGACGGTGGGCACCGATCGTGGGGTCGTGCTCGTCGTGGTGCCCTTCGACGACCAGTTGGGAACGCAGGAGTGAAGGAGATGAGGATGAGATCGACATCGAACGGGATCCGGACCGCTGCTGCGGGGACGGTGGCCGTCGTGCTGGCGCTGCTGGCGGCGGCGTGCGGCGGCAGCGACGAGGGCGCAGCGGGGGAGGGACCCGCCGACACGGACACCGTCGTGCTGGTCACGTACGACTCGTTCGCACTGCCGGACGCCGCAGCCGAGGAGTTCACCCGCCGCACCGGCGCCGAGATCGAGGTCGTCGCGACGGGTGACGCCGGCACGATGTTGACCACGGCGCTGCTCGCCGCCGGTTCGCCCGAGGGCGACGTCATCTTCGGGATCGACAACACCCTGGCGACCCGTGCGATGTCCGAGGACCTGCTCGAACCGCTCGACGCGGGTGGATCCGCCCCGTCCGGGCTCGACGCCGTGCCCGAGCGCTACCGCCTCGACGGCGACGCGGGCGCGCACCTCGCGCCGATCGACACCGGCGACGTGTGCTTCAACTACGACACCGCCTGGTTCGCCGAGCACGACCTCGCACCGCCGACCACGCTCGACCAGCTCACCGAGCCCGCCTACCGCGACCTGGTGGTCACCTCGAGCCCCGTCACGTCGTCGCCGGGACTCGCCTTCGTCATCGGCACGGTCGCCGCGTACGGCGAGGACGGCTGGCTCGACTACTGGTCGCGACTCGAGGACAACGGCATCCGGGTGCGGCCGAGCTGGGACGACGCCTACTACTCCGACTACACGGTCTCCGGTGGCGACCGGCCGATCGTGCTGTCGTACGCGTCCAGCCCGCCCGTCGAGGTCGTGTTCAGCGAGGGAGCGCTCAGCGAGCCGAGCTCCGCGGTCATGACCGGGTCGTGCACGGAGCAGATCGAATACGCCGGTGTCCTGCGAGGCGCAGCGCACCCCGAGCTCGCCCGTGAGCTGCTCGAGTTCATGCTGTCGCCCGAGTGGCAGCGCGAGCTGCCCCTGAGCAACTTCGTGTTCCCGGTCCTCGACGTCGAGCTGCCCGAGGAGTTCGTCCGGTTCGCGACCCCGGCGGAGTCCCCGCTGCGTGTCGAGCCAGCGACGATCGACGCCCGCCGCGACGAGTGGATCGAACAGTGGCGAGAGCTGATGGAGTGACGCAGCCGGCCCGACCCGCGCGGCCGGCGCCCACGACGGGATGGATCGCCGTCGTGGTCGTGCTGGTCGCCGTCTCGCTGCCCGTCGCCGCCGTGGCGTGGCGCGCCCTGCGACCCGGCGGTGACTGGAGCCTCGACGCGCTCGAGCAGATCCTCGGCTCGGCGCGCACGTGGCGGCTCGTCGCGCTCACCGTGGCCCAGGCGGCGGCGTCGTGCGCGGTGACCGTGGCGGTCGGTGTGCCCGTCGCGTGGGTCCTGAGCCGCTACCGGTTCGCCGGGCGTGGCGCGGTCCGCACCGCCGCCATGGTCCCGTTCGTGCTGCCGTCGGTCGTGGTGGGCGCCGCCTTCGCATCGCTGCTCGGTCCTCGTGGCCTCGTCGACGCGAGGGGGACGTGGTGGGCGATCATCGCCGCTCACCTGTGCTTCAACCTGGCGGTCGTCGTGAGGACCGTCGGCGCGGCGATGGCCACCACCGACCCCGACCTCGACGCTGCTGCCCGGGTGCTCGGCGCCGGCACCTGGCGCGTGCTGCGCTCGGTGACCGTGCCGGCGATCGCTCCGGCGGTCGCCGCCGCGGCGGTCGTCGTGTTCCTGTTCTGCCTGACCAGCTTCGGGGTGATCGTGATCCTCGGCGGCGGATCCGTCTCGACCGTCGAGGTCGAGATCTGGACACGCGCCACGTCGCAGTTCGACCTGTCGGGCGCAGGCGTGCTGTGCATGCTGCAGCTCGTCGCGGTGGTCGCGACCCTCGCGCTGCACGGGCGGATCGTCCGCCGCTCCGCGCTCCCGGGTGGCCGTGCCCCGGGGCGCTCGGCGGTCCGACGGCGTCCCCGCTCGGTCCGGGAACGCCTCGAGGTGGGCCTCGCGGTCGTGGCCGTCGTCGTGGTGTCGGTCCTGCCGCTCGCCGCGCTCGTCGAGCGCTCGCTGCGGGTGGGGGACCGGCACGGGCTCGACCACTGGCGTCACCTCGGCGACGCCACGGCCGGTACCGGGCTGAGGGTGGCGCCGATCGACGCGCTGGCGACGTCGTTGGGTGCCGCGGTGCTCGGCACGGCGGTGGCTCTGGCGCTCGCGCTGCCGGCGTCGCGTGCGGTCGCGGCCCGTCCGGGTGGCGCCGGGGACCGGGTCCTGCTGCTGCCGCTCGGCGTCTCCGCGACCACGATCGGACTGGGTCTGCTGCTCGTGTTCGGCCGACCGCCGCTCGACCTGCGCGGCAGTCCCTGGATCGTCCCGTTCGGGCAGATGCTGGTGGCGCTTCCCCTGGCGGTCCGCTCCATCGTGCCGGCGCTGCAGTCGACGAGCCCGTCGCTGGGCGAGGCGGCAGCGCTGCTCGGCGCCGGCCCGTCGGCCCGATGGTGGCGCGTCGAGCTGCCGTTGGTGCGCAAGGCGGTCGTCGCCGGGGGCGGGCTCGCGTTCGTCGCCTGCCTGGGGGAGTTCGGTGCCACCGTGTTCCTCGCCCGCACCGCCCGCCCGACCGTGCCGATCGCCATCGAGCGGCTCCTGTCGAGGCCGGGAGGCGCCGGGTTCGGCCAGGCGATGGCGTTGTCGTGCGTCCTGGTGGTGGTCTGTGCCGTCGTGCTCTGGGCCGTCGACCGCTGGGCGGGCGGGGACGAGGCGCTCGACCTGCGGTTCTGAGCCGAGCGGTGCGTGCCATCGGCACGCGCCCGGTGCGGGGTCCCCGGTGGACGTGACCGTTCGCGGGTGGATTCTCGGCAGCGACCTTGTACCCTGTCGCGCCGTACCGCGGGACCCCGCCGGAGGGTCGAGAATCCGGCCAGAGGCATGCAACGAACCGGACCACGAGTGATCGCGCTCCTCGTCCTGCTCGCTGTGTCGACGATGTTCGTCGTCGACGCCGGCGCCCAGGACGACTCGGCGTCGACGACCACGACGACCACGACGCCCGCCCCCACGACCTCGTCGCCCGGGTCGACCACGTCGACGCCGAAGTCGACACCGACACCGACACCGACGACGGTGCCCGAGCAGACCACGACCACGGTGCCCTACGTGCCGACCTTCCCGCCGGAGCTCGCCGCCGACCCCCGGCTCCCGTACCTGGCCGACCCCGGCGAGGGTCCGAGCATCGACATCGAGGTCGCCCAGCGCAGCTTCGATCCGCTCTCGGTGCGGGTGCTCCCCGAACGGGTCGAGGCTGCACGCTTCGGGGTGCTCATCGCCCAGATGGAGCTGATGCGCATCCAGGGCGAGATCGCCTCGCAGTCCTTGGCGGTGGCCGAGCTCACCGGAGAGCTCACCGAGCTCGACGCCAGCACGCGCACGGCGGTGAAGGCGGCCGCCGACGCCAAGCGGCAGCTGCGGGCGCACGCGGTGTCCGCCTACATGACCGGTCCTGTCGAGGACCACCTCGCGCTGCTCGACGCCGACGACTACACCGACATGGGCGTCGCCCGCAGCTACGTCGACGTGGTCGTGAGCACCCACGAGCGGCTCACGAGGAACTACGAGCGCAAGCGCGACGCGCTCTCCGACGAGCACGCGGAGCTCGCGGCGCGCGTCGGCGACGAGAACAGCCGGCTGACCGAGCTCACCGCGAAGGAGCGTCCGGCGTTCGTCGAGGTGCTCGCCCGCATGGACGAGCTGAGCGCCTATGAGGCCGGAGCCCACGCCTACATCGACGGCTTCGTGTTCCCGATCGCCGGGGACTGCGAGTTCATCGACAGCTGGGGCTACCCGCGCTCGGGTGGCCGCTGGCACCAGGGCGCCGACATCTTCGCCACGCGCGGCACGCCGGTGGTCGCGTCCGAGAACGGCACGCTCGACGGGGTCGGCTCCGGGACCCTCGGCGGCATCAAGCTCTGGGTGAACGGCGAGTCGGGCAACGAGTACTACTACGCACACCTCGCCGCGTTCGCCCCCGACGTCCGCAACGGCAAGAAGGTCCGCGCTGGCGAGGTCATCGGCTACGTCGGTGACACGGGCAACGCCAAGGGCACGTCGCCGCACCTCCACTTCGAGATCCATCCCGGCGGTGACGGTCCCGCGAACCCGTACCCGATCCTGAAGGCGGCCTACGGCAACCGTCCCGTGGTGCGCGCCGTGGTGCCGACCGCCCCGCCGGCCACCACCCCGCCGGCCACCGACGCGCCGGTCGCCGCACCGCCGGCCGCCGCGACACCGGGCGGGACGCCTGCGACGCCGCCGGACACCGTCGCAGGTGGCTGAGCCCGCACGGGACACAATGGTGGGCGTGGACGTCACCGCCTCGCTCGACACCGACGCAGCACCGCTTCGGCTCTTCGACCTCGTCGCCGACCTGGGGACCTACCCGGAGTGGCTCGACATCGTCCCTCGCGCCGTGCCGGCGGCTTCCGACGACGGCGATCCCGGACCGGCGTGGTCGGTCGACCTGCGCGCACAGGTCGGACCGCTGCGACGCTCGAAGCGACTCCGCATGGTCCGCTCCGAGCACTCCTCGCCGCACCGGGTGGTGTTCGAACGTCGCGAGCTCGACGACCGCTCACACAGCCCGTGGGTGCTCACCGCGTCGGTGGAGCCCGGTGCCGACGGCACGTCGTCGCTGACGATGCGACTGCACTACGGCGGCAGCCTCTGGGTCCCGATGCTCGATCGCCTGCTGGCCGACGAGATCGAGCGATCCAGGGTCCGTCTCGTCGGTGTGCTCGAGCGGGCCGCGTGATCCACGCCGACCGTCCCGTCAGGGTCTGGCCGGGTCGCCCCTACCCGTTGGGCGCGACCTGGGACGGTTCGGGCACCAACTTCTCGGTCTTCTCCGAGGCGGCCGACGGCGTCGACCTGTGCCTCTTCGACGCGGACGGCATCGAGATCCGGGTCCGGCTGCCCGAGTGCATCGGCTCGGTGTGGCACGGCTACCTGCCCGACGTCGGGCCCGGCACGCGCTACGGGTACCGCGCCCTGGGTGAGCGCCGGGTGCCGGGCGACCTGCACAGCGAGGCCCGACTCCTGCTCGATCCGTACGCGCGGGCGATCACCGGCGGCATCGAGTGGAACGACGCCATCGAGAGCAACGGCGAGCCTGACGACACGATCGACGGCCCACCCGACGGCCCACCCGACGGCCAGCTCGACACGGCGCCCTTCGTGCCGCGGTCGGTGGTCGTGAACCCCTGGTTCGACTGGGGTGAGGACCGCCGCCCGGCGACGCCGTGGCACCGGACCGTGCTCTACGAGGCGCACGTCAAGGGCCTCACGATGCTGCACCCCGACGTCCCGCTCGAGCAGCGCGGCACGTATCTGGGCCTGTGCGCACCGCCGGTCATCGACCACCTGCACGCCCTCGGGGTGACGGCCGTCGAGCTGATGCCCACGCACCACTTCGTGCACGACCGCCGTCTGGTCGAGCTCGGCCTGACGAACTACTGGGGCTACAACTCGATCGGCTTCTTCGCGCCGCACGCCGAGTACTCGGTCGACCCCTCGGCGTGCGAGCAGGTGCAGGAGTTCAAGGTCATGGTCAAGACCCTGCACGAGGCCGGCATCGAGGTGATCCTCGACGTCGTCTACAACCACACCGCAGAGGCGGGCGCGGGTGGTCCGGTCCTCAGCTTCAAAGGCCTCGACAACCGGGCGTACTACCGGCTCGACCCCGAGGACCCCTCGACCTACGTCGACTACACGGGCACCGGCAACAGCCTGAACATGCGCCACCCCCACGTGCTGCAGCTGATCATGGACTCGCTGCGGTACTGGGTCGAGGAGATG
>JAEWED010000128.1 GCA_023389745.1 Actinomycetes bacterium
ACCTACGCCACCTGGTGGATCCGGCAGGCGATCACCCGTTCGATCGCCGACCAGGCCCGCACCATCCGCATTCCGGTGCACATGATCGAGACCATCAACAAGATCGTGCGCACCTCGCGCCAGATGCTCAACGAGATCGGCCGCGAGCCGACCCCGGAGGAGCTGGCCGAAAAGCTCGGCATGCCGCTCGAGAAGGTGCGCAAGGTCCTCAAGATCGCCAAGGAGCCGCTGTCGCTCGAAACCCCGATCGGTGACGAGGAAGACTCGCACCTCGGCGACTTCATCGAGGACAAGAACGCGATCCTGCCGATCGATGCGGCGATCCAGTCGAACCTGCGCGAGACCACGACGCGCGTGCTCGCCTCGCTCACCCCGCGCGAGGAGCGCGTGCTGCGCATGCGCTTCGGCATCGGCATGAACACCGACCACACGCTGGAGGAAGTCGGCCAGCAGTTCAGCGTGACGCGCGAACGCATTCGCCAGATCGAGGCCAAGGCGCTGCGCAAGCTGAAGCATCCGTCGCGGTCGCGGAAGCTGCGGAGCTTCCTGGATAACTGATCTCGTGTCCCGGGCGCGCTGCGGCATGCAATGCCGCTGCGCAGAACCGGGACCCATCATTGCCGGGCGAAAGCGCGAAGCGCGTCTTTCGCAATAGCCCCGGCGATCCATCGGAAAGCAAAACCCCGGCGCAAGCCGGGGTTTTTGTTTGTGCGTGTTCGAGAATTGGCGCAGAGCGCGTGCTAGGCTTCCGCTCGAACGCATTCCGGGTCTGGACGATGATCAAGGTCTCTAAGATCGAATGGCTGGGCGGGCATCGGCTTCGCTTCCGCTTCTCGGATGACAGTTCCGGCGAATACGACTTCGCGGCGCTCGTGCGCGAGAGCGGTCCGATGATCGAACCGCTGCGCGATATCGCGTATTTCAAGCGGGTCTTTCTCGAATTCGGCGCGCCGACCTGGCCGAACGGTTTCGACATCGCGCCGGGCTGGCTGCACCGCGAGATCGAAGCGACGGGGAAGCTGATACGTCACGCGGCGGTTTGAACCACGGGCCATGTGCTGGAAGAAGTCGGCCGGCAGTTCAGCGTGACGCGCGAACGTATCCGTCAGATCGAGGCGAAGGCGCTGCGCAAGCTCAAGCATCCGTCGCGGTCGCGCAAGCTGCGGAGCTTCCTGGATAACTGATCCCGCGTCCCGGGCGCGCTGCGGCATGCAATGCCGCTGCGCAGAACCGGGACCGCCACGCACTCAGGCTGTCATTGCCGGGCGAAAGCGCGAAGCGCGTCTTTACGCAGAAGCCCCGGCAATCCATCGGAAAAAGAAAAACCCCGGTGCAAGCCGGGGTTTTTGTTTGCCTAGTGAGATCAGTGGGGCGATAGGCGATAGAAAAAAGTTGAGCCACCTCAGAGGGTTGCGCTCTAATAAAGAGTGGGCCCTACAGCATACTACCGCCGATTGCTTTTTAACTGCCATTTGTTATCATTGAACATCATATTAAGAATCGAGAGAGGTTGTTATGGCCGACGTCGAGGGATGGTTGTCGGTCGACGCGACCGCAAGCTTTCTCGGGATGGGAAAGACAGCGCTATATGCGCTTGCGCGCGAAGGCCGCATTCCCGGGCGGAAAATCGGCAAGAAGTGGATTTTTGAAAAGGCTGCGCTCGAGCAATGGCTGAGAGCCAATCGGCCGATGGAGCAGTTTTTTTTAGGCCTCGATTTCAAAATCGAGGGGAATGGGTACCTGAGGGACCCTCAGCGCGAAGGCTATCTTAGGGCGTACGATTTTTTTCGTGCCGGGAAAAACAAGGCGATCCTCCAAATCCCCGTTGGCTGCGGCAAGACCGGTTTAGCGTCCTTGTTGCCATTGGGCTTGGCTGGCGGGCGAGTAATTGTGGTCGCGCCGAATTTGACGATCAAGGCGGGTTTATACGAAGCGATGGACGTCACCAATCGTCAGAAGTGTTTCTGGCGAAAAGCGATGGTGCTCACATCTGATCAAATGGGATCTGGGCCGCTCGCATGCACGCTTGATAGCGGCAACCTTTCTGTTGCAGCGAGATCGCACATCGTCATTACCAATGTGCAGCAGTTGGCGACAAATGCCGAAAAGTGGCTGAATCAGTTTTCTGATGACTTCTTTGATATGATTATCGTTGACGAGGCTCACCATAGTGCAGCGGCGAGCTGGCAGAAAGTTATTGAGCGCTTCCCTAAAGCTAAAGTTATATTGCTAACGGCCACGCCGTTTCGCAGCGACCGCCAGGAACTCGATGGTGAGCTGGTGTTTCGCTATCCGTTTCGAAATGCGACTCTCAAAGGTTATATTAAGCGCCTCAAGGCGAGCTACGTTGCACCAAAAACAATACAACTCGGTTTTACGGATTCCGGTGGTCGGACCTATTCTCTCGAAGAAGTTCTCAAGCTGAAGGAGGAGGAGTGGTTCAGCAGGGGGGTGGCGCTGGCGCGGTTGTGTAATCAGCACATCGTCGACACTAGTCTTCAGAAGCTTCAAGAGCTTCGTCAGTCGGGCACGCAGCACCAGCTCATTGCTGTGGCTTGCTCAATCAATCACGCCAAGGATATCCGGTCTTTATACGAAGAGCGCGGCTTCAGTGCCCGAGTAATCCATAGCAAGCAGACCGAAGATGAGCAGAGTGCTATTCTTGCTTCTCTTCGTAATGGAACCCTCGATTGCATAATTCAGGTCCAGATGCTTGGGGAAGGTTTTGATCACCCAAAGCTTAGCGTTGCTGCGATTTTCAGACCTTTTCGGTCGTTAGCTCCGTACATTCAGTTCGTAGGACGCATTATGCGGGTCGTTGTGCAGAATGACTCGGCTCATCCCGACAATGTTGGGCATATCGTAACTCACCTGGGCATGAATCTTGATGCGCGATTGAAGGAGTTCAAGGAGTTCGAGAATGATGATCAGGCCTTCTGGGATCGCGTTATCGGTGGTGAAGAGCCGGAGGTGCCGCAGGCGGTGCTTGATGGCGCGACGAGATTGCGCGCCGGCGAACGAGTCGTCGTCCATGACGAGATCGTGGATGCTTTATGGGAGGAAGACTTTACGTCTTTGGAGGATAGGCAAATCGTCGATGATTTGCGTGATCGCCTAAGGCTCCTCGGGCTTGATCCAGCGCAGGCTGAGGAGATT
>JAEWED010000181.1 GCA_023389745.1 Actinomycetes bacterium
GGCTCGTGCCGGTCGCGCCGGCGCCGCCGCCGCCACGGGAGCCGAAGCTGCCGTTGCCACCGTTGCTGCCGTTGCCGGCGGTCGCGGGGGCGGCCGGGGCGTCGCCGCCCGCAGCGCCGACGGCGCCGTAACCGCCGGCGATCGTGCCGCCGTCGACGGTGACCGTCGCGCCGTTGATCGCGTGGATGCCGTATGAGCTGTTGCCGGCGCCGACCGCGTCACCGGCGTCGATCGTGGGCGCCGAGAGCGACACGCTCGAGGCGCCGTTCACCAGCAGCGCGGTCGCCGCAGCACCGTGCTCACCGCCGGTGAGGGTCATGTTGTTCAGTGCCAGGCCATTGCCCGTGCCGCCGACGTACGCGGCGAGGGCGCTGCGCCCGTTGGCGGACTCGTCCGCGCCGACGGCGGTGAAGCCCTCGACGGTCGTGTCGTCGACGTCCACCGCGACGATCGCCGCGGACACGCCGGTTCCCGCGTGGAAGGCGCCGGTGACGGTGGAGGCGTCGCCGGAGTCGGTGAACGCTGCGTCGAAGCCGCCGCGCACGTCGATGCCCTCGACGACGGTGAAGGCCGAGTAGTCGCCCTCTGCGACCCAGACCTGGGTCTTCGACGCCTCTTGCGCGCGGGCGATGCCGTGGGAGATCGAGGCGCACGGTGCGGCCTGCGTGCCGCAGGCGGCGTCGTCGGCACCGTCGTCGTCGACCAGCACGATCGGGGCGAAGTCGAAGGTGACCTCGATCGCGACGGTGACCGGGGTGGAGCTCGCGCCGTCGTCGTCGGTGACGATCAGGCGGGCGTTGTAGTTGCCCGGGGTCGTGTAGGTGTGGGAGACCTCGGCGGCGTTCGAGGTGCCGCCATCACCGAAGCTCCAGACGAACTCGTCGACCGTCCCGTCGGGGTCGTAGCTCTCGAGGCCGGAGAAGTCGACCTCGAGCGGCGCGACGCCGGCTTGCGGCTCGGCCACGATCACGCCGAGCGGCGGCAGGTTCGCCGGGGTCGACGGTGTCGTCGGCGCGGTGCAGGCCACCGCGACCAACACCAGCGCGGCAACGGTCGCAACCGCTGCGGTCAGCTTGTGACGCATTGAGATCTCCCCTGATCGCCCGGGGCAGACGGGCACGGACAGCCGCCGTCCCCAACCCCCAGAAGCCGCGCCCGCCTTGGCACGACCCGTTGTTGTTACTAAAGGTCAGCCCTCATCGCAAGGATCCGGCGCGCGGCTGCCGACGGGCGCGGCGCTGCGACCCTCGGCCCGGACGCCAAGGATCGCCGCGCGACGTCTCGAGCGGAATCGGCCGGTCAGGGCGACGCGACCCGAGCGGTCAGATGGTCGTGTAGAGGTACGCGTTGGTCGCGGTCGCGGTGCCACCGACGGTGCTGACGGTGACGTCGACGGCACCGGCGGCATGGGCCGGAGCGACGGCGACGATCGTCGCGTGCGAGACCACGGTGAAGCTGGTCGCCGAGATCCCACCGAAGGTGACCGACGTGGCCCCGGTGAAGTTGGTGCCGGTGATCGTGACCGAGGTGCCGCCGGTGGTATCTCCCGTGTCCGGGGCGAGAAGAGTGAGCGTCGGGGCGGCCAGATAGGTGTAGCCACCCACGACGGTTGCGGTGCCCCCGGCGGTGGCGACGGCGACGTCGACGGCACCGGCGGCATTCGCAGGCGCCGTGGCAGTGATCGACGTGGCCGAGTTCACGGTGAAGCTGGCGGCGGACGTCCCACCGAAGGTGACCGACGTGGCCCCGGTGAAGTTGGTGCCGGTGATCGTGACCGAGGTGCCGCCAGCGGTCGGCCCGGCGGTCGGCGAGAGCCCGGTGAGCGTCGGTGGGGCAACGTAGGTGTAGCTGTTTGCGAGGGTCGCGGTGCCGCCGGCGGTGGTGACGACGACGTCGACGGCACCGGCGGCATGCGCGGGCGTCGTGACAGTGATCGACGTGGCCGAGTTCACCGTGACGCCGGTCGCGGGTGTCCCGCCGAAGGTGACCGACGTGGCCCCGGTCAGGTTCGTGCCGGTGATCGTCACGGTCGTGCCGCCGGCGGTCGGTCCGGCGCTCGGCGAGAGCCCGGTGACCGTGGGAGCCGGCACTGGCGCGGCGGTGGTGCTCGTCGTGCTCGTCGACGTGGTGGTCGTCGTGACGGGTCGGGGTCGCTTCGGCAGCGGTGCGATCACGACGTTCTGCTCACCACCGTTGATGCGCACGAACTCGTCGACCGTCATGACCGGGATCCACTCACCGTTCTGGCACACCAGCGCGTAACGGCCGTCGGTGCCGGTCGGGTCGTTGCCCGGGGTGCAGGGACCCCACATGACGACATCCGCGCCGGTGCGGCATGCGACGGCGGTGAGGGCGACGGTGACGACGGCGAGCAGCACTGCAGCACGACTGCGGGTGGGCGACATACGGGGTCCTGTCAATGAAGTCGTCGACTCGCGTCGACAAGGCGGGGGGCGTTCGCCGACCGAGGCCGACGTCCTCCTGGTTCATCGGCAGCGAGTCGGCCGCCATGAGGACGATCGGCATGGCGAGGACGACCCGAGCACGGACTCCGCAGCGACGCTCTCGACGAGTTCGGTCGGGCGTTCCTAGAGGCCGAGGATCGTACGGAGCCGGTCGAGGACGTCCTGCTCGGAGGGCTTGACGCCCTTCGAGGCGTTGGCGACCGCTTCGCCGATGTCCATGAGCCACTGACGGACCTGCGCCGCCTCGTCCGCGGGGAGCACGGCGAGCACCTCGACGGCCTTGGCGACGTCGTCGAGCAATCCGTCGACGACGACGTTCGGCGTCGCCCCCTTGTGCTGCTGCGCGTCGTGGCGGGCTTCCTTCTTGCCCGCCTCGGGCACGATCTCGGCGATCAGCTGATCAGCCGGGCCGGAGTGCAGTGGGCGGGCGATCGCCTTCGCCCCGGCGGCGGACTCCTTCATCATCGAGATCGGCCCGTGCTCGCCGACCAGTCCGAGGGCGAGCAGGATCGCCACCGGAGCGTCGGTCAGGGTGTGCCACTGCTCGTCGGAGAACGCGGAACGGTCGGTCATCGGTGACTCCTCGTGCGAGGCGGCTTCCGCCGGGTGCAGGTCCGGCGAAGTGTACGGGCGACGGAGTGCGCTCAGCTGCTGCTGAGCCGGGTGGATCGGTCGGGCGGACCGTGACCCTTCGGCCACACCGGTGATCTCGGACCGACACGAGCGACCCGGCAATACTGACCCCGTGCCGCGACGTCCTCCGTCCACCCCACGAACTCGGGTCGTCGTGATCGGCATGGGCGACACCGGCGTGCTGGTGGCGACGCACCTCGGGCGATCGTTCGACGTGGTCGGCGTGTCGACGAAGCCGGCACTGGTCAGCGGCCAGGAGCTCGGCACCCGCCTCGCCGACCCCGCCGCGTGGCGTCGGAACTACCTGACCCCGCTCGACCGGTTCCGTCGGCTCGACGGTGTGCGTGTGGTGCACGGCGCGGTGACGGCGGTCGACACCCAGGGGAAGGTGGTCGAGGTCGACGGCGCCGACGGGGCAAGCGTCGCGCTGCCCTACGACGTGCTGGTGATCGCGTCAGGGACCACCAACGGGTTCTGGCGGCGACGCGACGTCGAGGACCTGGCGGCGATCGAGGCCGGCATCGACGAGGTCGCGTCGAGCATCGACCGAGCCCGCTCGATCGCGATCATCGGCGGTGGTCCGACCGGGGTGAGCTCGGCGTACAACTTGGCGACTCGCCGGTCGGATCTCGAGGTGCACCTGTTCTACGGGCAGGACGAACCGCTGCCCGGATACCACCCGACGACCCGCCGACGCCTGGCACGCGAGCTCGCCGACGTCGGCGTGCACCTCCACCCCGGGCATCGAGCGTCGATCGCCGACGGCGCACGGACCGATCGGCTCACGACCGACCCCGTCGAGTGGACCACCGGCCAGGACCCGTTCGCCGCCGACCTCGTGCTGTGGTCGATCGGCGATGTGCGCCCGAACTCCGGGTTCCTGCCCGGTGACATGCTCGACGAGCGGGGGTTCGTGAAGGTCGACCAGCACCTCCGGGTGCACGGTCACCCCGACGTCTTCGCCGTGGGCGACGTGGCCGCGACCGATCCGGCGCGCAGCTCGGCTCGCAACTTCGGCTACCGGGTGGTGGTCCGCAACGTCCGCGCCGCGGCCCGCGGGTCGACCAAGCTCGCCTCGTTCACGCCGCCGAAGTACCGCTGGGGATCGATCGTCGGTCTGCAGGACGACGGGATGGTCATCCACCAGCCGAACGGCAAGGCGTTCCGGGTGCCGCGTTGGGCCGCGCAGCGGGTGCTGATGGACGTGCTCACCCGGACCGCGATCTACGGCGGCGTCCGCCGCGAACGCCGCGGCTTACGCTGAGACCGTCGCTGCGGACCGCGGCTGGGTGCCGTCACTCCGGGCGGACGAGCGCGCCGTGCAACGCGCGCCAGGTCCGCAGGTCCACGTCGCCGGCGGACGGGACGACCGTCCCGCGGTGGCCGTGGTTCAGCATCACCGCCAGGCTGGTCGGCGGCCAGTAGCCCAGCACTGCCCCGACGACCCAGGTCGGCAAGGCGTCGCCGGGTGAGTCGTCGCACATCGGGGCCATGATCAGGTCCGGCCCGCGGCCGATGAAGTTCGACGCAGGCTGCTCCGCGAGGCCGCGCAGGTCGCGCTCGACCCGATCCCGCAGCGCTCCGAGTCCGACCGTCGGGAGTGCCGCCGACCACCAGTCGGCCAGGTCGTCGAGTGCGAGCAGCTCGCCGAGCGGTTCGCGCCGTGCCACCTCGACGAGCCAGTAGGGAGCGTGGCTGCAACCGTCGTGCTCGACGTGCTCGATGTCGATGTCGCACCCGTGTTGGTCGGCCACGTGCTGCCACCGTTCGACGACGTCGGCATTGTCCGCGGTCAGCAACCCGACCGGCTTGCGACGATGGACCACGAGGTGGAGCGCCGCCTCGCTGGGGTCGAGCCCGGCGAGGCCCTGCGGCGTCTGCACGAGTGCGCCGGCGTTGGCGACTTCGTCGTTGATCGGTGACATGAGCGGCAGCGCCGGAGGAACCGGCCCGGCACACCGGACGGCGCTGCGGGGGAAGCCGTTGTTGGCGACGATCAGGTCGAAGGTCGGCTGGCCGGCGTGCGGGTCCGAACGAGCGGCTCCGTGCAAGCGGTCGCCGTCGTGTGTCAGCAACGGCCCGTCGGGCCCACGGTCGAACGGCCACGGTTCGATGATGCGTAAGTGCCGGTCGCCGACCCAGTTGGCGAGCTCGGTGATCTCGTTCGAGAGCGCTGAGCGGATCTCGTCGGTCGAGGTGCCGTACTGACGTGCGAGCACCGGGGCGTAGTCGTAGGCGGTCAGGTCGTGGGTGAGGTGTGTCATGACCGCAGCCTGCCGAGACCGGGTGACGCTCAAGGGCCGAAAGAGCCTGACCGGGGACCGGTCCCCGGTCGTCGACAAGCGCGACGGCACGTTGGTCGAGCGCCGACGCAGCGACCCATCGAAGTCGGACCGTTCGCACACCGGCGTACACTCCTCGGAGCATTCCGCGCTGCAAGCCGCGGAGGGCCGGCCCGAGTAGCTCAGTTGGCAGAGCAGCTGTCTTGTAAACAGCAGGTCAGGAGTTCGATTCTCCTCTCGGGCTCTACAGAGATCGCCCGGAGAGCAGGAGATCCTCCGCTGAAGCGGCGAAGGGATCGGCCCTTGGACGGGGGCGTATCGCGCGTCTATCGCGCGTGAGTCTGGCGACGCGTCGATCTCGGGTACCAGTTGGGAGTCGTGGCGGGCGATTGCAGGCGATTGCGGGCGCAGTCTCGCAAGGGCGGGTGGAGCCAGGACCACTTGTCGCCCACCAGTGTCGGGCGGAAACGCTGAGGTCCTTCAGGCCCGCAGCTCCGGCCGCCCAACGCCCCTCTGTATGATCCGCTTCCGGTCGAGGGAGACATAGGCGACGATGACAGACGATCACGCGAACGAGCACGCAACGCTCCTCTCCCAGCGGTCACGCGAGGGCGCTGCCCAGGGGGGGACTGAAGCAGATCTGAGGCACCATCTGTGGCTGTTCTTCCAGCCCTGGGCGACCAAGACGCTCAAGCTCGATCAGTCGGCGCTATCGCACGAGGGGACAGGGACGACCGGCCGCTTCGACTCTCGAATTGGCCGAGCAGTCATTGAATACAAGTCACCCGGATCTCTGAGCAGCACGAAGGCGAAGGAGACAGCCGCTGAGCAGGGGCTGATGTACATCGACGACCCGGTCATGGCGGCCGACGTGGTCATCATCACTGACGGTAGTGTTTGGGCTCATTACAGGGATGCCTCTGCGGAGCCGGAGGTCGGCGAACAGATGTCCCTCGAGCTTGGCAGCGTTGCGCCGCCTACGACGTTCCGTGAGCGTTTCATGTGGCGCGACAACGGGCCAGAGAGCTGCGCCAGAGTTCTCAGCCTCATCGAGACAGTCAGAACCCAGCCTGTCACAGCGGTGACCGTGGGCAAGATGCTCGGCACAAGCCGCGATCAGGTCAGGGCGCTGATCAGCGCCTTCGGCGAAGCTGTAGCAAACCGCCAAGCCGACGACCGAACCGACATCCTGTTTAGGCAGTGGATCCAGTTGGCTGGAGTGTCGTACGGGATCGAGGACCCAGAGGATCCTTGGCCGTCGAAGAAGTCCGCGACCGATTTGCTCGGAGATCAGCTGGCAGCGGTGCTCGGCGAGAACTCCTATGCCGAAGCACTGTTCTGCCTCCACACCTACGTCGCCCTCGCGTCGAAGTTGATCGGGACTGAACTCCTGTCGCTTGCTACTGCTGCTCACGAGATGCGGCCGACAGCGTGGGCCTCGTTGCCCGAAGCGGACATGGAGTCCCAGTTCCAGCAGCTGGAGAACGGGCACATCTCGGATCAACTACACGCACCAGGACTTCTCGCGGGCGACCTATTTGGGTGGTACGCGTCGGTAATCCTGACCAACGAAAAGGTCGCCGAGCGACTGAGGGATCTACTGGTCGTATTCGGCGAGCTCGCCTGGGCGAGAGTTACCAACTCAGCCCGGGGTATCACCGGCGACCTCCTCCGAGACTTCTACGGGTCTGTGGTTCCACGGGCACTCAGGCGTGCACTCGGCGAGTTCTTCACTCCGCAGTGGCTCGCAGAACGCACATTGGTTCGAGGGATCGACCTCGCAGGCAAGACGGGAGAAGCTGCCCGAGTACTAGATCCATCGTGCGGCTCAGGCACGTTCTTGGTCGCAGCATTGAGCAGAGAACTCGTGATTCAGGACAGGCTGAACCCTGAGGAGCGAGGGCGAGCCACACTCGCTGCACTTGAGAGCGTGATCGGATTCGACATCAACCCGGTTGCGGTCCTTATGTCACGGATAAACCTGCTGCTGGCACTCGGCGACCGAATTGAGTCACTGACGAGCGTGACCCCCCGCGTCTACCAGGCAGATTCGATTCTCCTCCCCGACCCAGTGTGGGGTGAGGTAGAGCTGCGTCAGCAGGGAGACTTCAGGCGGCTGCCACTCACGATCGGCAACATAGACATCCCGACTGCGCTCGCCACCCTTGAGGGCCTACATGCCCTGCGGTCGAACATCGAGAGCGGGGTTGAGAACGGTCGCTCGGCGCACACATTCAGCGTGCGATTGAAGGTCGACCTAACAGCAGCCGGCCTGACAGATTCTGAGATCGCTGACTCAATCGCTGCAGCAGACGAGATCTACACTCTCATTACCGATCTCCACCTCGCGGGTAAGGACGGCGTCTGGGCGCGGATCATCGAGCAGTCGTTCGCTCCAGCGACTCTCATGCCCGTTGACCTAGTGGTCGGCAACCCTCCGTGGATCAACTGGAAGCACTTGCCCGATCCCTGGCAGGAACGCTCGAAGCCGGTTTGGAAGGGCTGGGGGTTGTGGGCAACCAAGAGCAAGGGCGGCGGCATACCGCTCGCCGACATCGCGACGCTACTCGTGGCGCGGAGCGTCGTGACTTACGCAGAGGTCGGTGCCGTCGTCGCGTTTCTTTTGCCGGAGGCGTTGCTCATCGCGGATCCGGGCAACGAGCTGATCCGAGGGTGCGTACTCAGGCCGGCCGACAAGTCAGCCCCTGGAGTCGAGTTTTGTCCGCTTGCGGTAGACGACTGGACGAAGATCAAGCCATTTGCGCCGGATGCTGCCAACTTGCCTATCGGCCTCTATCTGAAGGCTGAAGAGGCACCGGCCTGGCCGATCCCAAAGACGCTCTGGTCTCGCGCCAAGGCCGGTCAGCGGCTCAAGTCGGACGATCACTGGGGTCAGGTGGCCCCACTACTTGCTAGCGAAGTTGTGGAAATCCGACCTGTCGAGCGTGACAAGACTGGGTCGCCGTGGGTGGCTACGGAAGCTGCAGGCGGTCTGCCGCTTCTGCCGAAGGGACACGCGTCCATCGCGTACACCTGGGGGCAGGGGTTTCACACGCATGGAATGGATGGCCGCTACGTCTACGAGGTTCTGAGTGCGACACCCGATCCTCACGGTCTAGTTGAAGTGCGCAATGTGCCTGGAGCTGGCAAGAACACTAAGAGCGACCCTGTAAGGGTGGGGACCATTGAAGCCAAGTTCCTCTGGCCGCTGGTCAGGGGGGCCAACGTCCAGCCGTTCGCTGTCGATCCGACTGGCCTCTACGCGCTAATGCCGCATGACCCAGCTGACCCCAACCGATACCTCACCGTCGATGAGCTGATCGCCGTAGGCCCTCGCCTCTACGACTACCTCGAGCCGTGGATCGTAGACCTCGCAGCTCGATTCGATTACGGCAAGCTTCAGCCGTCGCTCGACTACCCATTTGGTGTCCGCGGCCCGACCGAGCATCTTTCGCGACTCAGCCCTGTCGTCCTCTCCCGCTACATGCATCCTGCCAAGCGACCTCCAGCGGCTGTCGCCGTGCCGAAGCTCGACACGAAGCTCGGTCTAGTTACAACCTGCTACCCGAACAACAAGAGCAACGTCCATGTGCCCAAGTCTCTGAACGAAGCGCGCTTCCTCGCTGGGTGGCTTAACTCACCTTCTGCGTTGGATGCCGTGGCGCGTGTGGCATCGTCAACAACCATCGGCCCGACGACACTCCACAGGCTGCCGATTCCGAAGTTCGACCCTGCCAATGAGGATCACGCCCGAATCGTCGAGATCGCCGAGTCAGCTGAGACAGTTCCGCTGGAGGACCTCGGTGAACTCGATGCCTTGGTGCAGGCGTCAGCAACCATCATCCCATCTCGACGGCGACGCTCACGCCCCGCGGTCTAGCTGCTCAGCTCGGTCGGGTTTGGACCGGCTGGAGCTTTCGAGAGGGCCGCCGAGTCAGCTTCTCGGCGATAGCGCGAAGCAAGCAACTCCGACCATCACCCACGCCGCATGGTCAAGCGCCGGTCGGAGACAACCGAGCGAGTCGCCCAGCGTCAGCGACATCGAGACCGGTGGCTGCTGTACCGACGCAGCGGACAGGACGAGCTCGCTGGTGGCTGGGTCGACGGTGACCGTGTGCACGATCTTCGGGCCGCCACTGACGAACTGCCCGTTCTCGGCGACGAAGCTCCGTCAGTGGCAGAACGCCTTGTCGAACTTGAACACGCGCTGTCGAAATCTCCCATTGCCGCGACCTACGTTCTGCCCTGCACCTGCGACCCGGGCGCCGCTCGGACGCCCGTTGTGGAACTGGCATGGCGGGGCGTCAGTTCTGCCGGCCGCTCAAGCGTCGCGGTCCGCGCTGACCCTCACCCAGCGAACACGACCCCGATCGAGCCAGAAGTGGCATCGCATCTCGTTCGATTCGAAGTCGATCGAGGGTCGGAGGCTTGGCCGGCGTTCACAACCGGTCAGGGTCCATCCCGGTGCGACTCGATGAGGGCGGATGCGGACTTGGAGGCGGTGTCCATGGCCGCAGGGGCACTCCATTACTGCCCAGACCGGTGGATCGCCGGCGAGCGCAAGGACGTGGCGGTTGATCTGCGCTGGGAGCGCTGCGGTGGACGGGTACCGCCGGATCTTGTGGATCTTGGGTGTGTGATGCCGGTGCCGACGCCACCAGTCAACCATCCGACAGGTCAGATGTGTCATGAGGTCCATGTCGTTCCCAAGAAGGGGACAGTGTCGCCCGCGCCAAGGTTGCGCGGATCTACGCACCAGTGGCCTGGAGCGCCCGGACGTGAGTTGCGTCGGATGTCGCGGTCATGGAACCGGATGATGAGTTCGCTGGAGGGAGGGTCGTTGTCGAGGGCGAACACTCGTTGAAGCAGTTCGGAGACGGCGTGGGCCGCGACTCCGGTCGTGAAGGTGACGACGGCGGGGTTTGCCTCACCGAGGCCGACGACGTAGCCCTCGGCGACGCGGTGCGCTCGCTCGTCGGGGGTGAGGATCTCGGCCTGGAGTGCTGAGGCGATGATGCGGCCGCGGCACTGGAGACAGCCGCCGCCTGGCTCGATAACGGTGACGCGCCTTCGATTCCTCGGAGACGTCCGTTGCTCGAGGTGAGCTTGACGCCCATGTCGATGACGGGAATCAGGTACCAAGTGGCGAGACGGCCGAGCGTGACGCGGCCTCGGTTGTCGTCGGTGCACCCAAAGATGACGTCGCGGCTAGTAAGCAGCCGGGCGGTCGCTTCGTCGTTGATGCTGCCCGGCACCGGGGTGAGCGCTGTGCCGAGTCCAATTCTGTCTGCGTTGCGCTCGGCGAGAGCGACCTTCGCCTCGCCGCGGTCGGTCATGGTGGAGCCGTAGACGCGGGTGACGTTGGATCCGTCATCGTTGATCGTGTCAGGGTCAATTACGACGATGTCACGGACGCCGAGGCGCACGAGTTGCTCGACCACTGCTGAGCCGGTTCCGCCAGCGCCGACGACGCCGACTCGCAGGTTGCGAAGGAGGCGCTGGCCATCGACCCCGAACGCGCGTATCTGACGGTCGTACACGTCGTCACCCGGTTCGTGGTCGTCGGGCAGAACAAGCGGCCAACTCGGGCCGGCGATCCGAACTCCTCCGGCTGGGACTGGACCGCTGGGTCCGGGAAGATGCCCGGCGATGGTGTTCGAGGTGCACGTGAGCCCGTCCACACCGAGTGGAACGACGACCTCGCCCGGTTGTGGTTTGTAACCGAGTCGCTGCGCGATGAGGAGCACTCCGTTCGCGCTGGCTACCGGTCGCGCGGTGACCGCGCGGGCACCCGCGAGGATCTCGCTGTGGAGGTCGCTTGTAACGACGAGGGTGTGGCGGGTGCTCATGCTGCGGCTCGACGGAGACACGTCGTGATGTAGGTGATGTACGTGCGGAGGTCGTCAACTCCCGGGCGCCAGGCGCCGCCGATGTGTCGCGACCAGCGCTGCCACCGCCGGCCAAGATGGGTCTCGGTGACGTCGGTAGCGGGGATCGGTTGCCCATCGACGCGGGTGACCGGCGATGCGATCCAGAACATGTCTGGACCCGCATCAGGGAAACCTGGCGGAAGCCGAACAAGCAGTTCGCAGACGGTGGGAGCCAGTCCCACGGCCATCGGGAAGTCCCTGATCGTCAGGCAAACCATGCCCCCGTCGATGCTCGCCTCCCAGTCGAAGCGCTCGTCCAGGTAGGCCTGGTCCTCCGAGCGAACGAGGGCGGCGGTGGCGCTGGCGGGCATGACGGGTCAGCCGGGGTTGATGTCTCGGCTGGAGCTGTAAAAGCCCGTGCCGTCGCGGAGCTTGATCCGTTCCTTGTCGTCGACGAGGTTGTCCTCGTCTCCTGGGATCTCCTGCCAGAGGTCGTAGTCCGGACCGATGTCGGGGTCGGCGAGACGGCGGAGTTGTGCGCCCGTGAGCGAACGGGATGGCGCCCGGTACTTCTTGCTGTCGATGACGATGGTCAGCTTTTCTCCGGGGCGGAGCTCGTCACCGTCCTTGTCGTGGTCAGGGGGACGAACGTCCTCGGTGGCCTTGGCCATTGCGATGCTCCTGTTCTGGGCCGGACGTCGGCCCTCGCCACGCATCTACGTCGGACCGCGGCGGTCCGTCCAGGTCGCGGCGACTAATTCGGAACGCGCGCGTTTCGCAGCATGCGGAGCTGCACGGGGTGGTCGGCTTGGGCTTCGAGTCGGCGGGCCAACTCGTCCTCGTACGTCGTGATCACGATCTGGGCGATCCCATCGGGGGCGGTCAAGAGTGCGAGTGTCTCGGCGACGTAGATGCGTGAGAACGGATCGAGATGTTCGAGCGGCTCGTCGATCCAGATGAAGGGGATGTCAGTCGTCGCGGCGATGGTCGTGAGCCGCATGAGGATCTTGGCAATGACCTTCTCGCCGGAGCTGAAGGACTCGAACGGCAACGGGTCACCGTCGTCGTCATAGGTGCGAGCGAGGTGGCCCTTGTGGTCAAGCTGCAGGCCAGGACGGTCGGGGAAGAGTCCCTCCCACCGCCGGTTGACCTGGTCTCGAAGCGGGCTGATCTGCCTCGTCAGGACCTCGTCGATGGTGCGGTCGAGCGCATGGACGCTGGCTTCGAGAAGTCCTGCTTGTTCGTAGAGTCGGACCGGGTCGGGGTTGTCTGCGCTGGCCGCGAGTTCGTTGGCCCGTTCGCTCGCGACGAACGCCTTGGCGCGAGCCTGTTCTGCGTCGGTCTTGGCAGCCTTGGCCTTCGCCGAAGCATCGTCGGCGGCAGCGCGCAGCGCGTCGATGTCGGCACGTGGAGCCGCTGGCTGGTCCGGTCGTTCACCGAGTTCAACGACGCGTCGCCGCAATCGGCTGATGTCGGACGCCGCGTCCTCTTCCGCTGCCGGATCGAGGGCGGCCAACTCGGTCCTCGCAGAATCCTTGTCGGCTTGGTGGGCGTGCTCGGCGTGGTCACGGCTGGCGTCGTCGAGAGGGCGCCGACAGACCGGGCACTCAGCTGCAGCGGTGTGGAGGCGTTCCAGCGAGGCTTCGATCGACGAGATGCGCTCGTTGAGCGCTGCTCGGCGTTCGGCGTCTCGAAGCTGTTGGGCGCGAGCGCCGGCCTCAGCTGTCTGGAGGAGTTGATCCAGGTCTGCGTCCGGCGGTGTGGCACCGAGCAGGTTCTCGATGTCGGCGAGTAGGGCAGCGCTCGCTGTCTGCCAGTCGTCGAGTCGCTGTTGCGCGAGGACCTCGCGTTCAGCTGCGGCGGCTTCCTCGACAGCGTGGCGAGCGGCCTGTTCGGCCGAGTCAGCGGCCTCGGTCGCCTCTTGGGCAAGGCCTTCTTGCTCGGCCGCGCTCGCCTCCGCCTGCGCGAGTTCAGCTGCGCCGGCCTTCACCTGCTTCTTCGCCGCCCGAGCTTGGCTGTCGAGTTGGCTGGCGGCGGCCGCCGCACTCGCCTTCGCCTCGCGAAGCTCATCGAGGGAGTAGAGCCGGACGAGGTGGCCTTCGAGGTCGGGCTCGCCCGACTCTAGGAGCAGCTGGTCGGTGAGGAACGCTGACCGGTGCAGGAAGTGGGCATCGGCGCGCCATGCGGCGGCGATCCAGTCCAGTGCATCCAGGATGGGCTTCTCGTCGCGCCCGATCGTGGCTGACCCTTCCAAGGTCGGGGTGGCGGCTCGGCCCTGATTGAGAGAGCGGGTGATGGTGACGTCGGTCCCGTTAACCCGTAGGTCAACGGTCACCGTCGTGGACGCGCTGAGCCGGCGCATGAGGCTGCGAGCGGGTTTCGCATTCGGGTCGAGCACCCAACGCACGGCCTCCACGAAGGAGCTCTTGCCGATCCCGTTGCGAGCGACGAGGAAGGTCGTTCCTGGAGGTACCTGAAGGTCGAAGCTGTCGTAGGCCTTCCAGTTCAGTAGTCGGACGCGGGTGATCACGTCGGGTCCTCCTCGGCGAGGTCAGTGATCTTCGCCGGGTCGAAGTCCCCCTCGAGCGCTCCTTGCAGGACCGCTGCGAGGCGATCGGCACGGGTTGCGGCGGTTCGCCAGCCTTGGCGCTTCTCTCCTCGGACGTTCGCGGTTCCGAGTTCTGAGGCCGCTTCGCCGGCGAACTGTTGCAGTAGTTCGGCGACGTTGACTCGTTCGACGCGCCCCGTGTCGGACGCGGACGGGACGTTCCAGGCCTCGCGAACCCCGAGGAACTTGAGCACGCTGTCGCGAAGTCCATGGGTATCGACGAATGGCTGCCGACTCGGGGCGCCGCTTGGCAGGGCGAAGCCCTCATAGAGGTTCTCCGGCGCGTAGAGATCCACCGTCGTTCCTTCGCGCGGGCAGATGACAAGCGCCGAGAGGTGCCAGCGAAGCACGAGGCTGCGCGCTGCGACGAAATCTGAGTCCGACACCAGTCCTGCTGGCGTCCCGATGACCGCCAGAACTTGGTAGCGGCGGCGGATCTCGCCGAGCGCGACCCACTCTGATGGACACTCGGACAACGCTGAGCACGGCTCGATGGTGAGTCCCTCCGCCTGGAGGTCATCGAGATCCTGTCGGAACGTCGGATAGTCCGTGCCCGCAATGACTGGAGGATCGATCGGTTGGCCTGGATTGTCGGCGCCGTCGGCGTCATTCTCGATCGGTGCGAGTTGGGTGAGCCGGTCAGCGATGTACTGGCGGATCTCGTGTCTAGGGTCGGCGGGGCCCTCCAGCTCGGAACCCCGGGTGACGCCGGGATCACCAGCATCGATGTGCAGGAGGTCTACGGCGCGCAGGGGCACCACACGGCTCCGCAACGTCCGCGTTGGCAGACTCGAGAGCATGCCGTCGTAGACGGCGATGGGGACACCGAGCGGGGAAGCGCTCGCGTCGAGTACCAGCGTCCCGATGTCGGCGACCTCCACGTCGAAGGTCACGGGCACGGCTACGAGCCCGAGGTCCAGGTCGAGCACTTTCCGAATCAGGACCATCGCGGGCTCGTCCCCCACAGTGAGCCACAGGTCTCCTTCTTGAACCTCCTCGACTGGCGCATCAACGGTCTCGATGACACCAAAGGCTGGCGCTTCGACGTCGCTGAGCTCTGTGAGGGCGACGGGCGGCGCAGCTCGCAGGCGCTGACGCTTGATGCGACACAACACGCAAGCGGCGAGGTGCTCCTCGATGGCTTGCGAGGCAGCGGCATCGAGAGCGCCTTCGACGAGATCCAGGAGATCGGTGTCGAGGGGATGAAGGTTGGATGCGTGGGCAGACATCGCAAAGGTGTCAGTACGTCGGATCGGTCATGGTCATCCAGGAGTCCGTCCACACTCGCGCGAGTTCAAGAACCGCGTCGGCCACGAACTGCCCATCCTCCTCGTCTTCGAGATGGTCCTTCAGGATCGTCACGGCACGATTGCGGATCAATGCCGCGGACGAGCCGCTCACGCCAAGCATCGGACCTAGACGCGCCACGGGGACACCGGGCAATCCGATCGAGATGCGTTCGGCGTCGTTCAACTGGCTGAACACTTCAGCGGCGCGCAGGTCGCGTACCGCGGTAGTGCTCGTGGTGTCGGGCGATGAGGTATAGCCCTCCGGAGGGTCGAGGGCTGCAGCCTCGATCGACAGGGGAGCGCCACCGAGTCCGAGCCGTCGGGCCGCCACCTGGGCGAGGGTCCCGACGCTGAGCGCTCCACCGGCTGCCGAGAGGATGCCGGTCGCGAGGCGGACGACGGAGTCCGCGTCAAGGTCCGGGCTCCTTCTCGACCCAGTCATCCAAGCCGCGGGCACGCGAACGTCGATCAAGGACGCAGCTGCGACGAGCGCGTCGATGTCGACCGCAACCGCCGCGTCCGGCATGCCAACGAGCGCCCAGCTACGGCCGCGCCGCTCGACGAGCGCGCTGGTGCCAAGGACCTCATTGAAGCGGAGCACTAGCCGGCCGACCGGCGTTCGGCGTCCCGAGTCGGCCAGGAAGTTCTGAACGGTCGCCTGCAGTCGCCGTCTCAGCGCATCATCGGTTCGACAGTGCGTCTCGAGGTCTACCAGTCGCCGTGGCGTGGTCGGGTTCGCGAGGAAGTCGGCGACCGTGGTGGCGACAGCGGTCGCGTCCCATCGGGTGTGGCCTTCGGGAGCGGGGAAGTTACGGGCCACCGCCACCGCCCGGACCGTGCGGTGCAAGAGGTCGAGGAAGGCATCACCAAGTTCGTGAGCGCGAAGCTCTCCGATCGCGCTCACAGGAACGTTCCCATCACCCAAGCCAGCTCCTCCTCGCTCAACACGAGGCCCACCTCGCTGACCATGCTCACCGTCCACAGCGCCGTGCTAGCGCTCCGTACTTCGCAGAACCACCCCTCTTGGAGGCCCACCTCGGGGTGAGCATCGTGGAACACACCCGTCCGCGCCGATGTCGACCGTCGCACCACCACGAGGTCCGGCCTGCCCGGCTCAGGAAGCGCCACGACGACGTAGGGCCGACGGGGCTTCGGATCGTCCCGCCCGAACACATCGCGGCAGACCCAGTACAGGCCGCCGAGATCAGGAGGCCAGTACTCGCGCAGAAGATCGAGGCCGTCAGGAATGTCGATCAATTCCGCCTGCGTTCAGTTCTGTAGGCCACGAGGTACCACGAGGTAGGTGGTCTGGTCGCTGCGCAACTTGGATCATCAAGCAGGCCTCTACGTCGGAACGGATGGATTCGTCCGACGAGATCGCCCGGGTGCGAGGCAGCCGAACAGACCGATATCTCGCCCATGGCCCCAGCCCGCGAGCAACCCGCAGAAGGGGCGCGAGCGCGACGCGGCTGCTTGTCGGCGACTCGGCACGGCGATGGTCAGAATGGGGGAGCCCCTTCCCAAAGCTCACGGCGCAAGGGTAGACCTCAGCGCTGCTCCAAGGGACGAGCTCACGAGAGTGTTCCCAGGGTTGCCGCTCCGCAGCGTCTCTGGTCGAGTCGGGCACCGCAACCCGTCGACCACCACGAACATCTACGCCCACTGGATCCAGGAGTGGGACGCGAGATCTGCGCAAGTAACCGAAGGGACAATCTGGCGAGCGGACAGAACACGCGACTCCCGGCGGATCAACGGCGAGGCGGAAGCAGTCAGAAGCCGAGGTAGTACTGGTCCGAGCGGGGATGCCCGATGACGATCGGACCGTGCACCTGCGACGCCCTGCGCAGGAGCTTGCCCATCCGCACGAAGCTCGGAAGACGCAGGTCGAGCACGTCGCCCCCGCTCGAGATGCCGCGAAAGTCAGTGAGGTCATCGGGATTCAGACCATGGAGGTCGGGAAGGAGCCCGTAACCTGCACCGGACAGCAGGCCGCCTCGCTTGCGAAGCGAGGTGAAGACCGTGTGCTTCATCCAGCCATCCAGCTCCTGTAGGACGTCGACTCGATCAACCAGCGGATAGAAGGACATCGCACCTCGGTAGTGCACCCGTGGGACCGAGGGTCGCAGGTACTTCTGGATCTTCGACTCCGAGAGATCGCCGTACATGTACCGGCGCAACTGCTAGATCAACGCGACGTAGTCGCGGACAACTGGCGGCTGGAATCGAGACGGAACGAGGATGCCAGACTTCGGCGCCTCCAAGAGGTTATTGTAGACGAGATAGGCGATTCGGCGCTTTACCTTCTCCACGGAAGACGTGCGAATCAAGGTTCCTTCAGATGAGAACGAGTAAGCGACGAAACTGACCGCCTCCTTCGTCTTGAACTCGACGGGAGCTGGGCGGGGAGCGAGGATGCCCACACGGTCTGACTTCTTCAGATCGAGTGCGGCGCCGATCGTTTCGGCTGCCTCGTTCACCGCATCAACGGCCTCACAGCGAGTTCAACGAAGACTGGCTCGGGATCATGCGCGTACGGCGTGTGCTCTCCGCCGACGGCGGGGTCCTCTTCGATGTCCGGCGTGGCCGTGTCGACCCTCGGGTCGAAGCGACGATTGACGAGATGAACTCCGAGCTCCTCGATCGGCTGCTCAACCTCACCGGCGACGCCTACATGGAACCGTCGATGATAGATCTGGGCCGATCTCGAGGCGTGCTCAACGGATGAAGTTCTGGACCAACATCTCAACCCTTTGGCCGAACCTGATCGGGCGATCGTCGAACTCAGATGCCTGGATCTCTTCTGGCTCGTGGAATCCCGGATCGTCTCCGCCCCGTCCGCGCAAGAGCACAAGCATCCGTATCACCGACCTAGGCCCGGCAGGGACGCCCGCGCCCATGAAGACAGCTACCCAGCCATTCGGAGCCAAAAACGCGCCGAAGACACCGGCGACGACTGCCAACCCGGCGACCATAACCAACTCGAGTCTGGGCTGTCTCCAGCCCCGTGCCATCGCCGTCTCTGGGTGCTCGCCCGGCGCCCCGACGCCCCGGGTATGCCAGAGGTGACGAGATAGCTCCACCCAAACAACTCCGAGAGCGCACAACAGCGCGTTGACGATCACTTAGCCCTCTCAATATCCACTTCGCTGTCGCCGCCACGAATCGTTACCCGAAGACTGTTGTCGCCTAGCAGGTGTCGCCCAACCAGACCTTCCCGGCGTCCGCACTCGATAGCGATTTGATCCGAAGCAGGATCGCACTGCTCGCCACCATCACACACGCGCGAGAAGCGACAGTTCTCCCATTGCTCTATAGCCAGCACTCGTTGGAGCTCAACGTCCAGCCGTTCACCACTTGCTTCGCCTCCGGGCAACAAGGCCCCAGCTACGGAATCGATCATCAGATAGCGGTACGATCGCCCAGACATCGGATCGGTTCGACCCTTCCAAAGACCGGCTACGGGAACGTCACCATCGATCAAGTCAGTCTTCTTGAGGATGTGCACCTCGGCACCCGTGTCGAGGTGTACCGATCTAGGGGCAGGTGAGGTGCCGACCCGAAGATCAAGACGCGGGTAGTCCGATAGCGATCCCCCACAGACTACCTCTTCCGCCATGAAGGGTTCTCCGATAGAGACGAAGAACGGAACTCGGTCCTTGGACGAGGCGATGGTCTCTATTCGGTTGTCATCTGGCTCGGGGTCGCCAGCTGATCCTTGGAGGACGGGCTTCCTCTCGTCTCCGCAAAAGAGCGCCCAGACAAGATCGACCGGCTGGATTCGACGAGTGCGGAGCTCCTTCAACCGGCGCTCACATCGAGCAAATCCATCATCAAAGATGATCGCCTGCTCTGCGTCGGTCATCTCGTTGAACGCGGTCCGAGAAACCCCGAAAGGACCATCGGAAAGCGCTCGCTCTTCCAACTCCTCAATGAACTCGCCTGGTGCCTGCCAGGCGTTGTCAGCCAGCGCCTCCTCGACGAGGCGTACGAACTCGTCGGGAGCCGACTCGATATTTGGCGAGTTCAGGCGACCCTTATCAAGGACAAACACCGGCACCGAGAGCTTGGCAAGCTCATTCCGGTACGTACGCTGGTCGAGATGCGCAGAGCAGGCTATGAGGCGTGGGGGAGTCCCCTGATTAACTGTTGGGCTTGACTGCGCCAGGAGCTTGAGGAGATCGAATCCTGTCCGACTTCCTCGTTGTAGGCGAAGATCGACGATCGCTACGTCGAACCTCCTGCCGGAGAGGCTCTCGATTGCTTCCTGATAGGAACTCGCGGGTGTGACGCTGTGCCCAGCATCCTGCAGCGCCTCTACCAACACCTGGTGGGATGTGTGGACCTTGTCATCGATCCAGAGAATGTTCGTCTCAGGCCGTGACGAGGGAAGTTGGTTGTTCAAGCTATTCCTTTGCGGCAGCGGGCAACGTAATTTGGAAGATGGTGTTGTACTGATGGTCGGAGAGGATCTCTATCTGTCCTCCGCAAGCCTCGATGACACTCTCCACGTAGGAGAGACCGATCCCCAGACCCCAGCTACCTTTGCCCGTGTATCCGAAATCGAAGACCTTCGAACGCTCGGCTGGCGGGATCCCGGGACCGGTGTCCTTTACCAAGATTGTCGCCGCATTCCCGGGGCTCCCATCAGCAAGGCGAACAATCGATGCCGACACCTCGATCTGCCTCCGTCCGGAGGTATTCCGAGCGACGAAGAAGATCGCGTTGTCCACGAGATTGGCTAAGGCGCGTTCAAACTCGCGGCGCCAGGTCACAACCGCCAGTCCTGACTCGCACCTGTGGTCCAAGTAGATTCGCTCCTCGTTGGCCCGGACAATTCGGTCGTTGACAATTGACTCCACGATTGGCTTCACGGGAGTCAGCCTCGGCCTAGCTCGGTCGGATACAACTTGCCTCAGAGTCTGCTCGGCAAGCTTCTGGCTGTTCCTTGCCGTTCCCTTGATGGCATCAAGGCGCTTCTCAATGCTCTCGGGGCTATCACCAGCCGCAAGTCGTTTGCGAAGTGCATCGACCTGGGTCTGGATTGATCCCGTGTCCTCTCTAATGTCGTGAGCCCGAGTCATCGCAGCAGTACCAATACGGACCATCCGTTCGAATCGAGTGTTCATGTCACCTATGCGGATCCGCGCTGCGATTCGCTCCGCGAACAGGCCCACGATGCGAATGTCGTCCTCACTGAACTTCTCAAGCTGGCGCGAGTAGGCCGCAAGCACTCCGAGAAGGCGCGAGTCGACCTCGATCGGGACGTATATGGCACTCTGCCACCCGAGTTCCTCCACGACGGGCTGGTGGGCTAGGCCATCGACTCCCAGCCTTCGCAACTCCACACTGTCGGCGAGGTTCCTGACGACGATCGGGATCCGGCTTTCGGCGGAGATCCCCGCCACACCCTCACCCATGGCCAGGTCAACACGCAGCGGGGGGTCGCGCTGCACTCCGCCCAGATCTACGTGTTGGGTATGCAGCGACGACTGCCGCCGTGCCCACACGAGGGCGGCGTCGGCACGAAGAGCGGTGCGCGCTAGGCCCACTACATCGATCGCCGTCGCCGCCGGACCGGTCAGCTCGTCGATGAGGACTCGTTGCTCTGCCTCGCCCATCTTCCCTCCACCCAGGGATTGACTCTAACTGCTTGTAAGCGTGCCCGCCCTCTGGCTTGGGGATTCAGAGTCACACTCCCACCACTCGAGCCAGTTATGCCACTGAGATCGCTGGAGGCCGCTACGGGCCGAATACGGCACTTGCCCCGCCGGCATCGCGTCCCACGGTTTGTCTCACGAAACTCTGGACGAGCATGGAGATCGGGGTTGAATCACGTGAGACGTCAGCGCAGATTCCCGGACAGGGCGGGCCGCGATGGACTTGGGTGGACACTCGACCCACGACTTGTAAACAGCAGGTCAGGAGTTCGATTCTCCTCTCGGGCTCCGCGCTACCAAGCGACGACCGCCCAGAGCACAGCGATGAGCACCAGTGGGATCGTCAGGAGCACTCCGACGAGGAATGCCGAAGCGGTCGACCGAACCGCGTCGAAGCGTCGGGCGGCCCACCCCACTGCTGCCAGTGCAGCGATCACTGGAATGGACCACCACCCCAGCCGGAACGAGAGCACCGCCAGGAACAGGCCGGTCCACCCCGCCATGGCCATGTAGAGCCACTGCATCGCTCGCTCCTGCAGCGTCACCGGTGCCGGCTCGAGGTGCTCGTCCTCCCAGCGGTCACGAGCGACAATGCGCTGTTTCAGCGTGCTGTAGACATCGTCGACCTCGCTGGATGAGAGTCGCTCGTCGGACAGCGCCGCCAGTTCGTCACGTAGTCGCTGACCGGCGATGACGTTCACGTCCTTGGTCAGCACAGCTTCGGCGGACCCGTGAGTGACCTCGGGTCCCCAGAGCACGACGAGCGACTGCACCAGGTTCGGGTCACGCCGCTGCCAGTTCAACAGCTGCACGACCTGTCGGCGGTTTCGCGCCGCTTGTTCGATCGCACCGTCCATCCAGCTCGAGAGGCTGTCGATGTCCTCATCGTGCGAGCGCCACTTCGTCTCGACCACCAGCACCCCATCCGGTCCGACGGCGACGTGGTCGATGTCGCCGAGCTCCGGCTTGATGACCAGGTGGTTGATGTGGCGCCACCCCCTCCCGCCGAGCCGGCGCAGCTCCGTGTCGGTCCACTCCTCTGCCGCCTGCCCCATCGCCCCCGATGTCGCACCGCTCGAGATGACGCACCAGTGGTAGATGAGTGTCAGCCCCACCCCGGCCATGAATCCCGCCGCCAAGCCTTGGATGCCGGGCCGGGTCCACAGGGCCAGCCACATCGCGGCGCTCATCGCCAGGAACACCGTCACGGCGGTGATGAGCTGACGAAGGTGCGAGCGGACGTAGCGATCGAGCCGCTCGGCGGCGAACTGTTGGCTGACCTTGCCTGCACGGCGGGTCGTCAGCTGCCGTCGCTCGGTCCATTTGTCGATCGCTCTCGCTGGATCGAGCGCGCGCCGAATTCGCCCTGCTGTCACGGGTACGCCCCTTCTTCCCTGCCCACGACCGTACCGTTGCCACGACCTTCGGACGCCCGAGGAGGGGCCGTCGGCGTCAGGGAGGCGGCGCGGGTGCGGACAGGTCCGGATCGTCTCCGCTGACCACGGCGACGTCGTTCGCCGCGGCCCATTGGGTGATGTCGCGGCGTTCGATCGCCGCGGCCATGAGGTCGGGGAACAGATCGGGCGTGCAGGCGAACGCGGGCACGCCCAGCGCGCTGAGGGCCGCGGCGTGGCCGGCGTCGTACGACGGGGCGCCGCTGTCGCTCAGCGCGAGCAGCGCGACGCAGGTCACGCCGGCGTCGACGAGCTCACGGGCTCGGCGCAGCATCTCGTCCTCGATGCCGCCCTCGTACAGGTCGCTGATGAGCACGAAGATCGTGTCGCTCGGCCGGGTGATGCGCTCCTGGCAGTAGGCGATCGCCTGGTTGATGTCGGTGCCGCCACCGAGCTGCACGCCGAACAACAGGTCGACGGGATCATCGAGCTCGTCGGTCAGGTCGACCACCGCGGTGTCGAACACGACGAGCCGGGTCGCCACCGAACGAACCGAGGCGAGCACAGCGCCGAAGACACTCGAGTACACGATCGACTCGGCCATCGACCCCGACTGGTCGATGCACAACACGATCTCTCGCTGCACCTGCGTCGTGCGCCGACCGAACCCGACGAGCCGCTCGGGCACCACCGTGCGGTGCTCGGGCAGGTAGTGCTTCAGGTTCGCCGCGATCGTGCGGTTCCAGTCGATGTCACGCGCCCGAGGACGCCGCGTCCGTGCCGAGCGGTCGAGCGCACCGGTCACCGCTTCCCTCGTCTTGGCCGCCAGGCGCTCCTCGAGCTGCGAGGTCACCTTGCGCACCACCTGCCGAGCGGACTCCCGCGACTCGGCCGGCAGCGCGCCGCCCAACCCGATCAGCGTCGTCACCATCGACATGTCGGGCTCGACTGCGTCCAACATCTCCGGCTCGAGCAGTAGGTGCCGAAGCCCGAGTCGATCCATCGCGTCGGACTGCATGACCTGGACGACGGTCGAGGGGAAGTACGTCCGGATGTCACCCAACCACCGGGCCACCCGGGGCGACGAACGACCCATGCCGCCCTTGCGGTCGCCGTCGTAGAGCTCGCGCAACGCACGGTCCCGTGCCTCGTCGTCGGGGCCCAGTCCGATGGCGTCGCCACCCGGACCGCGCACGCCGTCGGCGTCGTCGCCGCCGAGCACCAGGCGCCAGCGCGTCAACCGGTCGCGCTCGGTCACGACACGACCTCACAGGTCACGAGCTCGAGCCCCAGCAGCTCGGCCATCTTGGCGATGGCCGGCGCGCCGCGGACCAGGTCGACGTCGGGATCGTCAACGGCACGCGGCGCCAGCCCACCTGAGCTCACCATCGTGCCGACCTGGCGACGCTCCGCCGGTTCGAAGCGCGAGAACGTGCGCCGCACCAGCGGCAACAGGTCGTCGAAGACCTCGTCGTCCAGGCCCGACACCCACGTGTCGATCACGCCGAAGATCACCGGGTCGTGCAAGAGCAGCGCGACGTCCCCGGCCAGGAACCCGTCGAGCCACGCTGCGGCCATCGACGGGTCCGACGCCAGCGACAGGGTCCGGCTCACCCGCCGCCCCGCTTCGGTCGCGTCGATGCGACCGGCGTCCAGCAGGATGCGACTGACCCGCCCGGCGACCGAGCCGTGCACGCCGTCGGTCGACAACCTCGCCATCGCGTCACGCCACAGCTCGGTCAGGTGCTCATCCGCCGTCAGCGACACACCCCGGTCCACCGACTCGATCGCGCCGCGCATCTCGGCCGCGGCGTCGTCGTCCAGCGACGCGCACGCCGAGGCGAGCCCGATCGCGACCCGAGCAACGATCGCCTCGAGGGCGGTGTTCACGACCTCGGTGTCGACACCACGCACGTCGCCGTAGCGGCGGGTCCGCGCCAGCGGCTCGACGGCCAACATGAGCGCCAGGTGATCCGCCTGGTGGGCGGTGCGCCTGGCCAGCACGTCGAGCACTTCACGCATCGCGTCGGGCAGGTCGGCCGGCAGGCACGCCTCGACCATGCGAGCCAGCGCGGCCAGGTCCTCGGTGTGCTGCGCGTCCTCGACGACCTTCGCCGCGGCCGCCGAGACGATCGTGGTGCCGAACAGGCTGGCCTCGATGACGGCGATCGCCAGCTCCGGTTGCCACTCGAGCTGCCACGCCTCTTTGAACGTGCCGGTCGTACGGCCGACATCGACCTCGGTTGCCCAGTCGATGCCCAGCAGACGCAGCCGCCAGAACAGCACGCTGCGGGCGAGCTGGCTCTCCTGGCGCAGGTCGACGGTGACCGTCTTCTGCTCGGCGCTGGGCTTGAGGCGCAACGACCGCTGCTGTCGTGCGAGGTCCTCGGCGAGCGGCACCATCGGCGTGTCGTCGGGAACCGACCCCATCGCGTCGCCGACGAGCAGGCGGTGCTCGATCGTGCGCAACGGCAGGTCCGATCCTCCGGCGAACGTCGACCGGCAGGCGTCGGTGACCTCGGCCAGGCCGGCGAGCGGACGGCCCCGCAGCGTCGCGAGCGTCTCGGCGAGTCGCGTGGCGTCGACCGCCGATGCGGCCGAGGCGTTGAAGCCCTGCTCCCGCAGCAACCGGGCGACGCGCACCATCCACGAGGCGATGACGTCGTCGGGCGTCGCGAACAGGTGGGCGTACCAACCCGGAGCGGTCACGCCGGCGCCGTAGCCCGTGGCGTACGCCAGCCGTGCCGAGGTCCATGGCGCCCAGGTGGCGGCGACCTTCGTGCGAGGCAGCCCCTTGAGCAGCGCGTTGTCGGATGCCTGGGTCGGCCAGTCGTCGGGGTGCAGCACCGGCGCGTGGAACGCACCGCAGACGAACACGACCGGACCGTCGTGGGTCTTGCGCACGTCGCGCAGCACCTTGCGCATGGCGGCCTCTCGCTGCAGCAGCCGCTCCCGGTCCGGCAGCAGCGCCTCGGAACCCGGTGCACGCAGCTCGGCCATGGCGTCGCGCAGTTCTGTCATCGCGTTGCGTACTGCGTCGAAGCGGGCGAGCACGTCGTCGCCCGTGGTGCGCTGCTCGATCGCGTCCTCCCACCACCGCTCGGCGTCGTCGTAGCCCGCGGCTGCGGCGAGTGCGCCGAGCGGGTCGCTCATCTGCTCGCGGGTGAGTCCGACCACCGGCGCGTCGTCGGGCTCCTCGGCGGCGTCCGCGGGCAACGCCTCGACCGGCGACTCGACCGCCGGGTCGAGGGCGGGCTCCAGGACGGCGACCTCCGGCTCGTCGGCCAGGAAGTTCGCCGCGGGCAGATCGGCGAAGCGCACGGTCGCGCCGTGCTCGATCGCCCAGCGCAGCGCGACCCACTCCGGCGAGAACGCGGCCATCGGGTAGAACGACGCCCGCTTCGGTTCGGACGGGTCGTAGACCAGACCGGCGACGGGAGGCACCAGCTGCTCCGACGCCGCGAGCGCCACGACGCCATCGAGCTCGGGTGGGCCTTCGATCACCACCGCAACCGGACCGAGCTGTTCCAAAGCGCGCCGCACCGACCGGGCAGAGCCCGGCCCGTGGTGACGGATCCCGAGGATCGCGACGGTCGTGTCAGCGGCGGCCATCCGACCAACAGACCTCAGCTGAGCTCGCGGCAGGCGTCGTACAGGTCGTTCCAACCGGCCCGCTTGCGCATGACCGTCTCGAGGTACTCCTGCCACACCAGCGCGTCCTGCACGGGGTCCTTCACCACCGCGCCGACCAGCCCGGCGGCGACATCCGACGCCCCGAGCTCTCCCCCACCGAAGTGCGCGGCGAGCGACAGTCCGTTCGTCATGACCGAGATCGCCTCGGCGGTCGACAAGGTCGCGGACGGACTCTTCAGCGTGGTGCGGTTGTCGAGCGTGGCGCCCGAGCGCAGCTCTCGGAAGACCGTGACGACCCGTTCGATCTCGCTGAGCGACTCGAGCTCGGCCGGCAGGTCGAGCGACCGGCCGAGGGACTCGACGCGGGTGCGCACGATCTCGACCTCCTGCTCCATGGAGTCGGGCAGCGGCAGGATCACCGTGTTGAAACGCCGCTTCAGCGCCGAGGAGAGATCGTGCACGCCCTTGTCGCGGTCGTTCGCGGTGGCGATCACGTTGAAGCCGCGCCGAGCCTGCACCTCGTCGTTCAGCTCCGGGATCGGCAGCGTCTTCTCGGACAGGATCGTGATGAGCGCGTCCTGCACATCCGCGGGGATGCGGGTCAGCTCCTCGACCCGGGCGATCGATCCCTCGGCCATGGCCCGCATGACCGGGCTCGCCACCATCGCGTCGCGGCTCGGTCCATCCGCGAGCAGCTTGGCGTAGTTCCAGCCGTAGCGGATCGCCTCTTCGCCCGTGCCCGCGGTGCCCTGCACGAGCAGCGTCGAGTCGCCGCTGACCGCTGCGGCCAGGTGCTCGCTGACCCACGTCTTGGCCGTGCCGGGCACGCCGAGCAGCAGCAGCGCCCGGTCGGTCGCCAGGGTGGCCACCGCGATCTCGATCACCCGGCGCGAGCCGAGGTACTTCGCCGAGATCTCGGTGCCGTCGGCGAGCGTGCCGCCGAGCAGGTAGGTGGCGACGGCCCAGGGGGACAGCCGCCACTGCGGCGGCCGGGGGTGCTCGTCGGTACGTTCGAGCGCCGCGAGCTCGTCGGCGTACTGGTGCTCCGCGTGGGCACGCAGCACGTCGGGCCCGGTCGGGTCGGCAGCAGTCGGGGCGGCGGTGGGGTCGGTCATGCGAAGGCCTCGGTGATGGATGAGCGGGCGGACAGGTACTTGACGAGCGAGCGGAGCGACCGGTGCAGCAGCTGGTCCTTGTCGCGGTCGACTCGCTGCAGCCACGAATCGAGCTGGGGCAGCACGCCGTCGGGCAGCGACTCGACGGCGGACTCGATGCTGACGATCATCTGGTCGCGTGCCTTCGAGCGGCGGGCGGTCTCGAGCAGCGAGGTCGTCAGCTCGACCGGCCACGGTGCGGGCAGGGCGAGCAGCAGCTGCGTGCGCGCGACGGGGTTCTCGGTCGCGGCGAACCGCTCGGCCGCAAGGCGCCGCGCTGCGTCGTCGTCGCCGGCGAGTCGCCAGAGCCCCGGCGCGGACGAGTGCGGCAGCAGGGCTCGGGCCCAGGTCACGTCACCGGCCTCGATCGCGACGCGGGACCAGCCGGCGAGCAGGTCGTCCGCGGGGTCGAGCCGACGGGACAGGATCTGCGCGGGTGTCTCATCGAGGGTGCGTTCCCACCATCGCAGGCCGACCCCGGCGACGAGCGCTCGCATCCACTGCGTCTCGGCGGTCAGGCCGCCTGCGGGGGCGGGCAGGTCGCGTGCGAGGGCGCCAGTGGGGAGCTCGGGTCGTTCGATGGTCAGCGTGCGCCGGAGCCGGCCGCTGCGGTCGACGAGCGGTTCGAGCACCGCCTGCAGCCGGGCCGCTCGGGCCGAGTCGGGCAGCCCTTCGAGCAGGCGGAGTGCTTCGGCGCGCACCCCTTTCGCACGACTGTCGAGCGCGGGCTCGAGCAAGGCCTCGTCGTCGGGACCGAGTCCGACCGAGAGGCAGGCGAGCAGGTCGGCGCGCGTCGACGCGTCGAGCTGATCCATGACGTCCTCGAACAGGAGGCGACCACGTTCGGGGTCGACCGCACGCAACGCGCGGAGCGCGTCGATGCGAGCCTCCTTGCCGAGCTCGAGCAGCATCTCCGGTGTCAGGTCGACCTGGTCGGGTTCAGGTGCGCCGACGGCCCAGTCCCACGTCGACCGTTGCGCGGCGAGCCACCGACCTCGCTCCCCCAGGCAGGCGCGGATCACGGCGTGGCGTTCGGGCACGGTGCCGGCTTGGCCGAGCACACGGACCAGCAGCGTGTCGGGCACGATGCGGCCGCGGCGTGCGCACTCGGTGAACCAGTGCTGCAGCAGCGGCGCGGCCTCGGCGGGTCGGCCGAGGTTGTTGCCGAGCAGCAGTTCGAGCAGCTGGGTCGCGGCCGGCGGCGCCCATCGCTCGGGTTCGGAGGGGACCGGCTCGGGCAACGGTGCCAGATCGGTCGGGCGCGGTGTGGTGCCGGTGCGTCGGGCTGCGCCGAACAGCGCCGCGGCGACCAGCGACCTGCCCTCGGTGTCGGCGTCGGACGGCAGCGCCACGACCGCAGCCAGTGCGTCGGGGCGCAGCGCTCGGCGTTCGGTGCCGACCAGGGCGGACGAGCGCAGCTCGGTCCAGGTGAGCGTCACAGTCCCACCAGCACGCCGTCGATCTCGACCGAGAGCGGGCGCAGGTGCCCGTCGTCCAGCTCGCAGAACATCGGCACCGACGCGCCGCCGGTGCGGGCGAGCAGCTCCCACGGCTCGACCTCGGCCACGAGCGGCAGGCTCGCCCCGTCAGCGTCCACGACCACCGCGTCGCCGCGCTCGTCGACCGCGACGGCAGC
Source organism: Actinomycetes bacterium (assembly GCA_023389745.1). GTDB lineage: Bacteria > Actinomycetota > Acidimicrobiia > Acidimicrobiales > Microtrichaceae > JAFAFN01. The sequence continues at coordinate 28,622 of JAEWED010000181.1, forward strand.
GTCGAGCGCGACCGGGACACGGTCGACGAACGGGTTCGCGGCGAGCAGCGACGTGGCCTGCACGC
>JAEWED010000058.1 GCA_023389745.1 Actinomycetes bacterium
TTCGCGGATGAGGTCGCGTCCGGCGCGGTGACCCACACCTTCCTCGTGCCCACCCAGCTGATGCGGGTGCACGCCCAGCTGCCGGCGCGCGACCCGCGCCTCGCCACGATCTCGACGTTGGGCTACGGCTCGTCGCCGATCGCACCCGACCGCCTCGGCGAGCTCGTCGATCGCTTCGGCCCCGTCTTCCTGCAGCTCTACGGGATGGCCGAGGTCGCCTCGATCGGCACGCTGCTGCGCAAGGAGGACCACGTCCGAGCGCTCGGCCCCGACCCGTGGCTGCTGCGGTCATGTGGGCGTCCGTCGCTCGCCATCGACGTGCGGGTCGTCGACCCCGACGGGCGTGACGTCGCCGAGGGGGAGCGCGGCGAGGTCATCTTCGGCGGACCCCACCTGATGCGTGAGTACCACCGCGACCCGGAGCGCACCGCGGACGCGGTCATCGACGGCTGGGTGCACTCGGGCGACATCGCCGAGCGCAACCCCGAGGGGTTCCTGTCGATCGTCGACCGACTCAAGCACCTGATCATCCGCGGCGGGCAGAACATCGCGCCGACCGACATCGAGAACGTGCTCTACCGCCACAGCGGCGTGCTCGAGGCCGCCGTCGTCGGCGCGCCGGACCCGACGTGGGGTGAGCGCATCGTCGCGGTCGTCGCGCCGCAGGACGGTGTGCGCCTCGACGCGGACGAGGTGCTGCGGTTCTGCGTCGAGTCCGACCTGGTGCGCTTCAAGCACCCCGAAGAGGTCCGCATCGCGGAGTCCCTTCCCAAGAACGCCGTCGGCAAGATCGACAAGGCGAAGGTCCGCTCGATGTTCTGGGACGGGGAGCGGGCGGTCTGATGGCGGCTCCGGACTCCCGCCGCCTGCGGGCCGCAGGTGAGGCGCTGCAGTCGGTCGCCGTCGCCGGGGTGGCACTCACCCCGATGGCGAAGCGGATGGAGCGCTCGACGATCGACGTGTGCCTCGAGGCCGCGCTGGGCGCGCTCGACGACGCGGGCCTGTCGCTCGACGAGGTCGACGGCATCGCGGCACGCTGGCCGGGTCCCGGCGGCACCGTGTTCCACCCCGGCTCGGCGGACTGGGCCGACCAGCTGGGGCTGTCGATCCGCTGGGTGGGGGACACCTACCCCCAGGGCGTGCCCGCCGCGCTCGACGCCGCCGCGGCGATCGTCACCGGCCAGGCCGACGTCGTGCTCGTCGTCGGTGGGCAGGCCGGTGTGCTCGGCGGTGGGCAGGTCGCGTCCTACACGCGACCGGAGAACGAGTTCACCGAGACGTGGGGCTCGATCACCCAGGCGCAGTTCGGGCTCGTCGCACAGGAGTACCTGCACCGCTTCCGACCCGATCGCGAGCGGCTGGCGAGCATCGCCGCGGACATCCGCAACGCCGGATCCGTGAACCCGGGCGCCGTCATGGCGGGACGGGGCCCCTACACCGCCGCCGACGTGCTCGCCTCGCCGATGGTCGCGAGCCCCTTCCACCTGCTCGAGGTCTGCCTGGCCAGCGAGGGCGCCGCCGCGATGGTGCTGACCTCGGCCGAACGTGCCGCGGACCTGGCGCACCCCGTCGTGCGGCTGCTCGGCGGTGGCTGCGAGTGGCACGGCCAGCAGTACGTCGACCCGCCGCGCTACGACGAGGTGGGACGCATCCTCTCCGATGCAGCCAGGCGATCCTTCGCCATGGCCGACCTCGAGCCGGCCGACCTGGACGTGCTCGAGCTCTACGACGTGAACGTCGTCGAGGTCGTGCGCCAGGTCGAGGTGCTCGGTCTGTGCGGCGAGGGTGAGGGCACCGACCTGCTCGTCGAGGCCGGCATCGGCCCCGACGGCGGACGCCCGCTCAACACCGACGGCGGGCTGATGTCGTTCGCCCACATCGGTTGGGGTGCACCGACGATCAAGATCGTCGAAGCGGTCCGTCAGCTGCGCGGCACCGCGCCGTCGGGCCAGGTGCCCGGCGCCCGGACCGCGGCGGTCTCCGGCGCCGGTGCCGGCGCCCAGTACAACAACCTGCTGCTGCTCGGCCGGGACTGAGACCGGCCGAGCCGGGGGCGATCGGCCGGGGGTCGGTCGGCCGGGGGTCGGCCGGGGTTGCCAGAACTTGTTGACGAGATTCTTGTCACAGTCGCGTGTTGCTGATAAACATGCTCATCAATATCAGGGACTCGGGTACCGGGCGGGGACACCCGTCGCGGGTCCGTGTCGTACGAGGGGGATCCATCAAGTGATGAGACGTGTACGAGTGCTGGGTGCTGTCATGGCGGCCACCATGCTGATCGCCGCCTGTGGCGGCTCCGACGACGCGAAGTCGTCCGACGACGAGAAGTCCGGCGATGCCGCGCCTGCAGTGGTCGACGAGGACCTCGCGGCAGCGGTCGAGGGCTACCTCGCTCCGCCGGAGGCGCTCACCGTGACCGAGCCGGTCTCGAAGAAGGCCGAAGAGAAGACCATCGCCATCCTGGTGTGCGGCGTCGTCGTCTGCGAGCAGTTCGCGGACGCCGAGGAGGAGGCCGCCAAGGAGGTCGGCTGGAAGACCGAGCGCATCGCACTGGGCACCAGCCCCGAGGAGTTCGCCCAGGCGGCGGACCGCGCCCTCGAGATGAAGCCCGACGCGATCGTCATCTCCGGCCTGGGCCGTGAGCTGTTCGAACCGCAGCTGGCCAAGGCCGAGGAGCAGGACATCCCGGTCCTGTTCTGGGCGAGCACCGACGTCGCCGGTGGCGGCATCAGCGCGAGCATCATCGCCAAGGACCAGTACGACGAGATCGGCCGTCACCTGGCCGAGTGGGTCGCCGTCGACTCGGGTGGCTCCGCCAACATCGAGCTCTACTCGGTCGCCCAGTACGTGACCACCGAGGCCGCCCGTGAGGCCTTCGAGGCCCGCCTCGACGAGGTCTGCGCCGACTGCGAGGTCACCGTCCACATGGTGTCCGCGAGCGACATCGGCACCCGCATGCCGTCGATCGTCACCGGCAACCTGCAGAAGAACCCCGACGCGAACTACCTGTTCTGCGGGTTCGGCGGTCTCTGCGGCGGCGTGCCCGCTGCCCTCAAGGACGCGGGTGTCACCCTCGGTGGTGAGGACGGCCTGAAGATCTTCTCGCAGTCCGGTGGTCAGACCGAGCTCGAGGGCATCGCCAACGGCGAGCAGGCGCTCGACGCGCTGGTCCCCATCTCGCTGACCGGCTGGCACATCATCGACAGCCTGCAGCGCATCTTCAACGGCGACACCGTGGTCGAGAACATCCCGGTCCAGCTGATCACCAAGGACTACGTCGAGGACCCGTCCGACCCGGACACCGGATCGGTCGAGGGCTTCCGCGACCAGTACCGCAAGCTCTGGCTGCTCGAGGGCTGAGCCGAGCTCACGTCCGCGGCGAGCTCACGTCCGCTCACCGGCGGGTGGGCGCGGGGGAT
>JAEWED010000088.1 GCA_023389745.1 Actinomycetes bacterium
GTCGGACGACCATCCGATCTGGAACCAACCGGTCGGTCGCCAGGTGTAGGGGACGTCCATCAGGGAGCTCCTTCGAGTGTGCGGATCAGCGACGTGGCATCCGCGAGCGTGCGGATGGTGGCGTTGAGGTGCGTGCACGTCGACGACCCGACCAGGTCGCCACGCACGGTGCCGGGGAGCGCGGCCAGCTCGACGCCGACGATCCTTTGGGCGCTCGCCACCGCCGAGGGGCACGTGTCCCACGGCAGCACACGTGGTTCGACCCGGACCTGGCCGACGACACCACTGCCGTCGACGGCGACCTCGACCAGGTACTCGTGCAGGACCATCTCGACGTCGAGGTCCGCGTAGGAGTCGCGCATGTGGGCCATCACCGAGAACCCGCCGGCGGCAGCCGGGGTGACGTCGAGGGAGCGCCGACGCCGGACCGTGCCGTGCTCGAGCGGCGACAGCGCGTGCCAGCCGTCGACGTCGTCCGCCTCGACCCGTGGCGCGGCGGGTCCCGTCGGGACCACCGTGCGTCCCTCGGTGCGGAGGATCTGCAGCAGCGGTGTGCCCGTCGCCCAGCCGGCGCAGACGTCGGCCTGGTGCGCCGCGCGCTCCGGCCCGCTCGCCGGGTCCTCCGGGATGAAGCCGGCTCGCAGCAACGCGAAGCCGGCCACGAACACCGCACCCGATGCCTCTTCGAGCAACGAGAAGCCGAGCGAGCGCTCGGCCGAGGCCATCGGGAACGCCTGCGCGAGCGTCCGGGAGAACGCCTTGCGGATCGAGGTGCCGAGCAGCGCGTCCAGGCCCGACTCGGAGGAGTCGACGTGCTCGATGCCGCCCGTGGCGAGGTCGAACTCCAGCGAGCTGTCGGACGCATCGACCACCTGCGTCGTGCCGTCGGCTCCGGTCCGCATGTCGCGGCCGCGCACCTGCACGCGACCGCGCCCGTCGGCCACGTCGGGGAAGGGCACGTCGATCGACATCGTCCGCCGCGCCGAGCCTGCGGCGCGGGGCGCACTCGCCTGCACCGCGAGCGTGGGACCACGCCTCAGACCGAGTGGGAGGTCCGAGGAGTCGGTGTCCGGAGTCGAGATGCCAGGCCCGTCCATGCAGCGACGATCGTAGCCGACATCGCCGAATCCTCTAGAGGTATCGTCGCGGCGTGCGACCCTTCTCCGAGTCATGAGCATCGACCTGTCGACCTTGGTCCGGCCCCGCAGCACCGCGGTGGTCACCCAGGAGTGCCAGGGTGCCGTCGTCGGCCCGGGCGCAGCGCTGCGCGAGCTCGCCGACGAGGCGGCACGCGAGGCGCTCCCGTCGATCACCCGGCTGCTGCCGGCGGCGCGGGCGGCGGGGGTCACGGTGGTGCACTGCGTCATGCAGCAACGTCCCGATCGGCGCGGCAGCAACACCAACGCACGACTGTTCGCCGGTGCCTCGCAGCTGGGCATGGACCTGAGCCCCGGCTCGCCGGGCGGTTCGGTCGTGCCGGAGCTCGGCCCGGAGCCCGAGGACCTGGTGCTGACACGCACCCACGGCCTCGGACCGATGAGCGGCACCGACCTGGATCCGATCCTGCGCAACCTGGGCATCACGACGATCGTCGTGACCGGGGTGTCGGTCAACGTGGCGATCCTCAACCTGGTGATGGATGCCGTGAACCGCGGCTACCAGGTCGTCCTGCCACGCGACGCCGTCGCGGGTGTGCCGGCCGACTACGCCACCGCCGTGATCGACGGCACGCTGTCGCTGCTGAGCACCCTGACCACGACCGACACGCTGATCGAGACCTGGCGACGCGCACCGAAGGAGGCCACCTCGTGACCACACAGCGATCACCCGAGACCCGCCCGAGCGAGCCCAGCCCGAGCGAGATCGCCGACGTCGTGGCCCGCGTCCGCGCCGGCTTCGAATCGGGGATCACGCGGCCGATCGAGTGGCGGCGACGTCAGCTCGACGGCCTGGCACGGATCCTCGATGACTCAGCCGACGCACTCGTCGACGCGCTCGGTCGGGACATGCGCAAGCCACCGGTCGAGGCCCGGCTGACCGACATCGCCTACACGGCGGCCGAGGTGCAGCACCTCCGCAAGAACGTCGAGAAGTGGGCCCGGCCTCGTCGTGCCCACCTGCGGCTCCAGGACCGCCCCGGGCGGGGCAGCATCGTGCCCGAGCCGCTGGGGGTGTCGCTGATCATCGCCCCGTGGAACTACCCGGTGCAGCTCACGCTCTCGCCGCTGGCGGCCTCGCTCGCGGCGGGCAACACCGTCGTGGTCAAGCCGTCGGAGCTCGTGCCGCACACCTCGGCGCTGCTCGCCCGGTTGCTGCGCGAGCACCTCGACCCCGACGCGGTCGCCGTCGTCGAGGGCGGCCCCGAGGTCTCGACCGCACTGCTCGAACAGCACTTCGACCACATCTTCTTCACCGGCTCGTCGACGGTCGGCCGGATCGTCGCCGAGGCCGCTGCCAAGCAGCTGACACCGACGGTGCTCGAGCTCGGCGGGAAGTCGCCGGTGATCGTGGCCGACGACGCCGACATCGGCATCGCGGCGGCCCGCATCGCCTGGGGCAAGTGCGTCAACGCCGGGCAGACCTGCATCGCACCGGACTACGTGCTCGTCGGCGAGCGGCGCCGCGACGAGCTGGTCGACGGCCTCGTCGCCGCGATCGGCCGCTACTACGGCAACGACCCCGTGCGCTCCCCCGACCTGGCCGCGATCGTGAACGACCGACACCTGAGCAGGCTCACCGGGTTGCTCGCCGACCACGGCGGGACCGTCGCATGCGGCGGTGAGCACGACGCCGCGACCCGACGAGTGGCGCCGACCGTCGTCGTGGACCCGGAGCGCGACAGCCGCCTCATGCAGGACGAGATCTTCGGACCGATCCTGCCCGTCCTCACCGTCGACGACCTGCACGGTGCGATCTCGTTCGTCAACGCTCGACCGAAGCCGTTGGCCCTGTACGCGTTCTCGAACGATGACGAGACCATCACCACGATCACCGACCGGACGTCGTCGGGCGGCGTGTGCGCCAACCACGTGATGTTCCACATCGGACCGCCCGAACTGGCCTTCGGCGGCGTCGGCAACTCGGGCTGGGGCCGCTACCACGGCCGGGCCGGCGTCGACGCGCTGTCGAACATGAAGCCGGTCTACCGACGCCCGGTGCGTCCGGAGCTGGCCTTCATCTATCCGCCCTACACCCGGTGGAAGTCGCGACTGCTCTCACGATGAACGGCGGGGCGCGGCGTCGGCCGGTCGATACCATCGAGGTCACGACCAGCCAGGGGGATGGCGCATGAGCAGCGCGAAGCGGTCCCGTTCGATCTCGTTCTTCGATCCGCCCTCGGCGGCTCCGGAGCTCTACGAGAGCGGCATCATGTCCTTGCCGACCATGGAGCCCGACGCCCCGGACCAGCTCGTCGAGTGGGCGCTGTCGGGCGGACACGTGGTCAGGACCCTCTTCCGCCAGCCCGACGGCATGAGCCTGGTCTGGTCGTGGTTCGGACCCGGTTACGCGCTGCCCCGGCACTCCCACAGCGCGGATTGCCTCTACTTCGTGATCGCCGGTGAGGCGCACCTGGGCAACCGGGTCGTGGGCGCCGGCGCCGGGTTCTTCGTGCCGGCCGACGCGCCGTACGCCTACTCGGCCGGACCCGACGGCATCCAGATCCTCGAGTTCCGCAACGTCGACTCATTCGACATGAAGATCACCGAGTCCCTCCCCCGGTGGGACTCGATCATCGACGTCGTCCGGGCGAACTCCGAGGCATGGCAGGCGGCTGCACCATCAGCGACCGACGGTCCGCTCGCCCAGCAGGCGGCCGATCACAGCGCGAACGGTCACAGCGCGAACGAGTAGCCGCCGTTCAGGGGGTAGGTCTGCCCCGTGATCCACTGGCCGTGCTCCGAGGACAGGTACACCACCAGGCTCGCCACCTCGTCGGGCCGCCCGGGTCGTCGGATCACGTAGTCGCGCAGGATCGCCGTCGCCATCTCGCTCCGGGGGTCGGCCCAGAACGCATCGGTCGCGGTCGTGTGCATCGTGCCGAGCGAGATGTTGTTGGCCGTGATGCCGTAGCGGCCGTTCTCGAGCGCGAGCGACCGGGTCAGCCCCGCCGCGCCGGCCTTGGCCGCGCCGTAGACCGCGCCGCCCGCATCGCCGGTCCGTCCGGCGTCCGAGACGATCGTGACGAGGCGCCCCCAACGACGTTCGATCATGCCGGGCAGCACCGCCCGGCTGCAGTGCAGCGTGCCGTACAGGTTGACCTGCAAGAACGGCTCCCAGTCCGCCGGGTCGCTCTCGGCGAACGTGCCCCGCGAGCCGAAGCCCTCGGCACCAGCGTTGCCGGCGTTGTTCACCAACACGTCGACACCGCCGAGCGAGGCGATCGAGCGTTGCACGGCGTCGTGGTCGGTCACGTCGAACGCCGAGGTCGAAGCGGTGGCACCGAGCTCACGGATCTCGGCGACGACCTGCTCCGCCCTGTCCGCGTCGAGGTCGTTGACCACCACGTCGGCTCCGGCCTGCGCACAGCCGAGCGCCACCGCACGGCCGACCCCTTGGCCGGCACCGGTCACCAGCACCCGTCGCCCTGTGAGCTCGAGCGTCACCCCCACGCCGCCTCCCTCCGTCATCGGACTGTTGTAGCCGACCCTCCCCCGTCGGGTGCTCGTATCCTCCGGACATCTCGACCCCGAGGATCTCGCACCCGACGATCCTGCAGAGCCGTCCGGAAGGTGGACCCACGATGAACCAGCCGTCCCCACAGCAGCAGACCGCACCCGGCTCGGGTCGCCTGAGCGGCAAGGTCGCCGTCGTGACCGGCGGCGCCTCGGGCATCGGGCTCGCGACCGTCGAGCGGTTCGTCGCCGAGGGCGCCCGGGTGGTGGTCGGCGACCTGGACGAGCCCGCGCTCGCGTCGCTCGCCGACCGGCTCGGTGGGTCCGTGGCGGTGCAGCGCTGCGACGTCACCGACGAGGGCGACGTCGAGCGGCTCGTCGGAGCGGCGATCGAGCGCTTCGACCGCCTCGACGTCGCGTTCGCGAACGCCGGCATCGGCGCCGTCGGCCGGATCCTCGACATGGACGTGACCGAGTGGCAGCGGGTGCTCGACGTGAACCTGACCGGCGTGCTGCTCACGGTCAAGCACGCGGCGTTGCGGATGGACGACGGCGGGTCGATCATCATCACCGCCAGCCTCAACGCCGTGCAGCCCGGACCCGGCATGTCGGCGTACTGCAGCTCCAAGGCGGCGGTGGCCATGCTCGCCGAGGTCGCGGCGCTCGAGCTCGGCCCGTCGGGCATCCGCGTCAACGCGGTCGCGCCCGGCTTCGTGCGCACCCCGCTCACCGAGCCGTCGTTCGCACTGAGCGGCATCACCGACGGCTACGTCGAGAACACGCCGATGGGCCGCTACGCGCAGCCCGAGGAGATCGCAGGGCTCGTCGCGTACCTCGCCTCGGACGAGGCGTCGTTCATCTCGGGATCGCTGCAGCTGATCGACGGCGGCGCGCACACCAAGAAGTACCCGGACCTGATCGAGATCCTGAACTCGATGGGCTGAGCGGTCGCGCTCAGGCGACCAGTGCTGAGTCAGCCAGTGCTCAGGTCGGCCCAGTGCTCAGGTCGGCTTGGTGCCGAGCTCGACCGGGACGTACTCGGGGTCGTCCTCGTCGCGCATGCTGAAGCGCCACTTGCAGCAGACGTCGCCGTCATCGACCCGGGGCGGGATCGCCAGGATCTCGACCCTCATGTTGGGGTTGTAGAGCTTGGTCGTCACGATCATCGACTTCGGGCACGTCGAGTGGCAGTTCTTCTCGAGGATGTCGGGCCGCCCCATGCCCTCCCACTGGTCGACTGCGACGCACCGGTTGAACGCCATCGTGCCGACCCCCGGCTCGGGCATCTCGAAGGTGAGGTCGAACGCCTTGCCGGGCATCGCCGTGGCGTCCATCTGGAGGTCCTTCATCCAGTCCTCGACGGTGTCGCCGGAGATGCCGAGGTAGTCGGCCATGAGCCGTGTGCGGGCGGGCAGGACCGTGTCGCCCCACAGCGTGAACTGGATGTCGAACATGGTGTCGAGGCCGTCGCGCACGACGATCTGCGCGGCCCAGCCCTCGATGCACTGCAGGAGGTACTCGTGGCTGCCGAGCAGCCAGGTCACGAGTTGGGCCTTGGTCAGCCCCTCGGTGGCAGGGCCCGGACTGAACAGCCCCGTGTAGTCGACCCGGGTGTGGGACCGGTCGGCCTCGGGCACCCGCTGGTTCGGGTCGTCGTAGTGGAACCCCGGGGGCAGGAACTCTGCCTGCATGCGGGCCAGCTCGGGCACCATCTGGTCGTTCCATGCGGCCCATTCGATCTCGGCCATGGTCTCGGCGCCGTAGCGACGCGTCACCTCGTCGGCCCACGCGTCGACCGTCACGAGCATGTACTGCTCGCTGTAGGGCAGCGCCTTCGTCGCGAGCATCTCGGCCGAGAAGTCGGTGAAGCGGAGGTCGGGTCGGTACGGCCCGCTGTAGTCGTCGAGCTCGGCGCCCGAGTCGGCGTCGAGCTCCTGGCGGATGTCGAGTGCGCCCAACGGATACGTCACGCCGTCGTCGACCTTCGGGAACTTCGGGTAGTTCACCAGGTCGACGCCGAGCATCAGCACGAAGTCGTCGGGCACGTAGTCCTCTTCGAGGTGTGCCCCGGGTTTGCGCACCTCGAGGAAGGTGTTGAGCTGCTGGTCGACATCAGGTCCGGACATGGGTCCCCCTCGTGCGCGACGGTCGGCCATGCGCCGACTCCCCCGCTCACGAGACTAACCAGCACTCCGGAACCATGTAGAGGTTTCTGGCCTCAGGTGGCCGGCGCGCAGATCTCCAGGTCCATGCCGTCAGGGTCGCGGAAGAACAGCGACCACTCGCCGCCGAGTTGCTGGATGTCGCCGACCTCGAGCGCCCCGGCCGGGGCCAGCTTCGGCTGCAGGGCCTGGATCGACGCGAGCGAGTCGACGCCGATGCCGAAGTGGTCGATGGCACCCCGAGCGCCGATGCGGGTCCGCTCCCCGACGATGGCGTCGGCCGGCACCTCGAACACGTTCAGGAACGAGCCGCCGCCCAGGTCGACGATCTTCATCCACGGGTGGTCGTCGCTCGGTTCGACCTCGTGCACGACGGTCGCGTCGAACACCGTGCGGTAGAAGCCCACGGTCAGATCCATGTCGGAGGTGAGGGTGGCGATGTGGTTGATGCCGGTGATCATGACGACCTCCTGTTCGAACGGTGCGAGCGGAGCGATCTATTCACTGGAGCACCGTTCAATTGATTTGAACACTACTCTAATGGAATGACTGATCCGGTCAAGCGCTCGTACCAGTCGGAGGTCCGCTCGAACGCGGCGGAACGGACCCGGCGACACATCGTCGACGTGGCGCGGGGGTGCTTCATCGACGACGGCTACGCGTCGACGTCGGTGCGTCGCCTGGCCGAGGCCAGCGGGGTGTCCCCCCAGACCATCTACAACGCCTTCGGCTCGAAGTTCGGACTGTTCTCGGCGGTCGTGGATGCGGTGGTGGCCGGCGACCAGGAACCGATCGCGATCGCGCAGCGGCCGGGGTTCGCGGCGCTCGCCGACATGGACGATCCGGTCGCCGTCATCGAGGCGTTGGTGGCCGCCTCGGTCGAGGTGCTCGAGCGGCTCTCCGCGATCTACCCGACGCTGCGCGCCGCGGAGTCCGACCCTGCGGTGGCCCAGGCGTATCGGCAGTTCGCGATCGAGGGGCGCTGGCAGGACTGCCGACTCGCGGTCGAGCCCCTGGAACGACTCGGTGCGCTGGTCCAGGACATGACGCTCGACGAGGCCACCGACGTCGTGTGGGTGACGCTCAGCCCCGATGCATTCCAGCTGCTGGTCGTCGAGCGGGGCTGGACCACCCAACGCCTCGCCGAGCACGCAGCGGGCGTGCTCACCTCGACCCTGCTGGGTCAGCTCAGGCCGAGCTGAGCGAACAGCGTCGAGTAGTCGACGTGGTGGACGTCCTCGATGACCATCCCGTCGGCATCGATGGTGGTGAACGTGGCGCCTTCGAAACGGATCGCCGCGCCGGTCGCCGGGATGCCGAGCAGCTCACCGGCGTGTGTGCCGGCCATCACCCAGCGATCCGCGTGGCGGGGTCCGTCGATCAACAGCACCTGCCGGGTCAGCGTCAGGTCCGGCATGCCGGCGCAGAGCATCTCGGCGCGCGCCCGGACCGGTCCGGGCCCGATCTCCCACTCCGACGACGACGAGTCGCGGACACGGGCGTCGTCGGTGAACCAGCGGGCCACCGCGTCGGGGTCGTGCGCGTTCCAGGCGGCGTAGGTCGCGTCGCTGACCTGCCAGGTGAGTGCGTTCCAGTCCGTCATCGGCGCCGAGCGTAGAGCTCGGACGTGGCGCACTCCCCCGCCCGACCTGCTCCCGGCCCCCTACTGACCGCATGGCCACCGCGAGGTCGTCACGAAGCGACCATCGCCGAGAGGCGGTTGACCATCTCGGGGTCGCGGTGGTCGAAGAAGCTCGACTCGTTGCGGTCGAGCGACGCGATGCGGTCCATGTCGGCGTCGCTGAGCTCGAAGCCGAAGACGTCGAAGTTCTCGACCATGCGCTCGCGGTGCACCGACTTGGGGATCACGACGACCTCGCGTTGGATCAGCCACCGCAGCACCACCTGGGCGACCGACCGGCCGTGGGACTCGCCGATCTCGGTCAGGATCGGATCCGAGAACAGGTTGTTGCGGCCCTCGGCGAACGGGCCCCAGGACTCGATCTGCACGCCGCGGGCGGACATCAACTCCTGGTCGACCCGGCGCTGGTGGTACGGGTTCGTCTCGATCTGGTTCACCGCCGGCACGACCTCGTTGTGGATGATCAGGTCGATGAGACGGTCGGGGTAGAAGTTCGAGACACCGATCGCCCGGGCTCGGCCGTCCGCGTTCAACCGTTCCATCGCCCGCCAGAAGCTGTAGTAGTCACCGAAGGGCTGGTGGATCAGGTAGAGGTCGACGTGGTCCATGTCGAGCCGCCGCAGCGACGACTCGAACGCAGCGGTCGCGTTCGACTCCCCGGGCGGCTGCACCCAGAGCTTCGTGGTGATGAACAGCTCTTCGCGGGGCACACCGCTGGAGCGCACGGCTCGGCCGACCTCGCGCTCGTTGCCGTACGCCGCGGCGGTGTCGATGTGGCGGTAGCCGACCTCGATCGCCGTCGCGACGGCGGCCTCGGTGTCCTCGGGAGGGATCTGGTAGACGCCGAAGCCGAGGACCGGCACTTCGACGCCGTTGTTCAGCGTGATGTTCGGGACGGGATCGGCCATGGTTCGCTCCTGACGCGGTGCGCTCGTCGCGAGTCTCGTCCTTCGGCGGAGCGGCTGCCGGTCAGGCGGCCCACGGCGGGACGAACGGCTCCCCTCCGGTCAGCGTCGCGTGGCCGCCGACGGGCAGGACGCACACCGCCTCGAACGCGACACTGCGCGACACGAGCGAGAACGGCGTGTGCGGCGGGACCACGAACGCGTCACCCGCGGTCACGGTCGTGACGCTGCCGGCGATGACGAAGTCGGCCTCGCCGGCGAGCGCGACGAACACCTCTTCACGGTCGACGGAGTGCTCCGCGCCCGCACTCTCGGGAGCGACGTGCACGCGCCAGACG
>JAEWED010000102.1 GCA_023389745.1 Actinomycetes bacterium
CTGTTGCGGGGCGCTGGTGCACTGGGCGCTGCCGCGGGTGGACGGCCCCGGCGACACATCGGCGCGGTCGCGCGTCGACGAACGATCGACGCTCGCCGTGATCGGCCCGGCGCTCGGCGGCCTGGTCGTCGCCCGGCTGGTGGTGCTTGTGTGGTTCGGGCAGCTCGGCGCCGAGGTGCAGGGCCGCTCGCAGGCCTTCGGTGAGCTGCTGCGCGACGCCCTCACGAACGCCAGCTCGCTGGGCGGAACCGGTGCCTACTCGTGGCTGGGTGCGGGCTGGGTCCTGGTGCTGGCCACCCTCTGGTACCTGCGCCACCACCCGTTCCGCTGGGTCGCGGTCGCCTGCGGCGTGGTCCTGGTCCCCGCTGCGGCGACCGTCACGACGCTCGACGGCTCGCGGGTGTTCTGCGCGGTGAGCGCGGTGGCGCTGCTCCTGCTCCTGGTCCGGGTGGTTCCGCGGGTCGAACATCCCGACGGGTCATGGATGCTCCGGGGCGCAGCAGCGCTCATGCTCGTCGGGCTGCTGGTGCCGGCCATCAACACGACGTACCGGGGCGGCATCCGGATCCCATGGCGCTTCTTCCTCGGCTGAGGTCGACCGGACGCGTCAGTCCTCGACCCACTCGAGCAGGTCGCCGGGCTGGCACTCGAGCACACGGCACATCGCCTCGAGCGTGCTGAAGCGCACCGCCTTGGCGCGCCCGTTCTTGAGCACGGCGACGTTCGCAGGGGTGAGCCCGACCCGCTCGGCGAACTCACCGACGCTCATCTTGCGCTTCGCGAGCTCGACGTCGATCCGCACGACGATCGGCATCAGATGACCGCTTCCATGTCGGTGCGCAGTCGGGTGGCCTGTTGCAGCAGCGCCCGCATCACCAACAAGAGCAGACCGAGCACCGCGCCGCACAGGACCACCAGCGTCAGCAGGACCACCGGTCCGGGGTCGTCCGCCTGGAAGCCGACGAAGAGCAGCAGGCCGACCATGAGCGCCCACGCCGCCGCGACGGCGCCGACGATCACGTCGACCCAGACCAGCGAGCGCTCGCTGAAGATCCGGTCGTCCATGACCATGCCGAGCAGCTTCCAGGTGCAGACGATCACGACCTGGACGCACAGCAGCACCAAGACCGCGACGGTCAGCAGGGGCCATCGGAGGTGGGCGTCCTCGGGAGATTCCTTCGCCATGTGGGCGAACTGCCCCGGCAGGCTCATCACCTGCAGGAGCACGAGCAGGGCGAACAGGGCGACCATGAACGCTCGGAGCGGGACGACAGCGAGGCGGAGCGGCTGCATCCATCGATCATCAGTGTGAATCTATCGAAAGTCAATAGATCTGCGACTCAATAGATCTGGGACGAACGGCCCGGCGTGCTGCGCTCCTCCCTGCGCATCCACTCCCACATCGTCGCCGCCAGCAGGGCCACCATCAGGAACTCGCCGCCGACCCACATGACCTGGGCGCCGGCCCGTTGATCGGCCAGCGCCGCTCCCGCGGCGAGGTCGGTGTCGAACAGCGGTCGGTCGAGCGACGACAGCACGAGCCACAGGAATCCGTGGCCCACCAGCACCACCGCCCCGACGAGCAGGCGCACCGGTGGGGTGAACCTGGCCGGGAGCGGCGCGCGGCCCGCCAGGTGCTCGACGAAGAGCACGCCGACGACGAACAGGTGCAGGTGGACCGCCAGGTGGGCGGGACCGCTGCGTGCGACGACCTCGCGCAGCGGCGTGAGCCACAGCAGCCAGGGCGTGACCACGAAGGCGACCGCCACGAGGAGCGGTGCGGTGCCGACCCGCGCCCAGCGGGTGCGGGACCAGCGGTGGAGGCGACGGGGCCCGATCGCCGCGCCGAGCAGGTCGGTCGGGCGGGCGACGACCACGACGAGTGGCACCACCATGCCGAGCACCAGGTGCTCGGTCGCCTCGGTCACGAATCGCCGCTCGGGCATCAGCTGCAGTGCCGCGACGAGACCGATCGCGCCGCCGAGCAGCGCGATCGTCCTCCAAGACGTGCCGGCCGGGCTCCGGGCCATGCCGTGCTCCTACCCGGCGACGCCGCTTGCGTGCACGGCCTGGGTGTCGAACGCGGTCGCCCGGCCGTTCGTGCGCTGCGCTCGGAGACCGGTCTGCCGTCCACCCGGAGGGGTAGGACCGCCCCATGACCTCGCAGGTGGTGACCGCCGCGGTGCCTGCACGATCCGGCGCGCCACCCGAGCGCGCGGCTCGCATCGTCACCGTCGGAGCGGTGGTCTGGTTGTCGTCGGAGCTGATGTTCTTCGGCGGGCTCTTCGGCGCCTACCTCACCCTGCGCGGATCGGCCGACGGCGCGTGGCCGCCCCGCGGCGCCGAGCTCGAGGTGCCGCTCGCCCTGCTGCTGACGGCGCTGCTGGTCGTGTCGAGCGTGACCGTGCACCTCGGCGTGTCGGCGTTGCGTCGCGACGACGTCGCCCGGTTCCGCGCCTGGTTCGTGCTGACCGTCGTGCTGGGCGCGGCCTTCCTGGTGGGGCAGGCCTACGAGTGGAGCCAGCTCGACTTCGGCGTCGCCGACCACGCCTACGGCACCTCGTTCTTCACGATCACCGGGTTCCACGGTCTGCACCTGTTCGCCGGGGTGCTCGCCCTCGCGGTGATGGTCGTCCGGTCGCTCTCGGCCGGCTTCGATCGTCGACGGCTGCCGGCGGCCGAGGTGACCTCGTACTACTGGCACTTCGTGGACGGCGTCTGGATCGCCGTACTGGTCCTGCTCTACCTGGTCGCATGATCGCCCGGCTCGCCCCGATCCTCGGCGCCGTCACGGTCGTCGCGATCACGACGGTCGTCGCCATCGGCTCTTCGGCGGGCTCGACAGCGGACGCCCGCGGCGACGCGGATCGGGGACGGGCGTTGTTCCAGCGCGGGTGTGCCTCGTGCCACGGCGTCGAGGGCGAGGGTGTCGAGGGTCGCGGCCCCGACCTGCGCGAGGCCGGTGCGGCGACCGCCGACTTCTACCTCTCGACGGGGCGCATGCCCATGGACGAGCCGTCGCGTCAGACGCGGCGCAAACGACCCGCCTACGACGACGCCGATCGAGCCGACCTGGTCGCGTTCGTCGGCCAGCTCGGCAACGGCCCGCCGGTGCCGGAGCTCCACCCGGGCGGGGACCTCGCCGAGGGCCAGGAGATCTACACCGACCAGTGCGCGGCCTGCCACAGCTCGGCGGGCGCCGGTGGTGCGGTCGGACAGAACGTCTTCGCTCCCGGGGTCACGCGTGCGACCTCGCTGGAGATCGCCGAAGCGGTCCGGATCGGACCTGGCGCGATGCCGGCGTTCGGTGAACGGGCCCTGGACGACGAGCAGCTCGCGTCCGTGATCCGCTACGTCGACCACCTGCGATCGCCGGAGGACCGCGGCGGTGCACCGATCGGCCGGATCGGACCGGTCCCCGAAGGGCTCGTCGCGTGGCTGGTGGGCATCGGGGCGCTCGTGCTGCTCATGCGATGGATCGGAGACCGTTCGTGACCGACCCGCCCGACCCTGCTGACGAGGGCCACGC
>JAEWED010000144.1 GCA_023389745.1 Actinomycetes bacterium
ATCTTCGACAACCCGTTCATCATGACCGGCGGCGCGAACGAGACCGAGACGCTGTCGTTCCTCGCCTACCGCCAGAACGTGACGTTGGTGAACCTGGGGGCGGGCTCCGCGGTGTCGGTCCTGCTCTTCCTGACCGTCGTCGTGATCGCGTTCATCTTCATCAAGGGGTTCGGCACCGACCTGTCCCAGGTGCGGGGGGATGACTCATGAGCAGCGGCAACCGGACCAGCAACTGGTGGACGTTCTGGGGTGTGGTGATCCTGCTCTGGGCGCTGTTCCCGTTGCTGTGGATGGTGTCGCTCGCGTTCAAGAGCCCGTCGACGTTCCGCACCGGCACGCCGACGTTCTTCCCGAAGGAGTGGACCTGGGAGAACTTCTCGACGGTGTTCAGCGACGAGCTGTTCACCTCGGCGCTGCGCAACTCGTTCGGCATCTCGATCATCGCGACGGCCCTGGCGGTCGTGGTCGCCATGTTCGCCGCCTACGCCATCGCCCGTCTCGAGTTCCCCGGCAAGAAGCTGCTGCTGTCGATGGCGCTCGGCATCGCGATGTTCCCGCAGGCCGCTTTGGTCGGACCGCTGTTCAACATGTGGCGCGGCCTCGGCATCTACGACACCTGGATCGGTCTGATCATCCCGTACCTGACCTTCGCCCTGCCGTTGTCGATCTGGACGATGTCGGCGTTCTTCCGTCAGATCCCCTGGGAGATGGAGCAGGCCGCGCAGGTCGACGGCGCGACGCCGTGGCAGGCGTTCCGCAAGGTGATCGTGCCGCTGGCCGCACCCGGCGTGTTCACCACCGGGATCCTCACCTTCTTCTTCTGCTGGAACGAGTTCCTGCTCGCGGCGTCGCTGACGTCGACGGATCGTGCTCGAACCGTGCCCGCCGCGTTGTCGTTCTTCACCGGTGCGTCCCAGTTCGAGTCGCCGGTCACCGCGGTCATGGCGGCCTCGGTCGTGGTGACCATCCCAGTGGTCATCCTCGTCCTGGTGTTCCAACGCCGGATCGTGGCCGGACTGACCTCCGGCGCGGTCAAGGGCTGAGCAGGCCCGTTCCAGCCCCTTCGACAGAGAGGCATCACACATGGCCGACATCAGCATGCGGAACATCGTCAAGCGGTACGGCGACGGCTTCCCCGCCGTCAACGACATCAGCCTCGACATCGCGGACGGCGAGTTCATGATCCTCGTCGGACCCTCCGGGTGCGGGAAGTCGACGCTGCTGCGGATGATCGTCGGGCTCGAGGACATCACCTCGGGCGACATGCTGATCGGCGGCGAGCGCGTCAACGACGTGGCACCGCGCGACCGCGACCTGGCGATGGTGTTCCAGAACTACGCGCTCTACCCGCACCTGAGCGTCTTCGAGAACATCGCCTTCCCACTGCGGCTGCGCAAGGGCCTCTCCGAGGACGAGATCAAGGCCAAGGTCGCCGAGGCTGCCGAGACCCTCGAGCTGACCGAGCACCTGGACCGCAAGCCGGGCAACCTCTCCGGTGGCCAGCGTCAGCGGGTCGCGATGGGACGGGCGATCGTGCGCGACGCGAAGGTGTTCCTGTTCGACGAGCCGTTGTCGAACCTCGACGCGAAGCTGCGCGGCCAGATGCGCACCGAGATCCTGCGGCTGCAGCGCCGAATGGGCACGACCACGGTGTACGTCACCCACGACCAGACCGAGGCCATGACCCTCGGCGACCGCGTGGCGTTGATGCGCCGGGGCGAGCTGCAGCAGGTCGGCACGCCTCGCGAGCTCTACGAGCACCCGGTCAACATGTTCGTCGCCGGGTTCATCGGCTCGCCGCCGATGAACTTCGTCCCGGGCGTGGTCTCGGGCGGATCGCTCGAGCTGCCGTTCGTCACCGTCGACCTTCCCGACGACATGCGCGATGCGGTCGGAGATCGGAACCTGGTGATGGTGGGCATCCGACCCGAGCGGTTCGACGACGAATCGCTGGTCGACTCCTCGAAGGCGGCTGGGGGCACCGCGTTCGACGCCGAGATCGACGTCGTGGAGTGGCTCGGCAACGAGCAGTACGCGTACATCCCGTACTCGGCCACACCCGACGCGGTCGAGAGCCTCACCGCGCTCGAACGCGACCTCGACAGCGAACGACTGCGCGACCAGCTCGTCATCGCGCTCGACCCGAGCAGCCGCATCTCGGACCACAGCACCGCCCGGATCTGGTTCGACCCGCGACACCTGCACGTGTTCGACCCGTCCAGCGGCGCCAACCTCACCCGCGACGCAGCGCTCGGCGCGACCACTCCCGCCTGAGGTCGGGCGAGGGGGTCACGAGCGGACCCGGGAGGCCACGATGGGCACGCTCGAGGTCCGGCTCCGCCAGCCCTCCACGGGACTGCTGGCCCTGCCCTGGTCGACACCGCTCGACGAGTGGGACGAGCGCCAGGTCCCGCTGCGCGAGCTCGCCGTCGGTCCGAGCCGCCACGTCGTCCGC
This sequence comes from Actinomycetes bacterium, assembly GCA_023389745.1. Lineage (GTDB taxonomy): Bacteria > Actinomycetota > Acidimicrobiia > Acidimicrobiales > Microtrichaceae > JAFAFN01. The sequence goes on from JAEWED010000144.1 coordinate 2,456, forward strand.
TTCGTCGAGGCCGACGGCGCCCTCTGGGCGCTCAAGGCGCTGCCTGCTGCGGTCGCCACCCACGAGTACGACATGCTGCGCGCCCTCGAGGAACGGGAGCTCTCGGCGGTTCGCGCGGCGGGTGTCGTGCAGCAGCCACGGGCCGACGACGCGATCCTGCTGACCCGGTACCTGTCGCGCTCGTGGCAGTACCGCCGCATGCTCATGAACATCCCGTCGACGCTGCAGGTCCAGCGCGGTCGGCTCTTCGACGCGATGGCGGTGCTGCTCGTCGACCTGCACCGCAACGGCGTCTACTGGGGCGACTGCTCGCTCGCGAACACGCTGTTCATGCGCGACGGCCAGACGATGATCGCCTGGCTCGTCGACGCCGAGACCACCGAGCTGCACGCGACGCTGAGCGACGGGCAGCGCCGCGACGACATCGAGATCATGGTCGAGAACGTCGCCGGCGGACTGCTCGACGTCGCGGCGAGCCGGGGTGAACCCGCGTCGCTCACGCCGCTGATCATGGACGAGGCCCTCGGTGTCGCCGAGCGCTACGACCAGCTGTGGTCGGTGCTGCACGACGAGCCGATCGTCGGGCTCGAGGACCACTACGAGATCGACTCGCGGCTGCGTCGCATCAACGAGCTCGGGTTCGCGCTCGACGAGGTCCGGTTCGCGGCGACCGACCCGCGTGGCGAGCAGGTGCGCATGAGCCTCGCCGTCGCCGGTCGCAGCTTCCACTCCGAGCGGCTCGCTCGGTTGACCGGGCTGCAGGTCGGCGAGGGACAGGCGACCGTGATGCTCAACGACCTGCGGTCGTTCCACACGACGATGCAACAGGAGTGCGGGATCGAGGTGCCCGAGGAGGTCGCGGCCCGCCACTGGTTGCACGACGTGTTCGAGCCCGGCCGGGCGCGGGCGCACGAGGCGCTCGGAGGGGTGGGTGACCCCAACCAGGCCTACTGCGACCTGCTCGAGGTTCGCTGGCTGCTCTCGGAGGAGGCCGGCTACGACGTCGGCGACGGACCTGCGCTCGAGGCCCTCGCCACCCGCCGCACCCCCACGGAGTCCGCCGCCGGCCTGGTCTTCGTCGACGCACCCACCGGTGCCCTGCCCGTGGTGGGTCCTGCGCCGGATCCGGTCTCCGACGACGACCCGTCGGAGGCGCCCCCACCTACGCTCGGTCCATGAGCAGCTGGTTCGACACCCACGAGGTCACCAACCAACCGCCGCCGCTCGTCGCCCACGACGCCTTCGCGACCAACCGTCCGCTCGTCGAGGCGGTCGAGCGGATCTGCGGTACCGGCGCCGTCGGCCCGGACAGCGCATTGTCGGCCGTGGGCCGCCGAACCGGGTCCGAGCAGGTCCTCGAGTGGGCTCGAGCCGCGAACGCCAACCCGCCGCAGCTGCGCACGCACGACCGCTACGGCCACCGGATCGACGTCGTCGACTACCACCCCGCCTACCACGAGCTGATGACCGCGGCGGTCTCACAGGGACTGCACGCCGCGCCGTGGGCCGACCCGGAGCCGTTCGCCCACACGCGCAGGGCGGCCGCGTTCACCACCTGGTACCAGGGCGACGCCGGCCACACGTGCCCGATCTCGATGACGTACTCGGCGGTGCCCGCCCTGCGACACGAGCCGTCGGTCGCCAAGCTGCTCGAGCCGCTGCTGACCAGCACGAGCTACGACCCCCGCAACGTGCCCGGCGACGAGAAGTCCGGCATCACCTTCGGCATGGCGATGACCGAGAAGCAGGGCGGCTCCGATGTGCGGTCGAACCGGACGACCGCGACGCCGATCGGCGCGGGCGGCCCCGGCGGCGAGTACCGCCTCACCGGTCACAAGTGGTTCTGCTCCGCGCCGATGTCCGACGGCTTCCTGACCCTGGCCCAGGCCCCGGGCGGTCTGAGCTGCTTCTGGATGCCGCGCTGGTGCCCGGACGGCTCCGCGAACGGCGCCGCCGATGGCGGTGCAAGCAGCGCGGCGAACGGCGGCGCGACGGCAACGCGTCGCAACCCGATCAGGATCCAGCGACTGAAGGACAAGCTGGGCGACCGCTCCAACGCATCGAGCGAGATCGAGATGCTCGACACGTGGGCGGTCATGGTCGGCGACGAGGGACGAGGCGTGCGGACGATCATCGAGATGGTCAACCACACCCGGCTCGACTGCGCCCTCGGCTCGGCGTCGATCATGCGCAACGGCGTGGCCCAGGCGACGTGGCACGCCCATCACCGCAGGGCGTTCGACGCTCCGCTCGACGAGCAGCCCCTCATGTCGAACGTGCTCGCCGACCTCTGCGTCGAGTCCGAGGCCGCGACGCTCGCCGTCATGCGGCTCGCGTCGACCTTCGACCGGCCCGACGACAGCCACGAGCAGCTGCTCGCGCGGCTGCTGGGCCCGGTGGTCAAGTACTGGACGTGCAAGCGCGCCCCACAGCACGCGGTCGAGTCCCTCGAGTGCTTCGGCGGCGTCGGCTACGTCGAGGAGTCCGACATGCCGCGCCTGTTCCGCCAGAGCCCTGTCAACGGCATCTGGGAGGGGTCCGGCAACGTGATCTGCCTCGACGTGCTGCGGGCGATGGGCCGCGAGCCCGCGTCGATCGAGGCGTTCCGCAGCGAGCTGGAGCTCGCCCGCGGGGCCGACCGTCGCTTCGACGACGCACTGGACCGCTTCGACAGGGAGCTCGCCGACCTGGACGCGATCGAGCACCGGGCCCGGCGACTGGTCGAGTCCATGGCGCTGCTGTTCGAGGGCTCGCTCGTGCTCCAGCACTCCCCGGCGGTCGTCGCCGACGCGTTCTGCGGTTCGCGTCTCGACGGTGGTGCCGCTGCGGCTGCGGTGTTCGGCACGCTCCCGGCGGGGGTCGACACCGCAGCGATCGTCGCCCGGCACCGCCCGACGATCTGAGCCTCGACCGTTCTCACTCTTCGCAGCGAACGGTCGTCGCCTCGACGTCCGGCCGCCGTCCGAGCAACGAGGGCTGCCGGAGTCGACCGTCGCTCGTCCACTCGGCGTAGGCGACCTGCACGACGACGCTCGGATCGACCCAACGCGCGGTGCGCAGCGCCCGCTGCGAACGCGCGACCTCGAACGGGGGCTCGTCGACCTCGTCGGCCTCGAGCTCGGCACGCCAGCGGTCGGAGTCCGCCGAGGTGAGCCCGGTGCCGACGTTGCCCACCCAACGCCAGCCGTGCTCGCCGTGGCAGCCGAGCACCAGGGAGCCGACGCCGGACGAGCGGTGTCCCTCGCCCGCGGTCCAGCCGCACACGGCGAACTCCTGGGCGTGGCGGATCTTGACCTTGCGCCACGAGTCGGAGCGCCGACCCGGTCGGTACGGCGCGTCGATCCGCTTGGCCATGATCCCCTCCCGACCGTGCTCGCGAGCGGCCTCCAGCAGCTCCGCGCCGCCACCCACCTGCGAAGGGGTCACCATCCACGTCGGACCGGGCTCGACCAGGCCGACCAGCAGCGCCCGCCGCTGCTCGAACGGCAGCCGCCACGCCTCGAGGCCGTCGAGCTCGAGCAGGTCGAACAGCACGCAGCGCACCGGCACCTCGACCGCCAGCCGCGCCGCTCGTCGGGGATCACCGACTCCGAAGCGCCGCTGCAACCGCCCGAAGCTCTCGTGTCCCGACGCGTCGGGCGCCACCAGCTCGCCGTCGAGCAACGCGTCATCGGCGATCTCGGCCAGCGCCAGCAGCTCGGGGAAGGCGACGAGCACGTCCTTGTCGGTGCGGCTCCGAGCGGTGACCTCGCCGTGGTCCAGCCGGATCGCGACCCGCATGCCGTCCCACTTCGGCTCGTACGCCCACCGGCCGTCGTCGGGTGGCAGCTCGCCGGACACGGCGCTCATCAGCTGGGTCACGCCCGGACTGTAGGGGTCCGCCACCCCCGGACGGTCGACGAATGAATTTCGTCCGGTTCCTCAACCAGGGTCCGAACCCTGCCGATCACACAGCTGTGGTGCCGGAGCCGTCCGTCTCCGGGCCCGCCGTCCCCGTCCGCCGGAATCCCCCATACCTACTGCCCCATCGAAACTGCCCTCTCGACCACTGCCAGGAGCTCACCATGCGGAACCGCACCACCCGACTCGCGATCGACGTCGTCTTCCTCGTCCTGTCCCTCGTCTTCATCGTCCAGGACGCGACCTCAGGCGACCGTCTGGGTCTGGTCTTCTGGGGGCTCTCGCTGGTCCTCTGGGTCGTCGCGCTGATCGGTGACTCTCGGCGTCCCGTCGACTCCCAGAACCGCATCGTCCCGCGCAGCTCCCTGTGAGCAGCTCCCTCTGAGGAGCGCGCCGGCGCGCCGTTGGGCTCCGATCAGCCCCGGATGATCGCCGTGCAGATCCCGGTCAGGTGGTCGACGAACTCGTCGTGACCGAGGGCAACCTGGGCGGACTCGTCGAGGCGCCGGGCCCGCTCGGCGGTCATGCCGGTCATCACCATGATCAGGGCGAGCACACGCTCGCCACTGATCTCGGGGCCGGCGTCGCAACGGGCGGTGATCTCGTCGAGGATGCGCGCCAGGTGCGCCGTGGTCGAGGAGTCGCTCTCGACCCTCCACGCGGCGAACCGCCCGCGCAGCTGGGCCACGATGCGCAAGTACGAGCGCCCTTCGCCGGTGCCCAGCCCGGCGCAGTACGGCTCGACCAGGCACGCGACCAGGTCGCGCACACCCGGGTCGGCGCCGAGCGCGTCACGCCGACGGCCACGAGCGGCGTCGATCGGCCCGCCGCGACGGGCCAGGATCTCGAGCAGCAGGCCCTCTCGCGACCCGAAGTGGTAGCTGATCGCCGACGTGTTCCGCTGGTCCGCGGCCTCGGTGATCTGACGGGAGGTGACCCCCGCGACGCTGCTGCGGGCGAAGAGGAACTCCGCCTCGTCGAGCAGCCGGTCGCGGGTGGTCACGTTCCCGCCACGAGTCGGAGCGACGACCTGCCGGTGGGCAGGGTTCAGTCCGCCAGGGGCAGCAGCGCGTTGGTCGGGATGACCGTGACGTCGAGCCCCTCGGGCAGCGGGTGGGCGAAGTCCGGGTGACGACGCTCGGCCTGCTCGCGGTAGCGGGTGGTCGAGTGCACCGGATCCGGGTCGAAGTTCGGGATGACCTTGTCGCCGAACAGCTCGATCATCTCGAACACCTCTTCGTGCTCGAAGCCCTCGTTCGGGATGCCGAAGACCAGCTGGTCGCAGCCGACCTCCTGGTACTTCGCGATCTGCTCGTTCACCTCGTCGGGGTTGCCGCAGAGCAGGTAGCCGGCCTCGATCAGGTGGTCGAGGGTCGCCTCGTCGGGGATCTGGAACGGGGCACCCGGCCACTTCACCGCACCCTTCTGGGGCGGCATCGTGTCGTGGTACATGTTGACCATCGTGTTCAGGTAGCCGCGGCCCGCCGACATGGCGATCTCACGGGCACGGGTGCGGTCGGCCAGGCAGATCACCGCGTTGGTCATCATGACGTTGTCGTTCATGAACTGACCCAGGGGCTGCTCGCAGTTCGCGATGCCCTCCTTGTAGGCCTCGATGCGGCCCTTCAGGTTGTAGATCGGCTCGAAGTTGAAGGCGATCGCTCCGATGCCCAGCTCGCCGGCCTTGGTGAACGTGCCCGGGTTGCCGCAGCCGACCCACAGCGGCGGATGACCCTTGCCGTAGGGCTTGGGGAGGATGTTGTGGGGCTTCTCGACCTTGAAGAACTCGCCGTCGAAGGTGTAGTCCCGCTGCTCCCACATGCGCAGGATCTCGGGCGCCGCCTCGTCCCACATCGCCTTGGTCTCAGAGGTGAGCAGGTCGAACGTGGCCATCTCGTGGGAGCCGGCGCCGCGTCCGGTGCCCCACTCGTAGCGACCCTCGGTGACGTGGTCGAGCATCGCGACGCGCTCGGCGTTGCGAACCGGGTGGTTGACCGGCCGCGACAGGTTCATGATCGCCGAGCCCATGTGGATGCGGCTGGTCTTCGCGGCGATGTAGCCGAAAACGACCTCGGGTGCCGACATGTGCGAGTACTCGGTGAGTGCGTGGTGCTCGCCGAACCACACGTACTTCCAGTGGAAGCCGTCCGCGTGGATGGCGTAGTCCATCTCGCGTCGGATCATCTCGTGCTCCGAGGCCGCATCGTGGGCCGCGGGTCCGGGCAGGTACCCGTTGAAGAAGAGTCCGAACTCCATGCCAACCACCTTCAGGTCGAGAAACTAGAACACGTTCTAATGTAGGTCATTAGCGGGGGGTGGGCAAGCACCATGACGCGCCGCTCCCACACCGCTCCCGTCCCGCCTCCCCCGTCCCGCCGCCCTCTGCAGGCCTCCTCTGCCCCGCCGCCCTCTGCCCCGCCGCCCTCTGGCCGGACAGTGCCGCTGGATTCAGTCGGGGCGGTGCACCCGGCCGATCGGGACGACCATCGGTGAGCCGGCGATCGGATCGGTGACGATGCGCGACTCGAGGCCGAACACGTCGCGCACGGTCGCCTCGGTGACGATGTCGCTCGGTGCACCTTGGGCGACGATCTCGCCGGCGCGCATGGCGACCAGGTGGTGTGCGTAGCGGCTCGCCAGGTTCAGGTCGTGCAGCACGCACACGATGGTGCGGCCACGCTCGGCGTTCAGCTCCGCGAGCAGGTCCAGCACCTCGACCTGGTGGGCCAGGTCGAGGAACGTCGTCGGCTCGTCGAGCAGCAGGATGTCGGTGCCCTGTGCGAGCGCCATCGCGATCCAGACCCGCTGGCGCTGCCCACCCGAGAGCTCGTCGACCGAACGGTCCGCGAGCTCCGACGTCCTGGTGTCGGCGAGCGCCCGGTCGACGGCCTCCTGGTCCTCGTGCGACCACTGGCGGAACCACCGCTGGTGCGGATGACGGCCACGGGCGACGAGATCGGACACGACGATGCCGTCGGGCGAGACGGGCTGCTGGGGAAGGATGCCGAGCTTCTGGGCGACCTCACGCGTCGGCGTCGACCGGATCGCCTCGCCGTCGAGCAGCACCGTGCCCGACCGGGGCGTCAGCAGCCGGGCGAGCGCCCGCAGCAGGGTCGACTTGCCACACGCGTTGGCCCCGACGATCACCGTCACCTGACCCGTCGGGATCTCGACCGACAGATCCTCGACGATGATGCGGTCGTCGTAGGCGAGCGTGACGTGGTCGGCCACCAATCGGGGGGCGGTGTGGGTCGCTGTGGCGGCAGGTCGGTCGTCGTCGAGGACCTCGGTCATGTCAGCCACCACTTCCGATCTTGTTGGCCCGGGCCAGCAGCCAGAGCAGGTAGGGGGCCCCGACGATCGCCGTCACGACACCGACGGGCAGCTCGATGGGAGCGAACGCCCGCCGAGCGAGGGTGTCGGCGAACACCATGATGGCGGCGCCGATGAGCCCCGCCGGGAGCAGGCCGAGCGAGCGCCCGCCGATGAGGCGCCGTGCGATCTGGGGAGAGACGAGTGCGACGAAGCCGACCGGACCGGCGGCCGCCGTGGCCACCGCGGCGAGCCCGGCCGCTGCGAGCGCCAGGCCCAGCTTGGAACGACGCACGCCGACGCCGAGCCCCATCGCTGCGTCGTCGCCGAGCTCGAGGACCTTGAGCCCACGGGCGCTGATCATCGCGAGCGGCACGAGCACGACCAGCGCGATCGTCAGCGGTCGGACGTACTCCCAGCCCCGGCCGTTGATGCTGCCGGTCAGCCAGATCGTGGCGCGCTGCGCGTCGAAGAGCTTCGCCCGGGTCAGCAGGTAGGCGACGACCGCGTCGAGCATCGCGGTGATCCCGATGCCGACGAGCACCAGGCGATAGCTCGACAACCCCTGCTTGATCGCCAACAGGTAGATCGCCGCCACCGCGCCGACCGCTCCCCCGAGGGCCCAGAGCGTGACCACCGAGCTCGGCGCAGCCCAGGTGACGATCGCGAACACCGCGACGGCCGCCGCGCCGGAGGACACGCCGAGGATGTCCGGGCTCGCGAGCGGGTTGTGCACCATCCGCTGGAAGATCTGTCCGGAGATGCCGAACGCCGCACCGACGAGGACCGCCGTCAGGGCTCGCGGCAGGCGCAGGCCGCGGATGATGAACTCGCTGTCGGATCCACCCCCGAGGCCGGTGAGCTCCTTGACCACGTCGCTCAGGGGGATCGGGAAGTCGCCGACGCTCACGCTCCACGCCAGGCCGAGCGCGACGACCGCGAGCAGCGCCAGGGTCACGCCGACCGCACGCACGTCGACCCGTGCGGACACCGGACCGAGCCGCACGCCGATCGACGCGCCTGCGCCGAGGTGGCGGCGCACCGACCGCAGTCGGTCGAGCGGCGTCCGTCGATCGGGGCTGGCCACGGCGGTCACCTCAGAGCTCCGCGATCTTGCGACGACGGACGAAGGCGATGAACACCGGCGCACCGACGAACGCCGTGACGATGCCGACCTCGAGCTCGCCGGGGCGTGCGACGACCCGGCCGACGATGTCCGCGGCGAGCAGCAGGATCGACCCCATGCACATCGAGAACGGCAGCAACCACCGGTGATCGGGCCCGGTCACCGCCCGCGCGACGTGGGGCACCGTGAGCCCGACGAACGCGATCGGCCCGACCGCCGCGGTGGCCGCACCGCACAGCAGCACCACCGACGCCGCCGACGCGGCGCGGACCCAGCCGACACGCTGACCGAGCGAGCGCGACACGTCGTCACCGAGCGCGAGGCCGTTGAGGGAGTTCGACGAGCCGATCGCCAGGACGGTGCCGACGGCGATGAACGGCAGCACCGTCCACGCGACGGCCAGCTCTCGCCCAGCGGTCGAGCCGACGGCCCAGAACCGGTACTGGTCGAGCGTGGCCGAGTCGAGCAGGAGGAACGCCGCGGTGAACGAGCTGAGCAGCGCGGCGAGTGCCGCACCGGCGATCGCCAGCTTCACGGGCGTCGCTCCGCCACGCCCCATCGCTCCGAGCACGTACACGGCCACGCCCGCCACCGCTGCGCCGGCGAACGCGAACCACACGTTCCCGAACAGCGACGAGCTGTCGAAGACGAAGATGCCGGTCACCACGCCGAGCGCCGCCCCGGAGTTCACGCCGAGCAGGCCCGGATCCGCGAGCGGGTTCCGCGTCACCCCTTGCATGACCGCTCCGGCCAGACCGAGCGCAGCGCCCACCATGAGCCCGAGCACGGTGCGGGGGATGCGCAGCTCGCGGATGATCAGGTGGTCGTCGATCGTCGGGTCGAACGAGAAGAGCGCGTCGAGCGACACCGACGGCGAGATCGACTTGGTGCCGATCGCGATCGACGCCAGCGTCACGACCGCGACGAGCCCGATCAATGCGAGCAGCCCACCTGCACGGCTCCACCCACCGTGCAGCCAGCCGCGCCGCGAGGGGCGCACCGCGGCGGGAGCGGGGGTGGGATCGAGCTGCTCGAGCGCGCTCACGTCGGCGGTCTCCGTCAGGCTTCGTGGGTGGTAAGCGCACCTATCATGCACTGACCAGCGCACTTGCTCCAGCATCGCTTGCTAGAACGGACCCGTGAGCGACGTGCTCGACGACCGGGCGTCGAACCGGGCGACCCTCGCCCGTCAGCTCCTGCTGGAGCGATCCGCGGTGCCGCCGTTCGACGCGATCGAGCACCTGGTCGCCCTCCAGGCGCAAGTTCCCCTCGACCCGTACGTGGCGCTGTGGTCCCGCCTCGAGCGCTTCGAGCCCGAGGCGGTCGGTGACCGGATCGAGGCGCGCGAGCTGGTCAGGATCGTGATCATGCGCGGCACGATCCACCTGGTCACCAGTCGCGACGCCCGTTGGATGCGGCCCGTGACGCAGCCCGTCATGGACCAGGAGATCCTCCGACACAGCGAGTTCGCCCCGCTGCTCGTCGACGTCGACCTGGATCCGGTCCTGGCGTTCGCACGAGGCGCGCTCGCCGAGCGACCGATGGCCGCTCGGGCGTTGCGCACCGCGCTCGCCGCCGAGTTCCCGGATCTCGACGCAGCCGCGCTCGCCTACGCGTGCCGGTGCCACCTCCCGCTGGTGCAGATCCCACCCCGAGGCGTGTGGGGCAAGACACTGCAGGTCACCTCGACGCCGTTCGAGGCGTGGACGGGCCAGGAGCTCGACACCTCGCGTGGCGTGGACGAGTTGCTGCTGCGTTACCTCGCCGCGTACGGCCCGGCGTCCGTCGCGGATTTCACGACCTTCACCCGCCTCACGGGGCTGCGAGAGGTCGTCGAGCGGAACCGTGCGCAGCTCCGGGTGTTCCGCAGCGCGACGGGTGTCGAGCTGTTCGACCTGCCCGACGCACCCCGGCCCCGCGCGGACACCCCCGCACCGGTGCGGTTCCTGCCGGAGTACGACAACGTGCTGCTCTCGCACGCCGTGCGCACCCGGTTCGGCAGCGACGAGTCGCGCCGCTTCGCGGACGCGGAGGGTCCCGTACGGGGCACCGTGCTCGTCGACGGCACCGCGCAGGCGGTGTGGCACCCCGAGCAGATCGACGGCCCGAGCGGACCGATCCGACTGGTGGTCGAGCACCTTCCGCTGAGCTCGGCCCAGCACGACGACGTCCAGTCCGAGGCAGCCGCGCTCGCCGCGTTCCGATTCGGCGACGGGGAACATCGGGTGGAGCTCCGCCGGTTGGGTTGAGTCAGCCCGGTCCGATCAGCAGGTCAGCCCAGGAACGAGAAGAAGAACAGCTGGGTGGCGTAGACGACCAGCACGGGCTCGTCCGCGCCCGTTGGGCCGCAGTCCCAGATCGACATGTCCGCGGAGGCGTACCCGTCCCCAGCGTGTCGAGCCGTGTTGTGGCACAGCACCCACTCAGACCGGCACGGCGCCAGCAGGTGCACGGTCAGGTCGACGCTCGGCCCGAACCAGGGCTGCGCGGACGCCCCGTTGCCCCCGGTCCGCTCCCCCACCGCGCCCGGCATGAAGTCGCTCAACACCACCAACGACAGCGGGTCGATCGTGCCGTCGGCGCGGATCGGCGCGTCGTCGAATCGGTACCACCCCGCCCGTTCGGCCGCCTCGGGTTCGTAGCGCTCCCAGAACGGATGACCGAGCGCCGGGCGACCGTCGACGTGGTCCCAGAACGGCATCGGCTCGAACGGCTCGACGTCGTCGGGCAACGGGTCCCGGAACGACGGGCAGTCCGCCGGAAGCGGCAGCCCCGGAGGACAGCGCACGTCGGTGAACTCGAAACCACGGCGGGGCGAGCCGAACACCGCGGTCGTCAGGTGGCCGCGGCTCGCGCCGGCCGGTCGGACCTCGGCGCGCAGGTGCGACATCGACCGGCCCCGGCGCAACGTCTCGACCTCGATCTCGACGGGACCGTGGGGCACCTGCGCCACGAACGTGGTGTGCAGCGTGCGGAGCCGCTGGCCCGGGTCGTCGAGCTCGGCCTCCATGGCCCGCAGCGCGAGCGCGGTCACGACGCCGCCCTGTGGCAGCGGCCGGAGGTTCCACCCTTCGTCGATCGCCCCGACGTAGCTGCCGTCGTCAGCCCTCGCGACCTGCGTGCTCTCCTCGAAGAAGCTCCCCACGAGCCCACGCTCGCCGCGCCCGATGCACCCCGTCAATCACATTCCGGTCGTCTGGCACATTCCGGTCGTCTGGCGCATTCCGGTCGTCTGGCGCATTCCGCTGGTCCGGCCCCGTGCCCCATCGCGCGACCCGCAGGGAGAGGAGGGAGAGTGGGCCACGCGATGGGACGTCTGGGGTTCGCCCGTGGGCGACGTGGCGGGACCTGCCCGCCGAGGCGGCCACCCGTGGGTGACCACCGTGAGGTCGGCGAGCGCTTCGTCGCTGAAGCGCCGCGACCGGATCAGGAAGCGCACGTCGTCGGGCGCTTCGAGCGAGGTCTCTGGTGCCGCGGCCGTGCACGACCGCTCCAGACGACCTTCGCATGCGTAAGGTTGGAACAAGGTTGGTCGTCACGACGGCCGACGAGTCCACGAGCCCCGGGGGGTCGCACGTGGTCGACCGCCGACTTCGGCAGCGACGAGAGGACATCGAGTCGGCCCGGGCCGAGGGTCGGGCGCTCGACGGCCCGATCGGCGAGTCGTGGTCGCGCTGTGAATCTGTGTTGAGCGCCCGGACCGACGCCGCGCCGGTCGAGCTGGAGCCGCCCGAGGCGCGTGAGCGCTGGGAAGCATCGCCCATCCGGCGCTCGGGCGTCGGTCTCGAGGAGCAGCTGACGCGGGCCGCGTCGGCATCGGACATGGTCGCCGCGGTCACCGACGAACAGGGTCGCATCCTCTGGAGCGCGGGCGGCCCGTCGATGCGCCGGCCGGCCGAACGGGTGGGCTTCGTGCCGGGCGGACGCTGGGACGAGGCGTCCGCCGGCACGAACGCACTGGGGCTCGCGCTGCGCACCAGGTCCGTCGCGACGGTCTTCTCGGCCGAGCACTGGTGCGATGCCGTCCGGGACTGGGCCTGCTGGTCGGCGCCGGTCATCGACAGGAGCGGCCAGTGCCTGGGGGTGATCGACCTGTCGGGTCGCTGGGACACCGCATCGCCGCTCGCCGAGATCACGGTGGCGACCCTCGGCCGGCTCGTCTCGGAGCACCTGCCCGACGAGCGCACCGCCGACACCGGAGCGGACAGGTCCGGCAGCGCGGTGGGCGCTGGTCGCCCCACAGGTGGCGCTCACGGCGACACGGTCGACCCACGTGAGGGATGGGCGTCGTCGGATGCATCGCCGACGCTGCGACTGTCCGTGCTCGGAGGTGCCGGCGCGACCTTCGACGGGCGGCCCCTGCGCATCGGGCACCGCCAGATCGAGCTGCTCCTGGCGCTCGCCGTCGAAGGACCGTGCTCGCTCGACCGTCTGCAAGGGCTCGTGTACGGCGACCGTCCCGTGAGCCCGGCGACGACCAAGGCCGACCTGTCGCACCTGCGCAAGCAGCTCGGCGGTGCCATCGCATCCCGGCCGTACCGTCTGACGGTTCCCGTAGAGATCGACGCGCTCCAGGTCCGGCGGCACCTCGACGCCGGCGAGCTGGCGGCCGCCTCGGGCATCTACCGCGGGTCCCTCCTGCCCGACAGCGAGGCGCCGTTCGCCACCGACCTGCGACACGTGATCGACGTGTGCCTGCGCGAGTCGCTGCTCGGCGACGGCGGCGCGAGGGAGCTGCTCGACTTCGCCGCCGTGCACCCCTACGACGTCCAGGTGCTCGAACGCGCCGTCGAGCGCAGCGGCAACGGTGGGGCGATCCACCACGAGGCACTCGCCCGTCTCGACAACGCACTCCGGACCTGAGCTCCCCTGGTGACCTTCCCGCTGCGGGCGCACGCTCCGCACCCGGTCCCGACGCGGTGCGGTCGGACGGCAATACTCGGGTCATGTCCCTCCACGACCAGCACGAGTCGAACGTCCTCGGCGCGCCGCTCCAGCCGTGCGGCACCGAACCGATGACCGGGTTCTACCGCGACGGCTGCTGCAGCACCGGCCCCGAAGACCTGGGCAGCCACACCATCTGCGCCGTGGTGAGCGCAGAGTTCCTGGCGCACCAGCGCAGCATCGGCAACGACCTCAGCACGCCGATGCCGCAGTTCCGCTTCCCGGGCCTGGTCCCCGGCGACCGCTGGTGCGTCACCGCAGCGAACTGGCTCCGGGCCCACGACGCCGGTGCGGCGGCACCGGTGGTGCTCGCGTCGACCCACGAGCGGTGCCTCGACATCGTGCCGCTCGAGGTGCTGCAGCGCTACGCGGTGGACGTGCCCGACGACCTCGGTTCGCTCGACGACTGATGCATGCCGACGCACCCATCGACGGCACCGTCCTGACGGTCGCGCACGTCGGCCAGGCCGTCGCCGCAGGCCAGCCGCTGGCCGTGCTCGAGTCCATGAAGATGGAGTACCCCGTCGCGGCCCCGGCCGAGGTGCGGGTCGTCGAGGCGCTCGTGGCACCCGGCGCGCCGGTGAAGGCCGGCCAGCCCCTCGTCCGGTTGGAAGCGCTGCAGGACTCGTCGCCCGACACCGAGGCGGAGGATCCGCCCGGTGGAGCGGCTGACACTGCTCGCAGCGATGGGACTGCTCGCAGCGATGGGACTGCACGCAGCGATGGGACTGCACGCAGCGATGCAACTGCACGCGGCGATGGGACTGCTCGTAGCGAAGGGACAGCTCGAGCCGATGTGGACGAGGTGCTCGACCGGCACCGCCGGATCCTCGACGACCGTCGACCCGCCGCGGTCGAGCGCCGCCGCTCTCGTGGTCAGCGCACGGCCCGGGAGAACATCGACGACCTGGTGGATCCGGGCAGCTTCGTGGAGTACGGCCCACTGGTCGTGGCCGCACAACGGTCGCGGCGCAGCATCGAGGAGCTGATCGACCGGACACCCGCCGACGGTCTGATCGCCGGCATCGGGACCGTCGACGGCGTCCGCACCGCGGTGCTCTCGTACGACGCGACGGTGCTCGCCGGCACGCAGGGGTACTTCAACCACCACAAGAAGGACCGGCTCTTCGACGTCATCGAGCGAGAGCGGCTGCCGGTCGTCTTCTTCACCGAGGGTGGCGGTGGGCGTCCGGGCGACACCGACGTTCCGACGGTGTCGGGTCTCGACGTCGAGGCGTTCCGGTTGTTCGCCCGGCTCAGCGCGCTCGTGCCGCTCGTCGGCATCGCGAGCGGCCGCTGCTTCGCCGGGAACGCCGCACTGCTCGGTTGCTGCGACGTGATCATCGCCACCGAGGGTTCGAACATCGCGATGGGCGGGCCCGCCATGATCGAGGGCGGCGGCCTCGGTGTGTTCACCCCCGAAGAGGTGGGGCCTCTCGACGTCCAGGTCGCCAACGGCGTCGTCGACATCGCCGTCGCCGACGAGGCCGCAGCGGTGCAGGTCGCCCGGCGCTACCTGTCGTACTTCACCACCCCCACGCTCGGGCGGTGGACCGCCGCCGATCAGCGCGAGCTGCGCGACGTCGTGCCGGAGCAGCGGCGCGAGGTGTACGACGTGCGCACGGTGCTGCCCATGCTCGCCGATGTGGGCTCCGTGCTCGAGGTGCGCGCCGGTTGGGCGCCCGGGATGGTGACGGCGCTGGCCCGGGTCGAGGGCACGGCGATCGGTGTGGTGGCGAACCAGCCGATGCACCTGGCCGGGGCGATCGACGCCGACGGGTCCGACAAGGCCGCCCGATTCATGCAGCTGTGCGACGCGCACGCGCTGCCGATCCTGTTCCTCTGCGACACCCCGGGCTTCATGGTCGGCCCGTCGGCCGAGGAGCAGGCCGCGGTGCGGCACGTGAGTCGCATGTTCGTCACCGGCGCCAACCTCGGGGTGCCCATCGGCACGATCATCCTCCGCAAGGGCTACGGGCTCGGCGCCATGGCGATGGCCGGCGGCAGCTTCCGCGCGCCCCTGTTCTGCGTCGCCTGGCCCACCGGCGAGATCGGCGGCATGGGCCTCGAGGGGGCGGTGCGCCTCGGCTTCCGTGACGAGCTGGCTGCCATCGAGGACCCCGACGAACGTGAGCGCACCTATCAGCACATGGTCGAGGTCGCCTACGAACGCGGACGGGCGTTGCACGCCGCCACGATGTTCGAGCTCGACGACGTGATCGACCCGGCGGACTCCCGGCGGTGGATCACCACGCTGCTCACCGCTCGCCGCGACGACACCGACGGACGGTCACGTCGACGGCGCCGGCCGAACATCGACACCTGGTGAGCGCGGCATCCGGGCGAGAACTCGTGGCTCAGTCGCGTACGGGGCTCAATCGTGCGGAGGAGTCAGGCGTGCACGGGGCTCAGTCGTGCACGCCGTCGAGGTAGACCCACCGGCCGTCGTGTCGCACGAAGCGGCTCCGCTCGCGCAGCGCTCCCGGGCGGCCGTCGAGCTCGTAGGACGCGATGAACTCGACCTCGCCCTCGTCGTGGAGCGGGCCACCGCATTCGGTGGACACGATCTCGAGACCGGTCCACTGCTGCGCGTCGCGGAAGGTGACCGCCGCTGGAGCGGTGCTCGGGTCCCAGGACCAGGCCAGGTAGCCGTCGAGGCGCTTCACGAACGCGCTGTAGCGCGACCGCATCAGCGCCTCGGCAGTCGATGCCTCCTCGGTGCGCAGGTGCAGCGGTCGACAGCACCGCGAGTACGCGATGCCCGAGCCGCACGGACAGCCGGCCGCGACACGACCCCGGCGGGACATCAGCGCGACAGGCGGCGCACCCAACGGCGCTGCCACGGGGTCTCGGCGGCGCGTGGCTCGTAGTGGGTGCGCACCCACTTGACGGCGTCGCGTGGGTCCACGCCGCTGAACACCGCCAGCGCTGCCAGCGCCGTGCCGGTGCGGCCGATCCCACCGTGGCAGGCGAGCTCGACGCGCTCGTCCGCACATCGCCGGTGGGCGTCGCGGAGCTGCTCCAACGCACGCTCCGGGTCCCTGGGCAGCCGGAAGTCGGGCCAGTCGATCCAGTTCGTCGGCCAGTCGAAGGCGGGGGCCTCGTCGAGCAGGTAGTACCCGACGTCGGGCTCCTGAGCGGGCGTCGGGTGACGGAGCCCACGGCAGCGAACACTTCGGCCATCGGGCAGCACGACGATGCCGGGTCCCGGCGCCCAGGCGCTCCCGGCGGTGGTCGGCTGCGGCGTGTCGGTCACGGCACGAGGATCCCAGACCTCGCGGTGCGCCAGCAACGCAGGGAATGATGACAAGGACCCCTAACACCGACTAACAAGGATGCATGACTTCGTCGACGCGCTCCGTCCCTCGTCGTGTCGCCCTCGTGGCGCTCACCATGGTGTCCACCCTTGCACTCGTCGCCTGTGGCCGGTCGGACGGCGCCCATTCGTCGGACGGCGAGCGGAGCGATGCGGGTGCGGGCTCCGGCGTCACCATCGAGCACAAGTTCGGCTCGACCGTCGTGCCCGACGCACCCGAGCGGGTGGTGTCCCTCGGCTACACCGAACAGGACGCGCTGGTCCTCTTCGGCATCGAGCCGATCGCGGTGCGCTACGCGTTCGGCCCGGAGGACGACGTCTTCTTCCCCTGGGCCGACGAGGCAGCGGGCGACGCCGACCCGGTGATCCTGCCCCGTGAGGAGATCAACTTCGAGCAGATCGCCGCGCTCGACCCCGACCTCATCATGGGCATCACCGCCGGTCTGACCGACACCGAGTACGAGCGCCTCTCCGAGATCGCGCCGACGGTCGTGCAGCCCGAGGAGTACGTCGACTTCGGGACCCCGTGGCAGGTCCAGACCCTGGTCACCGGCAAGGTGTTCGGCCAGGAGGACCGTGCCGAGGAGATCGTCGCCGAGGTCGAGGCGTCCTTCGCCGAGGCGACCGCGGAGCACCCGGAGCTCGAGGGGGCGACGCTCGCCCTGTCGGGTCCGAGCTACGAGGGCCAGTATCCGTTCCACGCCTCGGACGACACGCGCACGCGGTTCTTCGGCGAGCTGGGCCTGGTCGTGCCACCGGCGCTCGACGAGATCGCGGGCGAGCAGTTCTACGGCGGGCTCAGCCGCGAGCAGGCCTCGATGCTCGACACCGACGTCCTGGTCTGGCAGTCCGGATCCGATGCCGAGCGGGCCGCGATCGAGGCCGATCCCGTGCTCGCTGCGTTGCCGGTGGTGCGCGAGGGCCGGTCGATCTTCATCGAGGGCGACGACTACGCAGCGCTGCAGTTCACCAGCGCGCTCAGCCTGCCGTTCCTGCTCGACAGCTTCGTGCCGAAGCTCGCTGCCGCGGTCAACGGCGGCGCCGGCTGATCACGACCCCGTCGACGGTGCTGATCGATCACGACCCCGTCGACGGTGCTGGTCGATCACGACCCCGTCGACGCGGGCTCGGTCGCAGGGTTGCTCTCCGGCGGCGCGGAGAGGCGCCCGAGAGCGATCGTCGACACACCCATGGCCACGATCGCGGCGAGCAGCAGCAGGTCGCCCAGACCGCCGACCCTCAGGTGCTCCTGGTAGATCGTGAGCCCGAGCGCCATCGCGATGATCGGCTTCAGCACCGTCACCGCTGGAAGGCTCGTCTGGACGTCGCCGGCCTGGTAGCTCGATTGCTGCCAGAACGTGCCCAGCGAGGCAGTGATCGCCATCAGCCACAGCTCCCAGGCCTTCAGGCCGCCGACGAGACCGTGGTCGAAGGCGTGCACGGCGGTCTTGGTCAGCGGTGCCGACAACCCCAACAGGACGCCTGCGACGACCGCGAGCACCAGGGAGCGGCGGGTGCCGTGGGCCAGGCCCTTCGCGGCGTAGAGGCACACCGCGACGAGCGGCGTGACCAGCAGCAGCGTCGGGACCCACGAGCGGAACGTGGGCTGTTCGATGCCCGCGGTCGGCTGGCCCAGGACGACGAAGGCGACGAGCGAGACGACGAGCACACCTGCCCAGGCCCACTCCCTGACCGTCAGGTGTCGCTTCTGGGTCCACGCGGCGAGCGGCAGTGCGAACAGGAGCGTCGAGACCAGCAACGGCTGCACCAACAGCAGGCTGCCGACGGCGAGTGCCCAGGCCTGGACGGCGAATCCGCCGATGTCGGCGGCGATGCCGAGCAGCCACACGGGCCGCTTGACCAGCGATGCCAGCATCCCGGCACCGAGTGCGTCGTCGTCGTCGACGGTGGACGTCCCCCGTTGCTGGAGCACCGACGCGACGGCGAACAGCAGCGCGGCGACCAGCGCCAGGACGACCGCTGGTCCGACGTTCTCCAGCGGCGCCGAGCTCGCCGGCTCGATGGCGCGCTCCTGGACGACGGCGACCGCCTGAAGGGCAGCGCTCACTTGATCGGTGTGCCGTCCCACGACACGTCGTAGAACTGGGCGGCGGTCAGGTCGAGGTGCGAGTGGTGGTCGATGCCCATGACCTTGCGGTACTCATGGACGTGCTTGAGCGACATCGCCGCGTAGATCAGCGGCAGCATGTCGTGCTTGTCGGCGTAGACACCGGTCCCACCCTTGGCCGCCTTCAGATCGGCCATGAACTTCGAGGGGTGCTCCACCATGTCGCGGATGACCGCGACCTTGATCTCTCGCTTGCGGTCGTCGGGCACGACGACGGGCTCGTCGGGTCGCGGGCCGAACAGAGCCGCCTGGAACTCCTCGGGGGTGGCGAGCGTGCACCCGGCGGTCGGACGGGGGTTGCACTCGACGAGGTGGTGCACGCCGTCCGGGGTGCGCAGGAAGTCGAAGCTGATCTGCCCGGTCCAGCCGAGCTCGGCCACGAGCTTCTGCACGGTCGCGAGCGTCTCGGGCGCCTCGACGGCCTGGAAGACGATGCCGCCGCGGTCGTCGATCTCGAGTGCGTGCTCGTAGGTCGAGTGCAGCACGACCTGTCCGTCGTGCACGACCGACCAGCTGCACATGTCGACGCCCTCGAGGTAGTCCTGGATCAGCCACGGGTCGTCCGGGGTGGGCTGGGCGGACGAGACCGGTGACTCGTTCGCGAGCGGACCGGCGTTCGTGAGGACGTTCAGGCCGCCGCGGCCGTAGGCAGCACGGGCGAACCACTTGTCGAAGCCCTTGATCGCCGTCTCGAACTCTTCCTGCGACGTCGCGGTGACCATGCGGGCCACGGGCAGGTCGAGCTGCTCGCAGAGCTGGGTGAAGGTGACCTTGTCGTGCACCCTGTGGAGCGTCTCGAAGTCGGGGAAGAACAGCTCGCAGCGGCCCTCGAGACGGTCACGGTGCGCGGCCAGGAAGAAGACCTCTTCGAACATCGGCAGGAGCCACTCGATCCGGTGCTCGTCGATGATCTTCACGATGGCGTCGATGAACGC
>JAEWED010000197.1 GCA_023389745.1 Actinomycetes bacterium
TCCGTGTCGCCGCCGTGAGACGGGCTCGCACGTGCCGAAGCTCGTCCGGCAGCTCCACGCGGCGCTCGACAAGGTCGGCGAGTGTCCGGTCGTGGTCGCGGAGTCGCGACTCCAGGCGCCATGCCGCTGCCTGGTGCGTCGATGCTCGGACAACGAGAGCTCGCAACTCCTTCTCGGGCACCGGAGCGGACACCACGGTGCGGGCCGGGCGAGCTGCATTGGCTCGGCCGTCGTCGCTGGCACGTGCGCTTGGAGCGGGGCGGTCGAGACGGAGGGCGGTGGCGGGCTGGTCGATCCAGGTTCGGGCGACGCATTCGGCGATGACCTCGGCGGCGGTGCGCTCGTCGTTCAGGACGACGAAGGCCTCGTTGGTGGTGCGGCCTCGGGTGAGCGGGACGTAGATGCCGCTGGTGCCGGTCGGGCCGTCGAGGTAGAGGAAGGAGCGGTCGACGGTGCGGCCTTGGGTGGCATGGCTCGTCTCTGCGTAAGCCAGCTCGATATCCGCGGCGACGTAGTCGGCGGGCAGGGTGACCCGACCGGTCGGGCCTGCGACCGTGAGCGCCCCGCCGGGGTGGACGGCCGTGACGGTCCAGTGGTCGCGGTTCTTGACCATGCGGCCTCGGTCGGTGAGCAGCGTCCGGTCGTTGCGGCGGGTGGCGACCAGGTCACCGACGTGGGCTCGCGTCGGGCCGAGCTTCACCGACGGGCTCTTGGGATCGACCTCTCCGGCGGCGATCCGCAGCTGTTGCGCGATCTCGTTGAGCACGGCGACGGCCTCGCGGGTCGGGGCCATCATCGCGGCGGTCTCACCGCGCTCGATGGCCTGTCGCCAGGCGATGACGGTTGCCGTGGCCATCTGGCGGGCGGTGCCGCCGTGGAACCGGTCGTTTCGGTCGTAGAGGGCGACGACGTCGGTGTCGCCTCGGCGGAGTCGGAGGCTGGCGTCTCGTTCCCAGGACGCGTCGAAGCGGTGGACCCGGTCGAGCTCGACGGCGCCGATGGTGGCGACGAGGTGGCCGAACATGCCCGAGCGGCCGACGGCGGCGAACTGCATCGGGTCACCGACCAGGGCGAGCCGCCACCCGCGGCGGTCGGCCAACTCGATCAGCGCGGCCAGCCGTGGCGTGGGCACCATCGCGGCTTCATCGACCACGACGGTCGTCCCGGCGGGGAGGTCGTAGCGGTGCTGGGGTGGGCGGTCGAGGTGATGCTCGATGAGCAGCTTGTCGAGAGTGTCGGCGTCGATGCCGGTATCCACCGCGAGCACCTCGGCCGCTGCGGCCGAAGGTGCGACACCGAAGCACGGTCGCCCCTCGGCGTGGAGTCGAGCGACGGCCGGGCGCATTGCACTGGTCTTACCGGTGCCGGCAGGTCCGACGACGAGGACCAGGCGTCGCTCTCCTGCGACAGCCCCCGCTGCGTGGTTCTGCACGGCGGTCAGCTCGCCGTCGTGGTCGAGGTCCTGGGCGTCACTCCCACCTTCGGCGGCGCATCGTCGGGTGAGGTCGAGGATGTGCTCCTCCTCATCCAGGATCGCCCTCGTGGTGAGGATCCGGTCGAGCGCTCCTTCGGTGACCGGCCGCCCGTCCTGGCGAAGCGGGACCTGGTCGGGCAGGGGTCGGGAGATGTCGAGGGTGAGCGCGTCCTCGACGTGCGACGCGAGCCGCTGCGCCCGTTCGACGACCTCGGCAGCGGTGCCGCCGAGGCGGGTGGGCAGCGCGGCGGCGATCTCGCGGGTGATCTCGGCAGGTCGCCACACCGACTGGGTGTCTCGCAGCGAGGACAAGGCGTCGAGGACCGTGTCGCGTTCGGTGATCGCGTCGGCTTCGATCGGGCGGGTGCGCCCGGTGACCAGGTCGAGGTAGCGGTCGGGGCTGAAGCCGAGGGCTTGGAGCTGGCCGATCCACTGCTCGTGGAGGAACTGGGCGTCCTCGCTGGTCTTGGACGGGCGGCTGTCGATGGCGGCCTCACGCTCGATGCGCCACCGCTCCCGGGGCGTGGGTCGCCGGCCAAGGCTCTCGACGAACCGCTCGGTCTTCTCATCGAGGCGACGGGCCATCTGGCGCGTGCGCTGGGAGAAGGCGTCGAGGACCTCGTCAGGAGCGTCGACGATCTCGGCCTGACCGTTCACGACCTCGTTCCAGCGAACGCCGAGCCGGGAGGTCAGCTCGGCCCGCAGCCCGGCCGCGTAGAGCGCGGAGATGGTGCGCGGGTCGTGCTTGAGGGTGCGGGCATCGAGGGCCAGCCACCGGCCGTCGGGGGCCATGACCCGGTTCGGGATGACGAGGTGGGTGTGGACCTGCGGGTCGTGCGCTCGGCTGGTGTGCTGGCGAAACGCGGCGGCGACCAGGCCGCGGGCGTCGACAGTCCACACCTCGCCGTCGACCCGGTAGCGGCAGTGGGCGTGGTCCTCGATCCACCCGAACGCCGCCGCCACCGCCGCGTCATGTGCTTCGAGGACGTCCTTGCGGACCCGGTCGTCGCCGATGGCGAACAGGACCGACACCGACTTCGGTGCCGAACAGGTGACGTCGAACCCGCGCACCGTGCGCTCGTGGTGGCTCGTTCCCAGCAGCTCGCCGGTGGCCGGGTCCCGGCCGTCCATCAGCGAGTGGAAGTCGTCGTCGTCCACCTCCCCGGCGAGACCGAGGGAGACGGCGCCGCGGCCGAGCCACCGGCCGGGCGGCTCGTCGCCATCCAGGTAGTACCGGCCAGGGCCGTCGACGTAGTAGGCGCCGGCGTCGGGGCCCTTGAGCGTGGTCACCCGGGCGGTCACGAGCGACTCCCGCACGAGCTCGTGCACTCGTCTGTCGATCGTTGCGACGCTTGCGCTCGAGTCGGTCCGGTCACGGGTCGCTCCTTCAGCGGGAGGGGTGGGTGACGGTGATGCCGGTGCCGTCGAGGTGGACCACGTAGGTGGGCGGCTCCATCGGTCCGGTCGACGGCAGGACTTCGAGGACACCGGCCCGGCGGAGCTGGCGCAGCCGCCGATGCGCGCTGTCCTTGGACAGGAACCCGAGCCGCTCGGCCACACCCCGGGTGCTCGCCGCCACCACCAACCGACCGTCGACCAGCTCGGCCTGGGCGACGAGCACATGCAGCACCGCCACCGCGTCCGGCCCGTGTTCACGCATGAAGTCGAGCGCCTCGGGGTAGCGATGCTCGATCAGCACCTCCCCCGCCGCCAGCTCCGTCGACCCGGCCGCTGTCGCAGGCTCGGCAGGAACGGCACGACGCGCCCGCGGGCGCGTCGGCCCTCTGGCGGGGGCCTCGGGAGCGAGGTCCAGGAACGTCAGTTGCTCGGCTGCCATATCGACCTCCGGACGGGCGCGGAGATCCCGTCACCTAGGTAGGCCGATTTCGAGGCCGAATCTCGACAAGAAATCCGCGATTCCTCGCGACTTCTTGTCCCCGATGTGCGACACAGCTACGGGTCGGGCGTGGGACTGGTCAGGTCGGCCGTGCCGTGCGACGATGACAAGCGATCCCGCCCGGACCGGTCCGGTCCCTGCAGGCCCCTCGTGACGGTGGGAATCCGTCGCCTTCCAAACCGCTCCGACCACGCGTCGGACGTGTCCTCAGGAGAAGGCGATGACCACCGGCCGCAACAACATCCGCAAGCGCGGATCGACCTGGACCTACCGCCTCTACGTCACCGAGGGCGACGGCACCCGCCGCCAGACCTCCAAGGGCGGCTTCGCCACCCGCAAGGAGGCCGAGACCGCCCGGGCCGAGGCCCTCACCGCGATGGCCACCGGGAGCTGGGTGAAGCCCGACCGGCTCACCGTGGCCGAGTTCCTCACCGACGAGTGGCTACCGACCCAGCTACCGCCGACCCTCGAGGAGAGCACCTACGTCAGCTACGCCCGCAACCTCCGGCTCCACGTCGCGCCCTACATCGGCGGCATCCGGCTCCAAGAGCTGACCCCGATGGACCTCAACGCCCTGTACCGCAAGCTCCTCGACTCCGGTCGACGGCCACCCGGTACGCCGGCCCGCCAGCACGACCAGGCCGTGCTCGACCTCATCGCCGACCTCAAGGGCGAAGGCAACACATGGCAACAGGTCGCCGACGCCGTCGGTGAGGCGTTCCCCGCCGAGGCCGGGATCACCCGGGATGCCGTGGCCGCGGCGCACCGACGAGCACAGCGGCCGGCTCCGCTGGCGAAGGACCCGGGGCTGAGCAACCGGACGGTCCGCTACGTCCACACGATCATCCACGCCGCGCTGCGCGACGCGATGCGCTGGAACCGCGTCACGCGCAACGTCGCCTCCTCTGCGACTCCCCCACCCCAGTCCTCGACCCGGAAGAAGCGGCGCACCACCTGGACCGCCGAGCAACTCGTCCAGTTCCTCGACTTCGTCGCCGACAGCCCCTACCTCCCGGCCTGGATCTACCTCGCCACCTCCGGCTCACGCCGCGGCGAGGTCCTCGGCCTCAAGTGGGAGGACATCAACTTCGACGGGCACGAGGCGCTCATGTCCCGCCAGCTCTGCATGGTCGGCCACCGCATCGTGATCAAGGACCTCCCCAAGACCAAGACAGGCCACCTGATCGCCCTCGACCCCGGCACCGTGCAGATGCTCCGCGACCTCCAGACCCGCCAGGCCGAACTCAAGCGCATGCTCGGCGCCGGCTACCACGACGAAGACTGGATCTTCTGCCGGGCCGACGGCGTGCCGCTCCACCCCGAGCGCTTCAGCCGGGAGTTCCTCCGCAAGCAGGAGGCCTACAACAAGGCCCACGCCGACGAGCCACTACCGAGGCTGAAGCTCCACGGCCTCCGCCACACGTGGGCGACGCTCGCTCTGGAGGAGGGCATCGACATCCACGTCGTCAGCGACCGCCTCGACCACAGCAGCACCCACATCACCAGCGAGATCTACACCCACGTCCGCCGCCCCCTGCAGTCCGACGCCGCCGACCGCGTAGCGGCGAGGATCTTCGGCAATGGCCATGGATGACGGGCCCGGCGACTCCCCCGGGCCCGGCGGTAGGCGCTCCATGCTCCCGCCGGCTCAGCACGGGTGGGTTCCACTGGATCGGGAACCGGCGGGGCGCCGCGAGGCCCCTCCGGATTCCGCCGATGCTCGTACTGCCCGTCGCCTGCACCTCGATCGATCGAGTCCGGTCACGAAGGCGGTCGCAAAGACCGTTCTTGACCGCCCGGCTGAATACCATAACGGTTGACGTAGCAATTGCGAGATACAGTACCGAGATACAGACAGTCGCGCTCGGAGATGCGTCATTGTGTACGGAGGTTGAGATGCCGGTTCCGGAGATTGAAGCGATGGGTCAGGTTGCCGAAGCGCTGGAACGCCTCGAGCCTGAGGAGCGGAGCCGCGTCATACGGTGGGCGGCGGAGCGCTACGGCGTGACGCTTGGGAAGAGCCCGACGAAGGGTCGCGAGGATCCCCTCGACGAAGTCGACATCGACGAGGAGGACGAGGTTGGCGGAGGGCGTGACAATCCGGCTAGCAGCGGCGAATTCGAGCACTTTGCGGACCTCTACGCCGCGGTCGACCCCAGCACCGACAAGGAGCGCGTCCTCGTGGCTGCGTACTGGGTCCAGGTGATCGAGGGCGACGACACGTTCGGCTCGACGGTGCTGAACAAGATGCTGAAGGATCTCGGGCACAGCGTTGCGGCCATCAACAAGGCGATGAGCCGGAACATGAACGAGAAGCCGCAGCTGATTCTGCAGGTGAAGCGTGGGGGAAACTCTCAGCAGTCACGGAAGGTTTACAAGCTGACCGCCGCCGGCGTCGCCTGGGTGAAGGGGCAGTTGGGCTGAGATGACGCTGTCGCCCGGTGCCGCCTTTGCCGACCTGCCGACCGGACTGCGAGACGACTTAGTCGACGCCTACAACGACGTCGTGAGGAACTATGCCGAGCGGAGATGGGGGCCGTCCGAACTCGACGGCGGAAAGCTCTGCGAAGCCGTCTACACGGTGATCCGCGGAATGGCCGACGGAACGATGGCGGCTCGGGCGTCGAAGCCCCGTGACATGGTGAGCGCGTGCCGCAACATGGAGCAGGAGACCGCTCAGTCTCGGTCTGTGAGGATCCAGATTCCGCGGATGATCGTGGGCCTGTACGAGATCCGCAACAACCGTGGTGTGGGCCATGCTGGTGGTGACGTAGACCCCAACGAGATGGACGCGACAGCGGTCCTCTACATGAGCAAGTGGTTGCTGGCCGAGCTCGTACGGGTCCGGCACACGCTGACGACATCCGAGGCCGAAGTTCTTGTCGAGTCGCTGGTGGAGAGACAGGTACCGGTCGTGTGGACCGGGGAGGACAAGAAGCGAGTCCTTCGACCAGGCCTGACCTGGAAGCAGAACACACTTCTGTTGCTGCTCTCGGAGGCGGGCGAGGTGGCTGAGGCGGACCTGTATGGCTGGCTCGAGCATCCCTCCCTGAAGAACTTCCGAGGCGCGGTACTTCGCCCGGGGCACAAGGAACGACTGTGGGAGTACAACGAGGACAGACGGACTGTGACACTCCTGCCGCCCGGCGTCGAGGCTGGCGAGGAGCTTGCCCGGGCGTTGTCCTAGTCGGCAGCTGACACTCACCCGCTCCCGCAGATCGAACAAAGAGCCCCGGCCAGCACCCGGAGTTCCGCAGTTGGGGTGGTGGTCTAGGTTCCCGAAATGCCCAGTGACCTGCGAGAACGCGTTGATGGGCGCGGGAGTGCCGTGTATCTATGCGGGGCGTGACCGCTGGTCAGGCTGCAGGCGCGGCGGCGGGTCGGAGTTCGGTGAACTCTCGGGGCTCCGCGATGCCGAGGGCGTTGAAGATGCGGGCTTGGGCTTGGGTGGTTGTGGTGCGGCGCTTGACGGTGCCGGCCGGTCCGGTGAAGACGCCGAGGTGCATCTGGTCGAGCTCGTGGCGCAGGTTCCGCCAGGTGTCGCCGGTGGTGATCTCGGCGACGCGGATGAGCAACAGCGCGAGCCAGCACAGCACGACATGGGCGCGGATGCGGTTCTCCAACCGGTGGTAGACGGGTCGCAGCTCGAGGGTGGACTTCATGTCGCGCCAGCCGCGTTCGACTTCGAGGAGTTGCTTGTAGCCAAGCGCGATGTCTTCGACCGACAGGGTCGGATCCGCGCTGCGCAGCAGGAACTTGCCGTCGAGGCGTTCTTCGGTGGTGACCGCGGAGCGGTCGATGCGCAACAGCCAGGCCGGTGTGGTGCGCAGGAACCGGCGCAGCCCGGCGGGCAGAGACCCGGCCAGTTCGGCCCGCTTGGCCGCTGGGAGCTTGTCGGTGTCGTCGATGGCGTCGGCGAGCTGAGCGAGGAGCTGCTCGCGCACGGCCCGATCGCGGGTTGCTTGTTCGGGGTTGCGGCAGATCACGAACCGGTCCCGCATGACGCCGTCGTCGAGCACGACCTCCTTGACCTCCAAGTTGCCCGAGATGGTGTGGTAGCGGCCTTGGCGGGCGAGCGCGGCGTCGGCTTCTGGGGTGCCGCCACGGAGCTTCTCGCCCAAGATGTAGCTGCCCCCGGCGCGCTGGAGGTAGCGACGGTTCTCCGCGGATGCGAAGCCTCGATCCGCGACCCACACCACCCGGCCCAGCTTCCAGGCGTGGAGGTCGTCTTTGACCTGGCGGATCAGCGCGGAGTCGTTCGTGTTGCCGGGCCAGGACCACACCCGAATCGGGATGCCGGTGCGGGTGACCGCCATCCCGATGATCACCTGGGGCAGATCCGGGCGGTGGTCCTTGGAGTGGCCGTGGGTGCGGAACCCGACCGTCTCCCCCTCGGCTGGATCGTCGGCGGTCTCGATCTCGAAGTAGGTCGAGGTCGTGTCGAAGAACAACGGGTCGACCTCGAGGTTCAACAGGTCCGCAGTGGCCCAGTAGACGGCCTCAGCGAGGGGTTCTTCGATCTCCAACAGCCAGTCCATCGCCCGGTAGCACGCGTCGGCGTCGACGTCGTCGAGCCCGTCGATGTGGACCCGGTCGCGAACCCAGCTGGTCGCAGCCAGCTTCGAGGACGGATCGATCGCCCGGTTCGCCACGAGCGCGAACAGCACCCGCTCCACCTCCGAAGCGCGCTTGGTGCCCGAGACGAGCTTGCGCAACGTCTTGTCGATCCCCAAGCGACGCCACAGCGCATCGAGCACGTAGGCAGCGCCCATCGGCCGTGACTCGCTGAACTCCAGATCGCCACCCACCCCGGTCGACAGGGCCTGCTGCGGTGGAAGCGCACGCGACAACGAACCGATCAACCGGGCGATGGCGTCACGGTCCAGCTCGTCCTCGCGGCCGAAGTTGTAGATGACCTGCACCCGCGACTGACCGGCCTCGGCGTCCCAGTCGTTGTGGGCCAACTGCAAGTACCGGACCTCGCTGCCGTCCTTGCGACGCCGTTTCGTCGTTCGCAGATACATGTATCCAGCACGATACCCGAAGTACCAAGTCCAGTCGAGCTACAACCACCAAAGCGTGTATCTAGGCGGTTCGGGCTCTCAGAGCACCCCGCAATCCTGTGACCAGCACGTTCGCGTTCGCGTGTACCCAGAAACGGCCTTCAGCTGCGGAACTCCGGAGCACGTCGCAGAATGCTGTGATGACAAAACAATGACAAGCGGCCGATTCAGGGCGACGCACCTCGCCCGAAAACGGCGCTGACCAGGGCGTTTGCCCTGGTCAGGTGGTGTCGGAGGGGGGACTTGAACCCCCACGCCCTTGCGGGCACTAGCCCCTCAAGCTAGCGCGTCTGCCAATTCCGCCACTCCGACGTGGCCTCCGCATCTCTGCGAAGCGAGGCGTCACTGTAGCGCACCCGCGCCCAGGACTCGAAACACGATCCCCGACACGCCGCACGCCACGCCGGGCAAGCTTGCAGCACGCACCATCACCCCCTGGAAGGGATCGCACCGATGAGCAACTACGACACGTTCGTCCTGTTCGCCGCCGAGTACAGCAACGTCGAAGACGCCGAGCTCGACTACGAAGCGGTCAAGGCCCTCTACTACGACCTCGACCTGGTCGACACCTTCGACGCGGCGGTCATCGAGCGCAAGGACCACGGCAAGGTCAAGATCGTCAAGAAGCACGAACAACCGACCCGCAAGGGTGCGTGGATCGGTGGCGGACTGGGACTCGCGGCAGGCGCCGTGCTGCTCGTGTTCCCCGCCGCGGCCATCGGCGCGGGGGTGCTGGCCGGCACCACCGCCGGCGGCGCGGGCGTCGGCGCGCTCGCCGGGCACGTCGCCCGTGGCATGTCACGCCACGACCTCAAGGAGCTCGGCGAGTCGCTCGACGAAGGCGACGCCGGTCTGGTGGTCATCGCGGCGGTCGACCTCGAGGGCCGCATCGCCGACGCGGTCGCCCGCGCCGACAAGATCCTGCGCAAGCAGATCAAGGCCGACCGCAAGGAGCTCGAGAAGGAGCTGAAGGACGCCGAGAAGGAGGCCGAGAAGGCCTGAGCCGCTCCGCCCGATCAGCCGCCGCGGCCGAGCAGGTGCGCGGCGTGCTGCACGACCATCGGGTCGGGCTCGTGTGCGACCTTGTCGTGCTTGTGCTTGTAGTCGAGCGAGTGGAGCACGTGACGCATCGACTCGAGTCGCGCCCGCTTCTTGTCGTTCGAGTTCACGACCGTCCACGGCGCGGCGTCGCTGTCGGACTGCGCCAGCATCTCGTCACGCGCCGCGGTGTACTGGTCCCAGCGCTTCTGGGCCTCTTCGTCCATCGGCGAGAACTTCCACTGCTTCAGCGGGTCCTTCAGCCGGTCAGCGAAGCGCTTCGCCTGGTTCTCGCGTGACACTGTGAACCACAGCTTGAACAAGCTGATGCCCGATTCGACGAGCGCCCGTTCGTACGCCGGCACCTGACGGAAGAACTCGCCGTACTCCTTGGGCGTGCAGAACCCCATCACCCGCTCGACGCCGGCCCGGTTGTACCAGGACCGGTCGAACAGGACGAGCTCGCCGGCGGTCGGCAGGTGGTTCACGTAGCGCTGGAAGTACCACTGGCCCTGCTCGGTCTCGTTCGGCTTGGGCAGCGCGACGACGCGCGCGCTGCGGGGGTTCATGTTCTGCACGAACCGCGAGATCGAGCCGCCCTTGCCCGCAGCATCACGTCCCTCGAAGAGGATGACGACCTTCCCGCCGGACTCGTTGACGTGCTTCTGGAGCTTCAGCAGCTCGATCTGCAGGTCCCGGAGCTGCGCCTCGTAGACGTCGTTGGCGAGCTTGTCGGGGTACGGCGGCTCGTCCTCCATCTGGAGCAACGACGGTGCGGGATGCTTCGAATTGCCCACGGGTCCTCCGGTGGATCGACGTCCGTGACGGACGCTCGGTCGGCTGAATGCAGGCTATCGACTGCCCTGTGTGCCGCGTCCGCCGACCGGGGCTCGTCTCACACCGGCGGGCGACCGGTCGCGACGCTCCACAGTCGACGCACGGTGCGCAACGTCAACGGCGCACGCTTCGCGCCGGGCGACACTCCGGCGACGTCGCGCGGCATGCGGATGCGCAGCGCCAGGTGCCGCAGCTCGAACTCGACCGGGCTGTCCAGATCGACGTACTCGCCGTCGATGCCGCTGGCGACCGTCGAGCCGGACTCGATGCGGAACGACGGCGTCTGCCACTGCGAGATCAGCGGCGGTCCGGCCTCGCCGGCCTGGGTCACGGCGACCACGCCGAGCTCTCCGTCGACCAGGCTCGGCCGGCTCGAGAACCCCAACCGCGGCGAGAGCACATAGGAGTTGTTCGACACGTGCACGATCACCGCGGACTCGTGGCGGTTGCCGTCGCCGTCGACGAAGTGCAGGTCGAGGGGCTCGGCGTCGGGACCGATCAGGTCCGGGATCTTGTCGAGCGCGACGCCGATCTTGTTCTCGCGGTACTCCTCGGAGGCGACGATCTCGCCGTACGCACCGATCGACACGTTGTTCAGGAACATGCGGCCGTTCACGGTGGCGACGTCGATGCGCCGCTGCACGGCCTCGCCGAAGGAGTCGAGCGCGGCGAGCGGGTCGGTGCGGTCGAGCCCCAGGTCGAGCGCGAAGTGGTTCCTGGTCCCCGCCGGCACGCACACGAAGGGGATCCGGTTGTCGGTCGCGATGCTCGCGATCAACGCCAGGCTGCCGTCGCCGCCCGCCATGCCCAGGCAGTCGCAGCCCTCGCGGACGGCCGCTCGGGCGAGCTCGGGCAGGTCGTCGTCGGGACCGAGCTCGACGACCCGGATGCCCCGCTGTCGAGCCGCCTCGCTCAGTCCGGCGCGCTCGGCTGCGCCGTCACCGGAGCGGGGGTTCACGATCAGCACCGGGCGCTTCGCAGCGCGCACCAGGTGGCCCGAGGGCTGATGGATCCACTGCAGGGCGGAGCCGCCGAACGCGGCGGCGACCAGGGCGAGCAGCGCCGCGATCAGGATCGACGGGAAGTCCGCGATGGTCCATGCGACGGTGCCGACGACGCCGAGCACGGCGACGCCGCAGCCGACCGCCAACACGACGCGCAGCGCGCCACGGCGGCGCAACGCCTGCCAGCCCAGGTAGGCGGCGAGGCCACCGAACACCAACGGGAACAGCACCTGGGGCAGGCTGCGGACGACCCCGATCACCAGGAACACCAGGGCCGCGGCCAGGGCGATCAGCGCGACGGCTGCCTCGACCCGATGCCGACGCCGCAGCTGGGGTCCCAGCGGCAGTCCGGGCTGCGGCGCGTCCGAAGGGGTCGGTTCTGACGCTTCACCGGTGTGCGACACTCGACGGATGACCTCCTCGGGGACCGACGAACGGCCGACCGGCAACCTATCGGACGAGCCGGAGCCCGCAGAGGTCTTCCTCGAGCACGGCCTCCCCACCTCCGACGGGATCGCGCCCGACGGTTCGGGCGCGCCGTCACGGGAGCCCGACGAGCTGCTGCCTCGCGTCGTGTCCGAGATGGGCAACGTCGACCGCAACATCTACCGGGCGGTCGCCGCGACCCCCACACCGACCCTCGACGACGCGTTCCGGAAGCTGTCGCTGTTCGCGGACCACGGCAAGCTCTGGTTCACCGTCGCCGGCGTCACCGCGCTGGTCGGGGGCAAGCGAGGCCGCCAGGCGGCGATCGACGGGATCCTCGCCCTGGGGCTCAGCTCGGCGGTGGTCAACCAGGGCCTGAAGGCGGCGCTGCCGAGGCCACGACCCGACCGTGAGCACTACCAGGTGATCGTCGCCCGCCACGTGCCGCTGCCGACCTCGACGTCGTTCCCGTCGGGCCACTCGGCCTCGGCGTTCGCGTTCGCCAACGGCGCCAGCGGGGCGATGCCCGAACTGGCCGTGCCGTTGCACGTGCTCGCCGCGGCCGTGGCGTGGTCCCGGGTGCACACCGGGGTGCACTACCCCGCCGACGTGCTCGTCGGCTCGCTCGTCGGAGGGTCGGTCGGCCAGATCGTCGGAGGGCTGCACCGACGACGCAGCCTGCGACGCCTGACCCACGGGCTCGCCCGACGGTCACAGTCCGGACGCGGCGACGGCGACTGAGCGTTCGCTCCGTCGCCGTCGAGAGGTGCAACCGGTTCAGGCGGACCGCCCGTTCAGCGGCCGGCCGTCGAAGGGCCGGGATCAGGTGTCGAGCACCATCGCCATGATCAGCGTGTTGAACACGAACAGCAGAGCGACCACCACGGTGATCCGGTCGAGGTTCTTCTCCATGACCGTGGAGCCCGCCGCCGAAGCGCCCAGGCCGCCACCGAACATGTCGGACAGGCCGCCGCCGCGCCCGCTGTGCACGAGCACGAGCGTGATCAGCGCGATTCCGAGGCCGAACTGGAGTACCCACAGGATGGTCGTGACGATTCCCACGGCCGACACAGTATCCGACGACGGCGCCCGACCTGAACCTCGCAGCACCCGGCGACGAGGTTCCCGGCGGGCACCGGCCGATCAGTGGTTCCGGTACTGGACGATCGCCGCGGTCACACCGGGCGTCGGCCGCACCTCAGTGGTTGCGGTACTGGACGATCGCCGCGAACTCGTCGGGATCGAGGCTCGCGCCGCCGACGAGGGCGCCGTCGATGTCGGGCTGGCCCATCAGCTCGGCGATGTTGCCGGGCTTCACGGAACCGCCGTACTGGATGCGCACGTTCGCGGCGGGCTCGGCACCGAACTCGGCCTCGACGACGCGGCGGATGTGGGCGCACATGTTCTGGGCGTCCTCCGAGGTGGCGGTGCGGCCGGTGCCGATCGCCCAGATCGGCTCGTACGCGATGACGAGCGAGCCGACGTGCTCGGGGGTGACGCCGTTGAGCCCGAGGCGGATCTGACCCTCGACCTTGGCCTCGGCCTGGCCGCCCTCGCGCTCCTCGAGCGTCTCGCCGCAGCACACGATCGGGGTCATGCCGTTGCCCAGCACGGCCTTGGCCTTCTTGTTGACCGTCTCGTCGGTCTCACCGAAGTACTCGCGGCGCTCGGAGTGACCGACGATCACGTGGGTGACGTTCAGCTTGGCGAGCATCGGCGGGGCGACCTCGCCGGTGAAGGCACCCTTGTCCTCCCAGTGGCAGTTCTGCGCACCGATGAGGATCTTCATGTTGTCGGACTCGATCACCGTCTGGATCGAGCGGATGTCGGTGAACGGCGGGTGCACCGACACGTCGACGGCGGCGTAGTCGTCGTTGTCGAGGCGGTAGCTCAGCTTCTGCACCGCCTGGATCGCCTCGAAGTGGTTGTGGTGCATCTTCCAGTTGCCGCTGATGATCGGCTTGCGTGCCATGAGGCGCTCCCTGTCGTTCCTGGTGCTGTCGCGGTCGTTCGTGGTGCTGTTGCGCTGGTTGTCGAGCGCTGAGTCTGGTGCCCTGGTTGCTGGGCCCGGGTGTCGGACCCTGGGTGTCGGGCGGGTCAGGCGTTGGAGGCGCCGCGCAGGGCCTCGAGGCCCGGCAGGTCGCCCTGCTCGATCAGCTCGAGCGAGGCGCCGCCACCGGTCGAGATGTGCGACACCTGGTCGGCGAGCCCGAACTGGGCGACCGCCGCGGCGGAGTCGCCGCCACCGATGACCGAGAAGCCGCGGCTCTCGGCGACGGCCAGTGCGACGGCACGGGTGCCGGCTTCGAAGCGGGGGTCCTCGAACACGCCCATCGGGCCGTTCCAGAGGATGGTGCGGGCCTCGGCGATGATGTCGCCGAACTCGGCCGCGGAGCCCGGGCCGATGTCGAGGCCCATCCAGCCGTCGGGCAGCGAGCGACCGAAGTTGCGCACCTCTCCCCCGGCGGACGGATCGCCGATCTTGCCGCCGGGGCCCAGGCCGACGACGTCGCTGGGCAGGTGCAGGCGGTCACCGTGCTCGTCGAGCAGGCGCTTGCAGGTGTCGATCTGGTCGGGCTCGCACAGCGAGTTGCCGATCTGGTGGCCCATCGCGGCGAAGAACGTGAAGCACATCCCGCCGCCGATGATGATCGAGTCAGCGATGTCGAGCAGTGCGGTGAGCACGCCGAGCTTGTCCGACACCTTGGAGCCGCCGGTGATCGCGACGAAGGGCCGCTTGGGGTCCTCGCGCAGGCCGAGCAGGACCTCGACCTCCTTGGCCAGCAGTCGACCGGCCGCCGAGGGCAGCCTGGTCGGCGGGCCGACGATCGAGGCGTGGGCCCGGTGCGACGCGCCGAACGCGTCGTTGACGTACAGGTCGTGACCCTCGACGAGACGGTCGACGAACGCGGGGTCGTTCGACGTCTCGCCCGGGTCGAAGCGGAGGTTGTCCAGCAGACGCACGCCCGGAGCGAGCTCGGACAGACGTGCGCGTACCGGATCCACGGAGTACTTGGGGTCCGGAGCGCCCTTGGGGCGACCCAGATGGGTGCACGCGGTGACGGTGGCGCCGTGCTCGATCAGCCATTCGATCGTGGGCAGCGCCGCCCGGATGCGGAGGTCGTCGGTGATGACGCCGTCCTTCAGCGGGACGTTGAAGTCGGCGCGCAGCAGCACCGACTTCCCGTCCACGTCACCCAGGTCTTCCAACTCCGGCACACCGAACTTCATGGAACTCCCTCGTACTCGTTCCGACCCGTCGGTCCCGTGCGATCGGCGCGCCCGTCAGGGGGCGCCCACCGCACGGGACCGCGGACGACTCACTTGTTGGCGGCGCCGACGATCTTGGCCAGGTCGACCAGACGGTTGGAGTAGCCCGACTCGTTGTCGTACCAGGACAGGACCTTGACCAGGTTGCCCATGGCCATGGTGAGGCCCGAATCGAAGATGGAGCTGGCGGGCGAGCCGACGATGTCGGAGCTGACGATGGGCTCGTCGGTGTACTCAAGGATGCCCTTGAGGCGACCCTCGGACGCGGCGGCCTTGAACGCCTCGTTGACCTGCTCGACGGTGACCTCGGTCTTGAGCTGGCCGGTGAAGTCGGTGATCGAGCCGGTCGGGATCGGCACACGCAGCGACGTGCCGTCGAGCTTGCCCTTCATCGACTCGAGCACGAGCGAGGTGGCGCGGGCCGCGCCGGTCGACGTCGGCACGATGTTGATCGCAGCGGCACGGGCACGACGCAGGTCGCTGTGGGGGCCGTCGACGAGCGACTGGTCGCCGGTGTAGGCGTGGATGGTGTTCATCAGGCCCTTCTCGACACCGAACGCGTCGTCGAGGACCTTGATGAGGGGCACGAAGCAGTTGGTCGTGCACGAGGCGTTCGAGACCACGAAGTGCTGCTCGGGGTCGAAGGTGTCGTCGTTGACGCCGACCACGAACGTCGCGTCC
Source organism: Actinomycetes bacterium (assembly GCA_023389745.1). Classification (GTDB taxonomy): domain Bacteria; phylum Actinomycetota; class Acidimicrobiia; order Acidimicrobiales; family Microtrichaceae; genus JAFAFN01. Next base: position 15,691 of record JAEWED010000197.1, read on the forward strand.
GCCTCGGTCGCAGGTGCGGACACGATCACACGCGGCGCACCGGCCTCGAGGTGGGCAGCGGCCTTCTCACGGCTCGTGAAGAAGCCGGTCGACTCGATCACGACGTCGACGCCGAGGTCACCCCACGGGATGTCCTTGGGGTCGCGGTGCGAGACGACCTTGAGCACGTCGCCGTCGACGTCGATGCCGCCCTCGACCGCGGTGATCACGCCCGGGTAGGTGCCGGCCACCGAGTCGCGCTTGAGCAGGTGGGCCATGGTCGGCAGCGAGCCGAGGTCGTTCACGGCCACGAAGTCGATGTCGGCGCCCTGCGCCTTCGCGGCGCGGAAGAAGTTGCGCCCGATGCGACCGAAGCCGTTGATGCCAACACGAATCGTCATGTGATTCCCCTGGGAAGTAGGTCGGTGGATCCCCAACCCTCTCACAGCCGGGGACAAGCCCTATGCGAGCAGATGGCCGACACCGCCGCAAAAGGGCGTCGCATCGATCAGCCCAACAGGCCTTCGAGCGCCTTGCCGAGCAGTTCGGGATCGTGTGCGAGCCCCGACGGGCGCGCCAGCGGCGCGGCGACCGCCCGGGGCACGTCGTGGGCCACGCCGATGGCATCGGGGTCGTAGAGCACGACATCCGGATGCAGTCCGTGCCGCTCCAGCGCGGCCACGTGCGCCGCGACGTCGTAGCCATCGGTCTCGGGCACCTGCGGGCGCAGGTTGCAGACGTACACCAGGGTGCCCGTCGACGCCGCGATCGCGTCGGCGATGCCTCCCGCAGCGGTCGCGGCGAGCACGCTGGTGAACAACGACCCGGGGCCGAGCACGATCTGGTCGGCGGCGGCGATCGCGGCGAGCGCCTCGGCCGGCGCCGGTGCGGCCGGCTCCAGGTGCACCGTGCCGATGTCGCGACACGCGCTGACCGACACCTGCCCCTCGACCTGCTCACCCGTGCCCCTCGAGGCGTGCAGGGCGACGGTGTGGGTGGTGCTCGGCAGCACCCTGCCGACGGCGCCGAGCAGCGCCCCGATCTCGTCGAGCGCGGCGACCAGGTCACCGCCGCTCTCGTCGAGGGCCACGATCAACAGGTTGCCGAAGGCGTGGCCCTCGAGCTCGCCCGCGTCGAAGCGGTGCTCCATCGCCGTGGCGAGCCGGGAGCCGGGCTCGGCGAGCGCCACCAGGCACTTGCGCAGGTCACCCGGCGCGGGCCGGTCCGCGGCGGCGCGCAACCGACCCGTCGAGCCGCCGTCGTCCGCGACCGACACGACCGCGGTGATGTCGCCCGCGTACGTGCGCAGGGCACGCAGGCTCGCCGCCAGGCCGTGACCGCCGCCGACCGCGACGACGCGCGGCCCGTCGGCCGAGCCGGTTGCTGCGGCCGCGGCCTCGGTGGCCGTGCCCTCGGTGGCCGTGCCCTCGGCGGCCGTGCCGGCCGATTCGCCCGGGCGGCTCACTTGGCGACGTCCCGGTGACGGATGCGCGGCTCGGTGCCGCGCTCGCGCAGCCAACCCGCGAGGCGTTCGGTGATCGACACCGAGCGGTGACGACCGCCGGTGCAGCCGAACGCGATGGTGAGCACCGACTTGCCCTCGTTCACGTACGCGGGCAGCAGCAGGTCGAGCAGGGACTCGAGCCGGTCGAGGAACTCGCCGGTCAGCTCGAACGACGCGACGTAGTCCTGCACCTCGGGGTCGAGCCCGGTCATCGGACGCAGGTCCTCGACCCAGTGCGGGTTCGGCAGGAACCGGCAGTCGATCACGACGTCCGCGTCGGGTGGCAGGCCGTGCTTGTACCCGAACGACATGAGGGTGACCTGGGTGGTCTCGTTGCCGGTGTACTCGCCGAACTGGTCGACGACGCGGCGTCGGAGGTCGTGCACGTTCAGGTCGGTGGTGTCGATGACGACGTCGGACGCCCCGCGCACGGGCTCGAGCCGGCGCCGCTCCTCTTCGATGGCCCCCTCGACCGTGCCGACGTCGCCGAGCAGCGGGTGGCGCCGTTTGGTGTCGCCGTAGCGGCGCACCAGGTTCGGGGTCGACGCGTCCAGGAAGACGGTCATCACGCTGGCCCCCGAGCTGCGCAGCTCCTCGAGCGCCGGGCCGACCTCGTCCAGGTCGGAGCCGGAGCCGACCACGAGCGCGACCGGAGTCGTCGACCCGGACTGGAACCGTGCCAGCTCGGCGACCTTGGGGATCAGCTCCGAGGGCAGGTTGTCGATGACGAACCAGCCCAGGTCCTCGAGGGTGTTGCCCACCTGGGTCCGTCCCGCGCCCGACAGGCCGGTGACGATCACGAACTGCACCATGCCGTCAGGCTACGACCACGCCGGCGCATCCAGAACCGCGCTGTCGGTGCATCCGGTTGCGGATCGCGTGCGAAGAGGCAGACGAGACCACTCACCGACGTCGCCCGACGCGACGCTCACGAAAGAGGAACCCGATGCCCAAGAAGATGCTCCTGATCCCCCTGGCGCTGCTGGCGAGCTTCACCCTGGTCGCTGCCAGCTGCTCGAGCGACGACGACGCCGGTTCGGAGGACGCCACCACGACCACCGCCGCCGAGGACATGGAGACCACGACCACCGCGGAGACGGCGACCCAGGGCGAGACGATCGTCGACATCGCGGCATCGAACCCGGACTTCTCGACGTTGGTCGATCTGGTCACCCAGGCCGGGCTCGTCGAGACGCTCTCGGGCGACGGTCCCTTCACCGTGTTCGCACCCACCAACGACGCGTTCGCCAAGGTCGACCCGGCCACGGTGTCGGCGCTCACCGCGGATCCCCAGGGCGCGCTGACCGACGTCCTCAAGCTGCACGTCATCTCCGGTGAGGTCACGGCGGCCGACGCCACCGCGGCGGCCGGCACCTGCGTCGACACCCTCGGCGGCAAGGTCAAGGTCGAGCAGTCCGGTGACAACCTCACGATCGGTGGCGCGACCATCGTCGACACCGACATCGAGGCCTCCAACGGCGTCATCCACGTGCTCGACGGCGTCATCACCGCCCCGTCGACGGACTGCTGATGCGGCGCTGCTGATCAGCTGACCGGGGCTCCGCTCCCCCACCCCCCGTACGAGCCCCGCGTCACGACGGGACGGCACACCGTGGTGCCGTCCCGTCGGCGCGTTAGGCCCGCCGTTCGAAGCGCAGGAACAACAGGCGGGGCACCGACGCCGCGTCCTCGTACTCCTGGGCTCGTGCCAGGAAGCCGGGGGGCGGCGCCGGTTCCTCCATGCGGACCAGCGACAGGCCCAGGTCCGCGGCGGTGTTCAGGTAGCGCGACAGCGGTCGGTGGAAGAACCGGATGAACACGCCGCGTTCGACCTCTTCGAGGGTGTCGGTCTCGGCCAGGTACGGCCCGATGCGCCAGTACTGCTCGGGCGGGTCGAGCACCTGGTCGTCGATCCACCCGGAGCCGGGGGTCTGCAGCAGCGGATGGTTCAACAGGAACAGGAAGGTGCCGCCCGGGCGCAGCACCCTGGCCACCTCGGCGAGCGCCGTGTCCAGGTCCTCGATGTGCTCGAACACCAGGCAGGCGACCACGACGTCGGCCGAGGCGTCCGCCTCGGGCAGTGCGGTCGCCGAGCCCTGCAGGTAGGTGGGTCCGCCACCCCGCTGCTCGGCGATCTCGATCTGCGCCATGGCCGGGTCGACACCCAGCACGTCCAGGCCCTGTGCGGCGGCTAGCCGGGCGACCTGGCCCTCGCCGCAGCCGACGTCGATCATGCGGCCCTGGTCGGGCAGGTGCTCGGCGATCAGCGGGAGGATCTGCTCGGTGTACTCCGGGTCGGCGCCGTCGGTGAACTCCCGCTGCCACCACTGCGCGTGCTCGTCCCACGGGTCTGACATGTGCGTGCTCCTGAGTCGGGGGGAGGGCGGGACGCTACTTCCGCTGAGCGACCGGTTCCCCTTCGCGCTCAGCTCCCGTCGACGCGGTGGAGGTGCTCGTGCACCGCGATACCGACCGCGTCGGGCAGCCACGGCAGCTCGAGCAGGTCCGACAGCTCGGCGGCTCGCACGTTGCGGATGCCGCCGAACTCCTTGACCAGCCGGGCCTTGCGCTTGGCGCCCAGGCCGGGGATGTCGTCGAGCACCGAGGCGGTCATGCGCTTGTCGCGCCGCTCACGGTGGAAGGTGATCGCGAAGCGGTGGGACTCGTCGCGGATGCGCTGCAGCATGAACAGCGCCTCGGAGCCACGCGGCACGTTGACCGGCTCGGAGCGTCCCGGCAGGTAGACCTCTTCGAACTGCTTGGCGAGCGAGGCGACGGGGATCTCGTCGGTCAGGCCGAGCCGTTCGAGCACCGCCACCGCGACGCCGAGCTGGCCCTTGCCGCCGTCGACCAGCAGGAGCTGCGGCGGGTAGGCGAAGCGGCCGCGCTCGGCCACGGGCTTGCGACGATCGGCCAGGTAGGCGGTGAACCGGCGGGTGAGGACCTCGTCCATGGCGGCGAAGTCGTCGTTCTTGGGGATGTTGACCTTGAAGCGCCGGTACTCGGACTTGCGGGGAAGGCCGTCCTCGAGCACCACCATCGAGCCGACGTAGTCGGTGCCCTGGAGGTGGCTCATGTCGTAGCACTCGATGCGCAGCGGGGCCTCGGGCAGCTCGAGGGTCTCCTTCAGCTCGTTGAGCGCCTTGGCCCGGCTGTTGTGGTCCGACGCGCGGCGCAGGCGGTGACGGGTGAAGGCCTCGGTCGCGTTCTGGGTGACCGTCGCGGCGAGCTCGCGCTTGGAGCCACGCTGCGGCACCCGGATCTGCACCTTGGAGCCGCGCTGCTCGCTGAGCCACTCCTCGTAGACGTCGCCGTCCTCGGGCAGCGTCGGCACGAGCACCGCCTTGGGGTAGCCCACCGCCGGCGGGTCGCCGTAGACCTGCTCGAGCACCGCGGCCATGGTCTGGTCCGGGGACAGGTCCATCACCTTGTCGAGGATGAAGCCCAGCCGGCCGACCACACGTCCGCGACGGATGAAGAAGACCTGCGCGGCGGCCTCGAGGTCGTCCTCGTGCACGCCGAAGATGTCGACGTCCTCGTTCTTGTCGCCGACCATCTGCTGACGTTCGACCGCCCGTCGGACCGTGGCGAGGCGGTCACGCACCCTGGCGGCCTGCTCGAACTCCATGTCGGCCGCGGCCGCGCGCATCTCGGCGTCGAGTCGGTCGAGCACCGGTTCGAAGTCGCCGTCGAGGAAGTCCATGAGCTCGGTGACGAGCGCGTCGTAGTCGGGCTTCGAGATCTCGCCGACGCACGGCCCGGAGCACTTCTCGATGTGGAACATCAAGCAGGGTTTGCCGAGCCGTTCGTGGCGGCGCAGCTTCGCGTCGGAGCACGTGCGGATCGGGAAGGTGCGCAGCAGCTCGTCGAGGGTGTCGCGGATGGCGTAGGCGTGCGCGTAGGGACCGAAGTAGCGGGTTCCCTTGCGGCGCCGGCCCCGCATGACCGTTGCCCGGGGCCACTCGTCGGCCAGGGTCACGGCCAGGAACGGGTAGCTCTTGTCGTCGACGAGCCGGACGTTGAACCGCGGCCGGTGGGTCTTGATGAGGTTGTACTCCAGCATCAAGGCCTCGACCTCGTTGCGGACCTGGATCCACTCCACCGTCTCGGCCGTCGCCACCATCTGCGCGGTGCGCGGGTGCAGGTTGCGGGGGTTCTGGAAGTAGTTCGACAGGCGCTGGCGCAGCGACTTGGCCTTGCCCACGTAGATGACCCGGCCGTCGGCGTCCTTGAACTGGTAGCTGCCCGGGGTGTCGGGGATCGTGCCTGCGGGTGGACGTTGGACCATCGCCCTCCACGCTACCGGCGCCCTGTGACGCGCTCGGTCGGCCACGGTGGGGTCCTCAGCTGCCGGGAGCGGTCCCGCAACCCAGGCCGAGGCGACCGACCGTCAGCTCAGCGCGTCCCGGGCGGTGCGGGGCAGGGGCGCGGGTTGTACGGGAAGTCGCACTCGACGATGGCGATCGGGCCCAGGTCGGCCGGGTCGTGCGACACGATCGCCTGTTGCACCGGTCGACCGTCGGGCCAGGTGCCCATGTCGCCCAGGTCGACGTCGCACCACTCCCCGTCGAGCGCGCAGCGGCCCGTCGCGTCGGCGACGCGCCAGTCGGCCCAGCGGTGCAGGTGGTCGACCGACAGCTGGCCGAGCCACGGCAGCGTGAAGCCGACCGGTCCGAAGTGGTCGGCCCACAGCACCTCAGGACCGGAGTGGTCGGTGCGCACCATGACGTGCACCTTCTGGTCGGCCGGCAGGTCGGTGGCCTGCATGAGCTCGATCGCGATCCGGTTGTCGATCAGCGGGTCGTCCTCGTAGCCGACGACCGCGACCCGCGTGTGCGACGGCACCTCGATCGGCCCCGGCGGCAGCTGGTAGGCGAACGCGGCGGCGTAGAGAACGGTCCACAGCGCCTCGCTGCCCCAGCCACGGGCCGCGGCGAGCTGCACCATGCGCAGCGCCATGCCGCCACCCATCGAGTGGCCCAGCACCCCGACCCGGGTGGTGTCGATGCGGGGCTCGTGCGCTGCGGCGGTGACGAACCCGGTGTCGACGATGTCGTACCAGTGGTCCGGGTCGAACGGGATGGGCCACGCCGGGAACACGACGACGAACCCGTTGCTGACCAGGTGGTCGATCATCCCGCCGTACGCGGCCGACAGCGAGCCGAAGTAGCCGTGCGCGAGCAGCACCACCGGACGCGAGTCGTCGCCGCAGGTCCCGCCGGTCCAGGGCGAGCCGCTGCCGGTCGGCGAGGCGATCCGCAGCTCCATGGCCGAGTCCGCCGGGTTGACGACGTGCTCGTCGGCGACGCCGCAGGGCCCGTCGGCGCCGGGCGCACCGACGCTGGGTGGGTCGCCGATCGGCACGGGCGTGCACGCGGCCGCCACGAGCGCAGCTGCAGCCATGAGCACGCTCGTCATCGCTCCCCACCGTCGCCGACCGCCGCCGATCCGCCCGTCGTGCACTGCCCCCATCGGCCCGCCTCCCCGCGTCGCCCCGAGATCATGTCCGATCCGGCGCCCCGCACGCCACGAGCCCGATCGCGCCATGGTCCGCTGCATACCTCGTCCCGTCGTCCGGCCTTCGCGAACGGCACCGCCCGTCTGCACGGCCGGCTCCTTCGCGAAGGCTGCGATCAGCGCCGGCCACTTCCTTCGCGAACGCGACCGACCGCCCGCACGGCCCTCGCCGTCGCGAAGGATCCGGGACACCTGACGATTCGCCCATCAACGGGTGTCGCACACGGGAATCGGCGGTGAACGAACGGTGCTGTCCTGGTGAGCGCGCACTGTGTACGCTCACCCTGCCGGCCTGGTATCCGGCACCATCAACTTCTGAGGCCGACATCCCCGTGGCGTGGCGACCAGGCTGTCCCCACCGGCTGAATCTCAGAGGTCTTCATGGTCGAGTGGCGAGAGCCGCCCGGCAGGAGGTCCCGACAACATGCTGCGTCTCCAGTCCAGACTCCCGGACGAGTACACCGACGCCTCGGCGGAGGAGCTCGCCGATCGGATCGCCGCGGCGAAGGCCACGCTCGGCGAGCGTCTCTTCATCCTCGGTCACCACTACCAGCGCGACGAGGTCATGCGCTGGGCCGACGCCCGCGGCGACTCGTTCCGCCTGTCGGTGCTCGCCAAGGAGCGCCCGCAGGCCGACTACATCGTCTTCTGCGGCGTGCACTTCATGGCCGAGGCCGCCGACATCCTGACCGGTCCGCACCAGCAGGTCGTGCTGCCGGATCTGAACGCCGGCTGCTCGATGGCCGACATGGCCGACATCGACTCCGTCGAAGAGGCCTGGGAGTCGATCGCCGAGATCACCGACATCGAGCGGGTCGTGCCGATCACCTACATGAACTCCGCCGCGAACCTGAAGGCGTTCGTCGGCAGCCACGGCGGCGCGGTCTGCACCTCGACCAACGCCCGGGCGGTCCTCGAATGGGCCCTCGAGCGCGAGGACGGCCCCCGTGGCCGGCAGGTGCTGTTCTTCCCGGACCAGCACCTGGGCCGCAACACCGGCTACCAGATGGGCTTCGACGAGTCCGACATGGCGGTGTGGAACCCGCGCCTCGACCTGGGCGGCCTGGACGAGGGCACGATCAAGGAGCGGACCTTCCTGCTGTGGAAGGGCCACTGCTCGGTGCACCAGCGCTTCCGGCCCGAGCACGTCGAGGCGTTCCGTGCCGAGCATCCCGACGGGATCGTCGTGGCGCACCCCGAGTGCGCCCACGAGGTGTGCTCGATCGCCGACATCGTCGGCTCGACCGACCGGATCATCCGGGCCGTCGCCGAGGCGCCCAGCGGATCGACCATCGGGGTCGGTACAGAGATCCACCTGGTCCAACGGCTGGACGCGGAGACCCCCGACAAGACGATCGTCTCGCTCGATCCGCTCGTCTGCCCGTGCTCCACGATGTTCCGCATCGACGGCCCGCACCTGGCCTGGACGCTCGAGAGCCTGGTCGACGGCCGGGTCCCCAATCGGATCACCGTCGACGAGGACACCGCCCACTGGGCCCGCGTCGCGCTGGAGCGCATGCTCGACATCACCTGAGCACCGGCTCTCCAGCGCGATCGCCAGCAGTAGAGCGCGCTGGAGCGCATGCTCGCCATCACCTGAGCGGTGCTTGACCGCCGCCCAGGCGGCGGATCAGCACACAGCTGGTTCGCCGAGAGACCTGAGCGGTGCGGGAACGCCGCCCAGGCGGCGGATCAGCACACAGCTGGTTCACCGAGAGACCTGAGCGGTGCGGGAACGCCGCCCGGGCGGCGGGGTGACACACCTCACTGGATCAGCGGGTTCTGGGCGGGAACGCCCATGTACTCCAACGGGTTGGACTCGTTACGGTCGACCACGGAGGTGAGTCGGACCGGCCCGTCGGGACCTTGAGTGACATGCAGCACTGCGCTGAGCCGCCGCTCAACGGCACCCTTGACAGACCCCCGTATCATGGACTTTCGGTCGTCCCCATGGCGTTGACGTACTACGGCGTTCTCTGAGCGCCGGACCGCCCCGAGCGGTCGTGAAGTACTGCCGGACAGGACGAGCGTTCGGCCCCAGCACGAAGAAGGTGTTCCACTTGGCGAAGCAGCGAGCAGAACGCGACGAGGAAGACCTCGTTCGTATGTATCTGAGCGACATCGGCCAATATCCCCTGTTGACCAAGGACGACGAGGCCCGTCTCGCTCAGGCCATCGAGGCCGGCGCCGCCGCGGCGAAGGAGCTCGAGGAGGGTGGCCGCAGCGTCTCCCCCGCTCGCAAGCGTGAGCTCCGTCGTGCCATCCGTGCCGGCGAGGACGCCGAGCGCACGTTCGTGCAGTCGAACCTCCGTCTGGTGGTCTCGATCGCGAAGAAGTACCAGGCCTCGGGCCTGCCCCTGCTGGACCTGATCCAGGAGGGCAACCTGGGCCTGATGCACGCGGTCGAGAAGTTCGACTGGCGCAAGGGCTTCAAGTTCTCGACCTACGCGACCTGGTGGATCCGCCAGGCCCTCACCCGAGGCATCGCGAACACGGGTCGGACCATCCGTCTCCCCGTGCACGCCGGTGACACGCTCTCGCGTCTCCAGAAGGCCCGTGTGCGCCTCGAGACCTCGCTGGGTCGCCCGCCGACCCTGGCCGAGCTGTCCGCGGATCTCGAGATGCCCGAGGCCAAGGTCACCGAGACCCTGCGCTTCGCCGCCGACACGCTGTCGCTCTCCACGCCGCTGCGTGAGGACGGCGACGCCGAGCTCGGCGACATGGTCGAGGACCGCACGGCGGAGTCCCCCTTCGAGTCGGCAGCCATCTCGCTGCTGCCCGACGAGATCGGCCGTCTCCTCTCCCCGCTCGACGAGCGTGAGCGCGAGATCCTGCGCCTGCGCTTCGGCCTGGACCGCGGCGAGCCGCGGACCCTCGAAGAGGTCGGCGAGCACTTCAACCTGACCCGTGAGCGCATCCGCCAGATCGAGGCACGCGCCATGTCCAAGCTGCGTCACCCCAGCGCGGACACCGGGGCGAAGGACCTGCTCAGCGTCTGAGCGTCCTGACATCTGAACACCGCACTCGGGCCGGTTCCTTCGGGAGCCGGCCCGAGTCGCGTCCGGGATCAGGCGGTGGCGGGCTCGGGTTCGAGCTCGAGCGCTTCCATGCCCAGCAGCGGGGCCAGGAAGCGGCCCGTGTGGCCGGACGCGGTCGAGGCGATCAGCTCCGGCGGGCCCTCGGCGACGACCGAGCCGCCGCCGGCGCCGCCCTCGGGTCCCAGGTCGACCACCCAGTCGGCGGTCTTGATCACGTCGAGGTTGTGCTCGATCACGAGCACCGTGTTGCCCTGGTCGACCAGACGGGACAGCACCGTCATCAGCTTGGCGATGTCCTCGAAGTGCAGGCCGGTGGTCGGCTCGTCGAGCAGGTAGATCGTGTGGCCCGTCGAGCGCTTGGCGAGCTCCGAGGCGAGCTTCACCCGCTGCGCCTCGCCGCCGGACAACGTCGTGGCGGGCTGACCGAGGCGTACGTAACCCAGGCCGACGTCGACCAGGGTCTGCATGTGCCGGGCGATCGTCGGCTGGTTCGAGAAGAAGTCGAGCGCCTCTTCGATCGGCAGGTTCAGCACCTCGGAGATGTTGAGCCCCTTGAAGGTGACCTCGAGGGTGTCGCGGTTGTACCTGGCACCCTTGCAGACCTCGCACGGCACGTAGACGTCGGGCAGGAAGTGCATCTCGATCTTGATGGTGCCGTCGCCCGAGCACGCCTCGCAGCGGCCGCCCTTGACGTTGAAGCTGAAGCGGCCCGGCATGTAGCCGCGCACCTTGGCCTCGTTGGTCTGGGCGAACAGCTTGCGGATGTGGTCGAACACACCGGTGTAGGTGGCGGGGTTCGAGCGGGGCGTGCGGCCGATCGGCGACTGGTCGATGTCGATGACCTTGTCGAGCTGGTCGAGGCCCTGGATCCGCTTGTGCAGGCCCGGCGGCACCTTCGAGCCGTAGATGTGCTGCATCAGCGAGCGCATGAGGATGTCGTTGATCAGCGTCTACTTGCCCGAGCCGGACACGCCGGTGACGGCCACGAAGCAGCCGAGGGGGATGTCGACGTCGATGTTGCGCAAGTTGTGCTCACGGGCACCCTTGATGCGCAGCCACTCGTCGTTGGGGGCGCGGCGCTGCTGGGGCACCGGGATGCTGCGCTTGCCGGCCAGGTACTGCCCGGTGATCGAGTCCTTCGCCTTGAGCAGCGACTTGTAGCTGCCCGAGTGCACGATGCGGCCGCCGTGCTCACCGGCGCCGGGTCCGACGTCGACGACGTGGTCGGCGATGCGGATGGTGTCCTCGTCGTGTTCGACGACGAGCACCGTGTTGCCCAGGTCGCGCAGACGCAGCAGCGTCTCGATCAGTCGGTGGTTGTCACGCTGGTGCAGGCCGATCGACGGCTCGTCGAGCACGTACAGCACGCCGACCAGGCCCGAGCCGATCTGCGAGGCGAGCCGGATGCGCTGCGCCTCGCCACCCGAGAGCGTCGCCGCGGATCGCGACAGCGAGAGGTAGTCGAGCCCGACGTCGCACAGGAAGCGAAGCCGGACGTTGATCTCCTTGAGGATCGACTCGGCGATGACGGCCTGACGGTCGTCGAGCACCAGGTCACGCAGCCGATCGGTCGCCTCGGCGATCGACAGGCTGCACAGCTCGAAGATGTTCAGCTCGTCGATCGTGACGGCGAGCGCCAGCGGGTTGAGCCGCGCACCCTTGCAGGTCGCGCACGGCACGAGGCGCATGTAGCCCTCGATCGCGTCGCGGGCCGCGTCGGACTCGGCCTCGGCGTGGCGGCGCTTGAGGTACGGGATGACGCCCTCGTACTTGGCGGAGTAGTTCCGGGTGCGGCCGTAGCGGTTCTTGAACTTCACCGCGATCCGCTCGGAGTCGCCGATGCCGTAGAGCAGCAGCTTGCGCTCCTTCTTCGCCAGCTTGGCGAACGGGACCGAGTCGTCGATGTCGTACTCCTCGCACACCGACTCGAGCAGGCGGTGGAAGTACTTGGCGTGGCCGGACGCCCACGGGGCGAGCGCACCCTCGGCCACCGAGAGCTCGTCGTCGGGCACGACCAGCTCCGGGTCGACCTCGAAGATCGTGCCGAGGCCGTCGCAGGCGGGGCAGGCGCCGTAGGGGGTGTTGAACGAGAAGTTGCGGGGTGCGAGCTCCTCGAAGGACTTGCCGTCGGAGGGACGGGCGAGCTTCTCGGAGAAGGTGAGCAGCTCGCTCTCGGTGCCCTCGGGCGCGTCCTTGGCCGGCATCAGCTCGATCTGGGCGACGCCCTCGGCCAGGCGCAGCGCGGTCTCCATCGAGTCGGTGAGTCGACGGTCGATGCCCTCTCGCAGGACGAGACGGTCGACGATGACCTCGATGGTGTGCTGCTCGTAGCGGGCGAGCTCGAGCTGCACCGGCAGGTCGTAGGTCTCGCCGTCGACACGGACGCGGCCGAAGCCCTGACCGGCCAGGTCGGTGAAGACCTGCTCGTAGGTGCCCTTGCGGCCCCGCACGATCGGGGCGATGACCTGGAACCGGGTGCCCTCGTCGAGCTGCAGGATCCGGTCGACGATCTGCTGGGGTGTCTGGCGGACCAGCGCCTCGCCCGTCTCGGGGTCGTGCGGCGTGCCGGCACGCGCGTAGAGCAGCCGCAGGAAGTCGTAGATCTCGGTGACGGTGCCGACCGTCGAGCGCGGGTTGCGCGACGCGGACTTCTGGTCGATCGAGATGGCCGGCGAGAGGCCTTCGATCACGTCGACGTCGGGCTTGTCGACCTGGCCGAGGAACTGGCGTGCGTACGACGACAGCGACTCGACGTAACGCCGCTGACCCTCGGCGTAGATGGTGTCGAACGCCAGGGAGGACTTGCCGGATCCCGACAGTCCCGTGAACACCACGAGCTGGTCGCGCGGGAGGTCCAGCGAGACGTCGCACAGGTTGTGCTCGCGTGCTCCCTGGATGACGATCCGGTCCGAGGGGTGGTGCGTCTTCGGTCGTGGCATCGAGCGGAAACACTACCGTTCGAACAGGTGTTCGTCAGGTCGCTCGGCTGGTTCCGCCGCCGGCGATCGGGTGCATTCCGTCACTCCGCCGGGCGGTCCTCCTGGACCAGCTCGACGTGACGCCAGGCCTGTCCGGGGCGCAGGTGGTCCCGCTCGATGCGCCACTCCCCCAGCACCTGTTCGCCGAGGTCCTCGTCAGGGTGCACCGCGAGCACCACCGCGCCGGCGTCCGCCGCGGCGAGTCGGTCGAGCAGACCGCCGAGCTGGCCGGCCTCGGGCATGCGCAGGATGCGCACCTCGTCGAGGTGGTCCCACGAGACACGGCCCAGCCCACGGGAGTCGGTGACCACGATCGGAGGTCCGCCGTCACTCGGCGTCGTCGAGGCCGCAGCGATGCCGAGCATGCGGTCGACGACCCGTTCGGTGTCGTGACGCATCTCGATCCCGGTGCGCACGCACAGCACCGACATCGACACCACGGCGACGAGCACCGCGGCGGTCAGCACCCGAGCGGTCCGGCGACCGTCGCGGTCCCGCGCCGAGGCCTCCACCTCCTCGAATTCCGTCTCGGATTCGGTGCCACCACCCCGAATCGGAGCCGGAATTCGAGAGGGACCGCCGACATCCGTCTCGGATTCGGTGTCACCACCCCGAATCGGAGACGGAATTCGAGAGAGACCATCGAGCGCGTTGACGGCGCCGATGACGACGAGGGGCACGAGCAGCGGCAACAGCACGTGGTAGAAGCGACCGCCCCACTCCGCGGCACCGCCGATGGCGTAGCTGGTGGCGAGCACGAGCGACGCGGCGACCGCCGAGGCGATCAGGCAGATCCGCGCGGTCAGCGAGGCGACGTCGGCCCGTCGCAGTTGGACCAGGCCCATGACCAGCAGCGGGAACGCGGCGACCAGGCCGGTGACGTGACCGAGGGGCAGGAACTGACGCACCACGGTCAACGCCGCGCCGGCGACGATCAGCTGCATGGCGAGGCCGCGGCGAGCCGGCGAGCGGCGAAGCAGCACCGCGCCGCCGATCAGACAGGCCGTCGCGACGAAGAGGACCATCGCTCCGGTGCCGAGTCTCGGGTCTCCGGAACGCAGCACGCTGGCCCAGAGCGCCTGCAGGCGACCTTCGACGAAGCCGACCTCCTGGGCGCCGATCACGAAGTTGCTGATGCCCTCGTCGCCCTGGATCGCGGCCGCCAGGCGCCCGTCGACCAGGTACGAGGCGATGCCGAGCCCCGCGAGCACCACGGCGGTCACCACGCGGGGCAGGTCGAGTCGCAACGGACGCAGCGATCGCAGCGAGCACACGCCGACCGCGGCGGCGATGCCGGCGACGACGAAGAGCCCCTCGCTGCGCAGCAGCACCAGCGGCACGGCGAGCAGCATGGCGACGAGCACGAGCGGGACTCGGCGGCGGGCCGGAACTCCGTCGGCGAGGCCGGTGACGAGTGCGAGCACCACCGCCCCGGTGAGCGCCGCGGCGATCGAGTGCGCCATGACGGTCGTCGCCCCGAACAGCAGCGGGCTGCCGAGCCCGAGCAGCCAGAGCGTCGCCAGGCCCCAGTTCTCGGTGTGACGGTTCTCGGTGTGACGGTTCTCGGTGTGACGGTCCTCGGTGTGACGATCCTCGCGGCGGCTCACGCCGACAGGTGGTGTGCCCGGGGCCGGTGCCCGGTCGTGCACGAGGCGGCGGGTCAGGAACATGCCGATCAGCGCGGCTGCCCACGTGCCCAGCGCCGACGCGACGAGCAGGCCGAGGTGCCCGCCGAGTGTCCAGAACGGGATCAGCAGCACCGGGTAGGCGGGGTGCTTCGCGTACGGGCGGTAGGTCGCGGCGACGACGTCGGAGTTCTCCATGGTGACGAACTCGCCGTCGGGGTCGACGCTCGGCAGCGGCAGGTCGATCGCCCAGGAGCCGTCGGCGACAGCGGCGACCTGTGCGATCACGGCGCCCTCGTCGGTGATGGCCGACGAGCCGTTGTCGACGACCACGACGATCGCGAGCAACGCGACCAGCAGCGCTGCGGCGTGCAGGGCGAGCCGGCGAGGGCCGCCGGGGGCGCGCCCGATCGGGCGGCCGTCGCGGCCGTCGGGCACCGATCCGGGCGCCGCGGAGCCCTCGGGGGCGTTCCGTCGGTCGGTCAGCATCTCCAGATCTCTTCGGCACCCTGGAACCGATGCGTGAGCCATTCCGGGCCGCTGGCATACTTGGCGGCCATGGGTTCCAGCAGCGGCCGCCTGTTCCGCATCACGACCTTCGGCGAGTCGCACGGCCCCGGAGTGGGTGTGGTGATCGACGGGTGCCCGCCGCGGCTGCCGCTGTCCGAGGCCGACATCCAGCCCGATCTGGACCGCCGGCGCCCCGGTCAGAGCCGTCTGGTCACCCAGCGCAACGAGGCCGACGGCGTCGAGATCCTCTCGGGTGTGTACGACGGGCTGACGCTCGGGTCGCCGATCGCGCTGCTCGTGCGCAACGCCGACCAGCGCTCGGGCGCGTACAGCGAGATGACCGACCTGTACCGGCCGTCGCACGCGGACTGGTCGACCGAGGCCAAGTACGGGATCCGTGCGGTGGCCGGCGGGGGTCGGGCGTCGGCCCGTGAGACGATCGGCCGCGTCGCCGCCGCGGCGGTCGCCCGCAAGCTGCTGGCGACACACGTCGGGGTCGAGGTGCTCGGTTGGGTCAGCAGCATCCACGACATCTCGGGTCGCATCGACCCGACGAAGGTGCAGCTCGAGCACGTCGAGGCGTCGCCGACGCGCTGCCCCGACCCCGAAGCTGCCGAGGAGATGGTCGCGGCGATCGAGCAGGCGCGGCGCGACGGCGACTCGCTCGGCGGTGTGGTGACGTGCGTGGCGCGAGGTGTGCCGGCGGGTTGGGGCGAGCCGGTGTTCGACAAGCTCGAGGCCGACCTGGCGAAGGCGACGATGTCGCTGCCGGCGTCGAAGGGCTTCGAGATCGGCTCGGGCTTCTCGTCGGCCGGCATGACGGGCCGGGAGCACAACGACGAGTTCATCCCCGGTCCCGACGGTCGTCCGGCGACCGCGACGAACCGCTCCGGCGGTGTGCAGGGCGGCATCTCGAACGGCCAGGAGATCGACATCCGGGTGGCGTTCAAGCCGACGGCGACGATCTCGTCGCCGCAGAACACGGTCAACCGGGACAACGAGCCGGTCGTGCTGGCCGCCAAGGGCCGCCACGACCCGTGCGTGCTGCCACGAGCGGTGCCGCTGGTCGAAGCGGCGGTGCTGCTGGTGCTGGCCGACCACTGGCTGCGCCAGCGGGCGATCGAGCTCTAGGCACCTTCGGCGGCGTCCGCCGGACCTGCGGTCGAGATGTCGTCGTCGTGCACCAGTGCAGCGGGCCGCCTCGCCAGCACGCTCGGGTCGTAGATCAGCTCGGTGAGCCTGGTGGCCGACATGGAGCGACCGGTCAGGAGCAGCCTGATCCGAGCCTGGTCGTCGTTCGCCAGCTCTCCGGCGATCAGCTCGTGCAGGAGGGGCACTTCGATCGTCCCCTTCTCGGCGGTCATCAGCGCCGTCGCCAGGGCCTCCTCCACTGGCCGGACGGGCATGCCGGCGACGCAGAGGTCATCGAGCTCCGGGTCCCGGACATGGTGGAGCCGGGCAGCCGGAGAACGGCGACTCTCGACGTCGGGCACCGTCCGGCGGCGGTCGGTTCGCCAGTCCGGGTGCGGACCCACCACGAGATGCACGGTGGCGTGCGGTCCGACGGTCGTGCGACCGAGGACCTCGAGCGCACTCCATGAAGTGAGCGCGGCACCTGGTCCGGCCCAGAGCAACCAGGCCCGGAGGTGCTCGAACGGGTCGGCCGGCCAGTGGGAGAACCGGAAGACCGACGGCGCCGCGGTGCGTCGCCAGTTGCCGTACGACAGGTGGTGGTAGCGAGCTCGCCGGTCGAGACCGACCGAGCGGGCCTGCGCGACGGTGAAGCAGCCTTCCTGCGAGGATGCGATCGCCATGAGACGGCGTCGTCGACCGACCCTGGTGCCCAGACCCGGATGCTCGGGAGTCGGCACCGGCAGGTCCGGATCGGACGGGTGGGCCGAAGGGAAGTTGGCGCTGGCGAGGACCGCTTCGACATCGAGGGCGTCGAGGTCCTCTCCGTCGTGATGCTCCTCACGAAGTTCGTCAGACCGTCCCGATGTACTGGACGGTCCTGGGCGGTCCCCCTCGAACCGTCCCGTTTTTCTGGACGGTCGAGCGGGGGTGGGGTCGGACCGTCCCGTTTTTCGGGACGGTTCGGCGAAGTTGGGGGCGGAAGTCTCCGCACGCAGTGCTGGATCCGGGGCGGCATCGGACATGGGGCTCTCCTCGTGACGTGAGGAGACCCGTGTGACCGGGGGATCTCGACCCCTGGTGCCCGGCGCTCGAAAGCACCCGAACGGCCAGCAGCGCCGCTCAGAGCACGCTGCGCAACTCAGAGCACGCTGCGCAGCTCGCGCTTGAGCTCCTTGATCTCGTCGCGCAGGCGGGCGGCCTCTTCGAAGCGCAGGTCGGCCGACGCCTGGTTCATCTCGTCCTCGAGCAGCTCGATGACCTTGCCGAGCTCCTCGGGTGGCACATCCGCGAACTGCTCGGCCCGTGCGCGCTCGCCCGGCCGCTGCTTGCGTCGGCCGGCACCCGGACGGGGCGCCTCGGCGCTGGTTCCGCGCAGGTCGGCCAGGATGTCGGTGACCGCCTTGGTGATGGTCTTCGGGTCGATGCCGTGCTCCTCGTTGTGTGCCTGCTGCACACCGCGGCGACGGTTCGTCTCGGAGATCGCCTTGGTCATGGAGTCCGTGACCCGGTCGGCGTACATGATCACCTGGCCGTTCACGTTCCTGGCGGAGCGCCCGATCATCTGGATCAGCGAACGCTCGGAGCGCAGGAAGCCCTCCTTGTCGGCGTCGAGGATCGCGACCAGCGAGACCTCGGGGATGTCGAGGCCCTCTCGCAGCAGGTTGATCCCGACCAGCACGTCGTACTCACCGAGGCGCAGGTCACGGACCAGCTCGATGCGCTGGAGCGTGTCGACCTCTGAGTGCAGGTACCGCACCCGGACACCCATCTCGAGCAGGTAGTCGGTCAGGTCCTCGGCCATCTTCTTGGTGAGGGTGGTGACCAGCACGCGGTCGCCGCGTTCGGTCCGGTCGTTGATCTGCGCGAGCAGGTCGTCGATCTGCCCCTTGGTCGGCTTGATGACGACCTCTGGGTCGAGCAGGCCGGTCGGGCGCACGATCTGCTCGACGACGTTGGTCGAGTGCTCGAGCTCCCAGTCGCCGGGCGTCGCCGACAAGAAGATGGTCTGTCCCGCCTTCTGCACCCACTCCTCGAAGCGCAGCGGCCGGTTGTCGGCGGCGGAGGGCAGCCGGAACCCGTGCTCGATCAGGGTCTCCTTGCGGGAGCGGTCCCCCTCGTACTGCCCGTGCAGCTGCGGGATCGTGACGTGGGACTCGTCGATGATCGTGAGGTAGTCGTCGGGGAAGAAGTCGAGCAGCGTGTTCGGCGTCTCGCCCGGTCCGCGACCGTCGAGCGGCGCCGAGTAGTTCTCGATGCCGTTGCAGAACCCCATCTCCTGCATCATCTCGAGGTCGTACTCGGTGCGCATGCGCAGCCGCTGCGCCTCGAGCAGCTTGCCCTGCGACTCGAACAGCGCCAGCCGCTCCTGCAGCTCCTGCTCGATCCGACCGATCGCCGCACCCAGGCGCTCGTCGGAGGTGGCGTAGTGCGTGTTCGGGAAGATCACGACGTCGTCGAGCGAGCGGAACTTCTCGCCGGTGAGCGGATCGACCTGCGAGATCGACTCGATCTCGTCGCCGAAGAACTCGATGCGGACCGTCGACTCCTCGTAGGCGGGATGCACCTCGAGGATGTCGCCACGAACCCGGAACGCGCCGCGCACCAGGTTCATGTCGTTGCGCTCGTACTGCAGGTCGACCAGACGGCGCAGCAACGCCCGCTGGTCGACCGACTCGCCGACCCGGGCGGTGAAGAGGCGTGACGAGTACTCCTCGGGCGAACCGAGGCCGTAGATGCACGACACCGAGGCGACGACGATGACGTCGCGCCGGGTGAGCAGCGCCGAGGTCGCCGCGTGGCGCAGGCGGTCGATCTCGTCGTTGACCGAGGAGTCCTTCTCGATGAAGGTGTCGCTCGACGCGATGTACGCCTCTGGCTGGTAGTAGTCGTAGTACGAGACGAAGTACTCGACGCGGTTGTCGGGGAAGAACTCCCGGAACTCGTTGGCCAGCTGCGCGGCGAGGCTCTTGTTCGGAGCGAGCACCAGCGTGGGGCGCTGCACCTGCTCGATCGTCCAGGCGATGGTCGCCGACTTTCCCGATCCGGTGATGCCCAGCAGCGTCTGGAAGCGCTGACCGACGTTGACGCCCTCTGCCAGGGCCTCGATCGCCTTGGGCTGGTCACCCGCCGGCTGGAAGTCGGAGACGACCTTGAACGGCCGTACCGCCACCGGCTGGATGCGGTTCGACGAGGTGGTCGACGTGGAGGAGCTCACGTCGGGAAGCGTAGTGACGGGCTGTGACACTGTCGCCGCAGGCGGCCCGAACGCCTGTCGCCGCAGGCGGCCCGAACGCCCGGCGCCGCAGGCGGCCCGAGGCCAGCGTCAGCGCAGGGTGGCGATCCAGTCCCAGGCTCGGTCGATCTCGGCGGCGAGGTCGTCGGGGTCGCCGTGGTTGTCGATCACCAAGTCGGCCTTCTCGAGCCGTTCGAAGCGGCTGACCTGCTTGGCGATGCGGTTGCGGGCGTCGTCCTCGGAGAAGCCGCGGTGCTCGACCAGGCGCTGCACGGCGACGTCGGGGTCGAGGTCGACCACGATCATCGCCGCCATGTCGTCGCGGCCGGACTCGACCAGCAGCGGCACGTCGAGGATGACCACCCGATCGGTCTCGGCGAGCTCGGCGAGGCGCCGCTCGATCTCCTCGTGCACCCTCGGGTGCACGATCATCGACAGGTCCGCCAGGGCCTGGGAGTCGGTGAAGACCACCTCGGCCACCGCTGCGCGGTCGAGCCCACCGTCCTCGGCGACGATGCCGGGTCCGAAGCGAGCCACCATCTCGTCGAAGACCACGGTGCCGGGCTGCTGCAGCTCCTTGACGATCGCGTCGGCGTCGATCACCGCCGCGCCCCGCTCGGCCAGACCGGCCGAGACCGACGACTTGCCCGCACCGATTCCCCCGGTGAGCCCGATCAACAGCATCGTTCCGCCTCCTGCACGGGCGCCGACGCTACCGCGACGGCCCTCGCAGGGGGCGATCCCCGGGGTCGGTCCCGCGAAATATCTCACCCAATTCTGTAGGTCGCACGGCCCAGCTGCCGATACGCACTGCAGACCCTCGCCCACCGTCGATCGACGACCTCGATCGACGCACCTGCACACAGGACTCCGATGACGCCATCACACGACGCAGACGGCCAGCTGCACCCAGCCGACGTCGACGAGATGGCCGGTGGCGATCTCGGCGCAGGCGACCAGGGGCAGGACCACGCCGCTTCGCCACCTGGCACGGGCCGCTCCGACACAGGCAGCTCTGGCACCGGCAGCTCTGGCACAGGCAGCTCGGCGAAACCCGGGCTCGGGGCGCGACTGCGCTCCCGGGTGTCCGCCGACCTGCGGAGCGCGCTGGTCGACCCCTCCCAGGAGCCCACCGGGGACTTCGACATCGTCGTGCAGCAGCCGGGACGAGCAGGTGACCGCGTCGCCACGTTCGCCGGGCTCATCACGGCGATGCGCCTGGCGACCACGGCGATCTCGCTGCTGCTGGTGTCGACGTCGACCGACGACTCGGTGTCGCTGCGTGTCTGGACCGCCCTGGTCGTCGGCTACGCGATCTTCAGGGCGTTCCGCCCGATCCGCTACACCGACGACGTCGGCTCGCTGATCAAGGTCGTCGCCGAGGTCGGGGTGCACGTGGTCGCCGTGGTGGCAACCGGCGGCTGGGAGTCCCCGCTCATCTTCACGCTGCTGACGGCGGTGACCGTCGCCGGTCTGGCCCGTGGGTTCGGCTTCTCGCTGCGCGTCGCGATCGCCACGATCCTGGCGGTCTCGTTCCCCTTCATCGACCAGGCCGTCGACCGCCGAGAAGCGCTGCTGCGCTCCGCCTCGTGGGCCGGCATCGTGCTGCTGGTGGCGATCGTCGCCGGCTACGCACGCCGGATCTCCGGTGAGGCCGACCGCGAGCGGGAGCTCGCCATGGACCGCCTCGGCCGGCTGGCCGACGCGAACGCACTGCTCTTCTCGCTGCACCGCGTCACCCAGACGCTGCCGGCGTCGCTCGACCTGGGCGACGTGCTCGACTCCACCCTGAGCCGCATGAAGTCGCTCGTCGCCTACGACAGCGTCGCCGTGCTGCTCTTCGACGAGACCGACGCCCACTGGGACGTGGTCCGCCACCAGGGCCTGCACGCCCCCACCCGCCTCGGCCCGACCGAGCTGCCCGCCGGGCTGCGCCAGGCGATCGCCCAGAACCGCCAGGTGCACCTGCCGGACCTGTCGACCCAGATCGGCGGGGGCCTCTCGAACCGTGCCGGTTCAGGCATCTACTCGGTGCTCGTCGCCCGCGGCGCCATCATCGGCCTGCTCGCCATCGAGCACAGCGACTTCAACCACTTCTCGCCCCGCGACCTGGAGCTCGTCGAGGGCTTCGTCGCTCCGGCCGCCCTGGCCCTGGACAACGCCCGCTGGTTCGCCCGACTGCGCACCGTCGGTGCGGACGAGGAGCGGACCCGCATCGCCCGTGATCTGCACGATCGCATCGGCCAGTCCCTCGCCTACCTCGGCTTCGAGCTCGACCGCCTCGTCGACAAGGAGGAGTCGGGCCAGACCATCACCGAGGACATCCGGCTGCTGCGCGACGACCTGCGCGGCGTGGTGCGAGAGGTGCGCGACACCCTCTACGACCTGCGAACCGACGTCTCCGACGAGCAGAGTCTGGCGGACGTGCTCGAGCAGTTCGTCGTGCGCGTCGCCGAGCGCAGCGAGCTCCAGATCCAGATCGAGGCCGACCGTGGTGCCCGTCTGCCGATGCTCCAGGAGCGCGAGATGTGGCGTGTCGCCCAGGAGGCGCTCGCCAACATCGAGCGGCACTCCCAGGCGACCGCAGTGCGCGTCGTGTGGCGCTGCGACGGCCGCCGTGCCCTGATCGACATCACCGACAACGGCGTGGGCTTCGACCAGTCCCGAGCCGGCCGCATCGACTCCTACGGCGTGCTGGGCATGCGCGAACGCGCGGCCAGCATCGGCGCGGCGCTCGAGATCGTCAGCGCCCCGGGCCGCGGCACACGCGTGCGCTGCACGCTCACCCCCGAGACCACCGAGGCACGCGACACCGGCGCCTCGCTGGCCCCAGAGACACCTGCGGAACGCAGCACCGCACCGTTCGAGCACGCCGAGGTGCCCTCGGGTCGCTCGGTGACCACCAACGACGGCGGCACGACCCGCCTCGCGCCGCTCGCTCCGGCTCCGCCGGACGCCTCGACCGCACACACATCATCCGAACCATGGAAGGGGAGGTAGGAGATGTCGATCCGCCTCATGCTGGCCGACGACCATCGAATGCTCAGGGAGGGCCTCCGGCGGTCGATGACCGACGCCGGGTTCGATGTGATCGGAGAAGCCGGCGACGGCGTCGAAGCCGTGTCCCTCGCGGGTCAGCTGCAACCCGACGTCATCCTCATGGACGTGACGATGCCGAACTGCGACGGCGTCGAGGCGTGCCGGCAGCTCAAGGCGATCGGCACCGACTCGCGGATCGTCATGTTGACGATGCACGCCGACCAGGAGGTCCTCACCAACGCCATCCGGGCGGGGGCGATCGGCTACCTGACCAAGGACTGCTCGACCCGTGAGATCGCCGAGGCGGTGCGCATGGCCGCCGAGGGCGACACCGTGCTGTCACCGCAGCTCGCCCGGTCGATGCTCGCCGAGGTGCGCAAGCTCGACGAGCCTCGCACGCCGGAGGACGACCGCGTCGTCACCAAGCGCGAGGAGGAGGTCCTGCAGCTCATCGCGGACGGCTGCTCGACCCCCGAGGTCGCGGAGCGCCTCTACATCTCGCAGAAGACCGTCAAGAACCACCTCGCGTCGATCTACCAGAAGCTCGACGCCAGGGATCGCACGCAGGCCGTCCTCCAGGCGGTCCGGATGGGCATCGTGAGCCTGCACTGAGGCTCGCCCATCGAGGCGACATGGTCCCCGTGACCCTTGGGGGTTGGGTCACCGGAACCACGTTGGGCCATACGACCTATCAAGGGTGGGTCGTAGGCGCCGATACAACTTTCACGGATCCCGGCGGACGGGGTTCGGAACCCCAGGTAACACCCGAAACCCGAAGCACCAAACGGACGGAGCACAACAATGATCACCCAGTTCAACTTCCTCAAGGCATGGCTGCTGGCTCAGGCCAAGACCGAGCGTGGCGCCTCGCTCGTGGAGTACGCACTCCTCGTGGCGCTCATCGCCGTCGTCGTCATCGGCGCCATCACCCTCCTCGGCCGCAGCGCCTCCGAGACCTTCTCGGACGTCTCGGACGAGCTGAACACCGCCACCCCCTGATCCCCCGGATCAGCGGACAGGTACTGAGCGAGGGCGGGCCCGACTCCGGGTCCGCCCTCGTCCCTTCTCCGAGACGCGACGGGCAGATCCACAACGACGTCGATCAGCTACCGGAGTGGAGAGTGACGACGGGGCCCGAGGGGCCCCGTCGCCGCGTCCGGGGACAGGTGAGCGTCCGGTGCGTCAGTCGACCAGTCGGAGACCGGTCGGGGTGAGCGAGCCGTCGTCGACGGCCAGCTCGACCGAGAAGCGGGTGCGGTGCGCGGGGAACACGTGCTCGCTGACCAGCACCGGTTGCCCCTCGGCGCTGCGGGTCACCCGCTCGACCACCAACGCCGGGGACGACACCGGCACACCGAGCAGCGCCGCATCGGCGTCGTCGATGAGCTCGGCGCCGATCGTCTGGCTCGCACCGCCGAGCGCCACGGGCAGCTGTTCGAGGAACGACGATCGCTCGACGTCGTCGCGGCTGAGCGCCGAGCCGAGCTCCTCACGGCACCACACCGTCACCCTGGCGAACGGCTGACCGTCGGCCAGGCTGAGGCGACGCACCTCGAGCACGGTGCGCTCGCCGAGCACCTCACGCACCCGCGGCGGCGAGGGCACGAACCCGAACGACAGGATCCGACGTGCGGAGCGCAGACCTGCGGCCGAGAGCTGGGCGTCGATGGTGCCGAGGTGGCTCAGGTCCTGCTGCAGCGGTTCGCCGGCGATCGTCCAGCCGAAGCCCTGCCGGCTCTCGAGCAGCCCCTCGCCTCGCAGCACCTCGAGCGCCCGGCGAACGGTGACCCTGCTGGCCCCGTAGTGTGCGGACAGCTCCGACTCCGACGGCAGGACCCGCGTCGCGTCGAACTCGGCCTCCCGCAGCCGCCGACGCAGATCGTCGGCGATGACCTGGTAGCGGATGGTCCTCACGAACTTGTAGTGTACTTGTATTCCCGCCGGTTCGACCGCCTGACCCGGGTACCGCCACGAGGAGACCGCCATGGCCGCTGTTGCATCCACTCCCATCGAGCTCGTGAAGGGCGCCTACGCCCGTTTCGAGGCCCATGTCGACGTCGCCCGGACCCGACTCGGTCGACCCCTCACCCTCGCCGAGAAGATCCTGATCGCCCACCTCGACGACCCCTCGGCGTACTTCGAGCGCGGCATCACCTACAACGACCTGCGCCCCGACCGTGTGGCCATGCAGGACGCGACCGCGCAGATGGCGCTGCTGCAGTTCATGACCGCCGGACTCGACCAGGTCGCCGTGCCGTCGACGGTCCACTGCGACCACCTGATCCAGGCCAAGGAGAACGGCAAGGTCGACCTGCTCGCCGCCGAGCAGAACAACGCCGAGGTCTACGACTTCCTCGAGTCGGTCTCGGCCAAGTACGACATCGGCTTCTGGGGCCCGGGCTCGGGCATCATCCACCAGGTCGTGCTCGAGCAGTACGCCTTCCCGGGCGGGATGATGGTCGGCACCGACAGCCACACCCCGAACGCCGGCGGCCTGGGCATGATCGCGATCGGCGTGGGCGGCGCCGACGCTGTCGACGTGATGACCGGGTTCCCGTTCAACGTGCGCTGGCCGAAGCTGATCGGCGTGCACCTGACCGGTGAGCTCAACGGCTGGTCGGCCCCGAAGGACGTCATCCTGAAGGTCGCCGAGATCCTCACCGTCAAGGGCGGCACCGGCGCCATCGTCGAGTACTTCGGTCCCGGCGCCAACTCGATCTCGTGCACCGGCAAGGCGACGATCTGCAACATGGGCGCCGAGATCGGCGCGACCACCTCGCTGTTCGCCTACGACGACGCGATGGCCCGCTACCTCAAGGCGACCGGCCGCGAGGAGATCGCCGACGCGGCGAACGGCGTGGCGCACCACCTGCGCGCCGATGACGAGGTGCTCGCGGATCCGGTGCAGTACTTCGACCAGGTCATCGAGATCGACCTGTCGACCTTGCGTCCGCACATCAACGGCCCCCACACCCCCGACCTGGCCCGAGAGGTGTCCAAGCTCGGCGACGAGGCCCGCGAGCAGGGCTGGCCGCTCGAGATCAGCTCCGCGCTCGTCGGCTCGTGCACCAACTCGTCCTACGAGGACATCACCCGAGCCGCCTCGATCCTGCGCTTCGCCGCGGCCAACGGCCTCTCGGTGAAGACGCCGCTGATGATCACCCCCGGCTCGGAGCAGGTCCGGGCGACGATCGAGCGCGACGACCTGCTCGGCACCTTCGAAGCCGCCGGCGCCACCGTGCTCGCCAACGCGTGCGGCCCGTGCATCGGCCAGTGGGCCCGCCCGGCCGAGGACATCGACCATCCGAACACGATCGTCACGAGCTACAACCGCAACTTCCCCAAGCGCAACGACGGGTCGGTCAACACCCTCGCCTTCGTGACCTCACCCGAGACGGTCGTCGCGCTGGCGCTGGCCGGCACGCTCGACTTCGACCCGCTCTCCGACACGCTCACCAACGCCTCGGGCGAACAGGTCAGCCTGCCCGAGCCGGTCGGCGAGGAGCTGCCGGCGCTCGGCTTCACCCCGGGCGAGAACACCTTCGTCGCACCGCCCGAGGACCGCTCCTCGGTCGAGGTCAAGGTCTCCCCCACCTCGGACCGGCTCCAGCTGCTGGAGCCGTTCGCGCCCTGGGACGGCAACGACTACCTCGACCTGCCGATCCTGGTGAAGGCCAAGGGCAAGTGCACCACCGACCACATCTCGATGGCCGGTCCGTGGCTCAAGTACCGCGGTCACCTCGAGAACATCTCGGGCAACCTCTTCCTCGGGGCCATCAACGCCTTCACGGGCGAGGCCGGCGAGGGCAAGGACCAGCTCGACGGCACGACGAAGTCGTACCCGGACATCGCGAAGCACTACCACGAGGTCGGTCAGCCCTGGGTCGCCGTCGGTGACGAGAACTGGGGCGAGGGCTCCTCTCGTGAGCACGCGGCGATGGAGCCCCGGTTCCGTGGCGCCAAGGCGATCATCG
This sequence comes from Actinomycetes bacterium, assembly GCA_023389745.1. Lineage (GTDB taxonomy): Bacteria > Actinomycetota > Acidimicrobiia > Acidimicrobiales > Microtrichaceae > JAFAFN01. The sequence continues at coordinate 42,221 of JAEWED010000197.1, forward strand.
TGCGCAGCTTCGCCCGCATCCACGAGGCGAACCTGAAGAAGCAGGGCGTGCTCGCCCTGACCTTCGCCGAGCCGGAGATCTACGACGTCATCGGCGAGGACGACCGCATCAGCATCCTCGGCCTCGCGAACCTCGCTCCCGGCGAGCCCGTCGAGTGCCGCCTCACCAAGCCCGACGGCACCTCGATCACGTTCTGGGGCAACCAGACGATGAGCGAGGAGCACATCGAGTGGTTCAAGGCGGGCTCGGCCCTCAACATCATCCGGGCTCGTACTGCCTGACGGTCTTTCTTGCTCGAAGGGCGGTGGCTCGCCCGGAAACCTGTCGGCGCTTCGCTGGAAACGGTTTCCGGGCGACCACCGCCCTTCTCGCGTTCAGCGGGTGCCAAGCAGCACGGCAAACGGATGCCGTCACGCCAGCCCTTGTTCTTTGCAGGGTCGGCGCTTCGCTGGAAACGGTTTCCGGGCGACCACCGCCCTTCTCGCGTTCAGCGGGCGCCAAGCAGCACGGCAGACGGATACCGTCACGCCGGCCCTTGTTCTTTGCAGGAGAGCGTCAGTCGGTGCCGGGGCGGCGGTGGGACTCGTGGTCGGCGTCGTCCTCGTCGGGGATGACGCCGCCCGGGTAGGTGAGCGCCAGCTCGTCGCGTGAGGGCGTGTAGGGCTGCGACGCCTCGGGCGGCAGCAGGTCGGAGATCGCCGACATCATCGTGGCGGTGTCCTCGTCGAGGTCCTCGCCGGCCAGCTCGATCGGTTCGCCGACGCGGATCGTCACCCTGGGCGGCGTCAGCACGTTGGTGACGTCCGGGAGCTTCGAGCTGCGTGGCCAGACCTCTTCGGTGCCCCACAGCCCCATCGGGATGACCGGGACGCCGGCGCCGGTCGCCAGCTTCGCCGCTCCCCAGCGCCCCTTGAGCTCGGGTTCGAAGAAGGCAGGACCCCGCGGGATCGTGCCCTGGGGCATGATCGCCACCAGCTCGCCGGCGGCGAGGGCCATCTCGGCGGCGCGCAGCGGCTCGTCGGATCCGGTGCCACGGTCCACCCTGATGCCGCCCAGGGCGGTGACGACGTCGCCCACGACGGGGGCGTCGAACACCTCCTTCTTGCCGAGGAACCGCACGGGTCGACCCCGGCGAGCCAGCACGAAGCCGATGGCCAGCGGGTCGAAGTACGAGCGGTGGTTGGCGACCAGCACCGCCGGTCCGTGCGCCGGGATGTTGTCGATGCCCTCGATGTCGAAGCGCACCCAGGGGAAGAGCTGCGGCTGGGCGAGCATGAGCAGCACGCGCTGGGGCTCGAGGCCGGCGAACTTCGGCACACCGGCGGGCACGTCGAAGTAGACGACCGGCCAACGGCGCAGCGTCGCGACGCCCAGCATGCGCGGGTCGGGGTTCACGGCGTGGGGGTGCCCGACGATCGACAGCAGGGGGACGTCGTAGTAGCTGTCGGAGTAGGCGTAGCTGGTGTCGAGGTCGATCGAGTGGCGGAACGCCCATTCGGCGACGGCACGGGCCTTGCCCTTGCCCCACACGAAGTCGCCGTCGATCGTGCCGTCGAAGCGACCGTCGTGACGGCCGTAGCGGGTGGCCACCACGTCGTCGAAGCCCAGCCGCTGGGCCAGCGGCTCGATCAGGTCGATCGGCGTGGTCGTGGCCATCACCAGGCGCCGCCCGGCGTCTCGGTGCGCGTCGATCATCTGCTTCGCGTAGGGCAGCACGGCCTCGGCGAGCGGATCGGCGGCCCGCTCCGCGGCGGCACGCACCAGGTCGACCGACCAGCCGCGTGAGGCGCGTGCACCCTGACGGCTCAGGAACATCGACGGCCACGTCTCGCCGACCAGGTTGAAGAACCCGAAGGCGATCGCCTCGAAGGGTCCGGTGGCCCCCGTGAGCAGTCCGACGTGCCGGAGGGACTCACTGATGATCGGACCGCTTGCTCCAGACAGCAGTGTGCGATCCAGGTCGAAGAAGGCGGCGCCCCGGGTGCCCGTGCCGGATGAGGTCATGGCCCGGACGCTACTTCCGATGGTCCTCGGCCTGCAGCGCCGACGGGCGCCGGATGCGCCAGCCCGCTGCAGGGCCTACGATCGCCACTCGAAAACGGCCGAAGGACTGGCGGGGGGAGCCAGTCCTTCAGCAGGTTGCGTCACCGGTTCGGGGGGGGGTTGACCCGGTGACGCTGGCTCGAGGGGGACATGGGGGGACGTCCACACCCTCGGCGTTTGTTGGATATCAAGATAGCCTGGAGCAAGCAATCTGACAAGCAAATTGTAGAGATACTCGCTATCGTCCTGAGAGATGGCTTCTCCACCCTGCCGAGCAGGTTCTCGACGCCTCGCCACCCGCGGCCCCGCCGTGTCCGAACGGGGACGCAGCGATGGATAGGAAGCAGCTGCGGGCGCTGCTCGCCGTCGCCGATCACCGGTCGTTCTCGGCGGCAGCGAGGTCGCTCGACACCGTGCAGTCCAACGTGTCGTCACACGTCGCCCGTCTCGAGCGCGAGCTCGGCGTGACCCTGATCGACCGTGCCAGCAACGAGCCCACCCACGAGGGCCGGGCGGTGATCGACCGGGCACGCCGCATCGAGACCGAGTTCGACGCCCTCGACTCCGACGTGGCGTCGCTGCGCGACGTGATCACCGGCTCGGTGCGCCTCGGGGTGATCGGCACCACGGCCCGCTGGCTCGTGCCGCCGCTGCTGGGCCACCTCAGCGAGCGCTGCCCAGAGGTGTCCGTCGTGGTGCTCGACGCCACGACGAGCTCCCTGGTGCTGAACCTGGTCTCGGGGGCGGTCGACCTGGCCGTGGTCAACCTGCCCGTCGACGACACCGAGCTCACCGTCGAGGCGCTGTTCGACGAGGACCGGGTGCTGGTGGTCCCCGCCGGTCACCCGCTGCACGACCGTGACGTCGTCTCGCTCGACGAGGCGATCGAGCACGAGCTGCTGCTCGAGGCACCCGGCACGGCGTTCCGGGAGTCCCTGGAGCGGCACGCGGCGAGTCGGGGGCTGCGCCTGCGCCCCAAGGCAGAGTTCGACGGCATGCGGCTGCTCGCGTCGCTGGCCTTCGGCGGCTTCGGTGCCGGGATCGTCCCGGCGTCGGCGGCGCCTGCCGGTGTGGCCGGCGACTTCCGCCGCATCCCGATCGAGGGGGTGTCGGGGCGTTCGGTGGGCCTCGCTCGCCGTCGCCGCAGCATGCTCTCCCCCGCCCAGCGGGTCGTCGCCGAGGCGATCACCCAGGTCGTCGCCGCCGAGGCGGGCGACCACTCGGGGGTCTATCCCGCCCCGATCCGTCCCAGAGTGTGAACTCCAGACGAACTCCACCACGATCCGCAGGGCGTGGGTTCGTGGGGGTCCTGAGAGGCCGTAGGATGATCATGGATCGCACATCGGGAGTAGACAGTTGGCCGACAGCATCACCATCACCGACAACCGCACCGGGGAGTCCGTAGAGATCCCCATCCTGGACGGCGGGGTGGACGCCAAGCCCTGGTCGAAGCTCCTTCCGGGGGTCTGGTTCCACGACCCGTCGTTCGGCACCACGTCGGGCGTCGCCTCCGCCATCACCGAGCTCGACGGCGAGGCCGGCATCCTCCGCTACCGCGGCTATCCGATCGAGCAGCTCGCGGAGCAGTCCAGCTACCTCGAGGTCGCCTACCTGCTGATCAACGGCGACCTGCCGACGCCGGAGCAGTTCGAGGACTGGCGCTACGAGATCACCCACCACACGTTCATCCACGAGAACGTGCGCAAGCGCTTCATGGAGGGCTTCCACCACGACGCCCACCCCATGGGCATGCTCGTGTCGACCATCGCCGCGCTGTCGACCTTCTACCCCGAGGCGAAGCAGATCGACGACCCCGACATCCTGATGAAGCAGGTCGTGCGGCTCATCGCCAAGATGCCGACGCTCGCCGCGGGTGCCTACCGCCATTCCGCCGGCATGCCCTTCGTCTACCCGGACAACAGCCTCGACTTCGCGGCGAACTTCCTGTCGATGATGTGGAAGACCGCGGAGCCCCGCTACGACGCCAACCCGGTGCTCGCCCGTGCGCTCGACGTGCTGTTCATCCTGCACGCGGACCACGAGCAGAACTGCTCGACCACCGCGATGCGCACCGTCGGTTCCTCGCACGCCGATCCGTACATCTCCACCGCGGCGGCCACCGCCGGCCTGTACGGCCCGCGCCACGGCGGCGCGAACGAGGCCGTCATCCGCATGCTCACCGAGATCGGCTCGATCGACAACGTCGAGGCCTACGTCGAGGCCGTGAAGCGTGGCGAGACCCGTCTGCAGGGCTTCGGTCACCGCGTCTACAAGAACTACGACCCCCGTGCCCGCATCATCAAGAAGACGGCGGACGAGGTCTTCGAGGTCACCGGCAAGAACCCGCTGCTCGACATCGCGCTGAAGCTCGAAGAGGTCGCCCTGAGCGACGACTACTTCGTGAGCCGCAAGCTGTACCCGAACGTCGACTTCTACTCGGGCCTGATCTACCAGGCGATGGGCTTCCCGATGGACATGTTCACCGTGCTGTTCGCGATCCCGCGCACCGCCGGTTGGCTCGCCCACTACATCGAGCTGCTCGACCAGGACTCGCGGATCTACCGCCCGCGTCAGCTCTACGTCGGCCAGCCCGAGCGCGACTACCGCCCGATCGAGACCCGCTGAGCCCAGGGCCCAGCCCAGCTCGCCCGATCTGGCCAGCTCGAACGATCAGGCCAGCTCGCCCGATCAGCCCAGCTCGAACGAGCCCACGAGCCGGTCGTGCATGGCACGCAGGTCGTCCTCGCTCTCGACCGGACCCAGGACGTTGAGCTCATAGAGGTCGCTGCCGCCGATCACCACGCGGCTCAAGAGGATGCTCTCGCGGCCGTCGACGGTTCCCCGGAGCTCCATCGCCATGGCGGCGCCGTCGGTGCCCTCGACGACGTGGTGCGACGTGAGCTCGGCGCCCACCAGGCCCATGTCCTCGACGCCCTGGGCCGCGGCGGACGGCGAGAAGGGAATGGTGTCGAAGTTCGCGCCCGGCGGCACGATCTCCGGGGTGCGAGCCACGGTCACCAGGAAGTTCGGGTTCTCGACCACGGCGCTCTCGAGGGCGCCCGGCGCGCCGTAGACGTCGGGCATCTCGACGTCGTGCTCGTCGGCGATGCCCGGCATGAGGACGGAGTAGCGGCCCTCGGGCTCGTCGTAGGTGGTCCAGAAGAGCTCCTCTGCCACGAGCTCGGACTCGGTGGTCGTGCCGAGCAGCGTGATGATCGCGACCAGCCCGATGACGGGGACCAGGCACAGCGCTCCGACGATGACCAGCACCTTCGCCGTGGACGTGCCACGCTTCGGCGGCGGCCCGACGTGGCCGGGCGCCCCCGGGGATGCCGTGCCCGGGAACGCCGTGCCTGGGAACGCCGTGCCCGGGAACGGCGGCGGCATCGACGGCACCGGTTGGCCGCTCGGGGCCGCGGTGAACGGCGCGGACGTGGCCGCGTCCACCGCCGCACCCTGGCCGGGCGCGACGAACGCCGCGCCACCCGCAGGGGCGACCGCCCGCGGCGCCGGGAGCTCCGCCGAGCAGATGGAGCAGGTCGTGGCGTCGGGATCCACGAGGAATCGGCAGTGCGGGCAGGTCTTCACGTGGACACCTCGAGGTCTCTGCACCAACCGGTGCGTCGGCGCGCGCTCATGACCGAGCATCGACAGGTTGTGCGCTCAACCTGAACCATGGGTGGCCACACCGGGGTGCCGAGTGATGACACCATGCACGGATGCCCGACTCCCCCTCCCCGCGTGGACCCGAGGTCCGCGACGTCGTCGTCGACCGTCCGACGATGCAGCTGCGCCTCACCTTCGACGACGGCGTGAGCGGATCGATCCCACTCGTCGAGCTGCGACTCGCCTGCCCGTGCGCCACCTGTCGGGCAGCCCGGCAGGCCGGCCGGGACGTCTGGCCGACCGCCCCGGGGGCGCAGACGCTCGAGCTCACCGGCGCACAGCTGGTGGGCGCGTGGGGTCTCGGGGTCGCGTGGAACGACGGGCACGCGACGGGCATCTACCCCTTCGAGTCGCTGCACGAGTGGATCCTGGCGGGACACCCGGTCTTCCATCCCGACTCGGGCCTGGGGGCCTGACGCATGGACTTCGAGCTCGACCCGCACCTTCAGGAGCTGTCGGAAGAGGCACACGAGGTGGGTCGCGCGGCCGCCCTGCGTCTGGAGCCCGAGGCCGGCGGGCCACCCGACGAGGCGGTCACCGAGGACACGTGGCTCGCGTCGACCTCCCGCGAGTTCTCACGCGAGCTGGCCGAGCGGGGCTGGCTGGGCATGACCTGGCCCGTCGAGGCGGGCGGCGGCGGACGCAGCGCGATCGAACGCGTCGTCGTGGTCGAGGCGCTGATCTCCGAGGGCGCGCCGCTGGCGACGTCGTGGTTCGCCGACCGCCAGATCGGTCCGACCCTGTTGCAGTTCGGCAGCGAGGACCAGCAACGACGCTGGCTGCCCGACATCGTGGGCGGCACCTCGGCGTGGTGCATCGGCATGAGCGAACCGGACGCCGGGTCCGACGTGGCGTCGCTGCGGACCAGCGCGGTGCGCCGCGGCGACGACTGGGTCGTCAACGGCCAGAAGATCTGGACCTCGGGAGCCTGGGATGCGGATTGGTGCTATCTGATCGCCCGCACCGATCCGACGGCTCCGGCCCACGCAGGGCTGTCGGAGTTCGTGGTCGACATGTCCTCGCCGGGCATCGAGGTGCGACGCATCGTGGACGCGACCGGCAACGCGCACTTCTGCGAGGTCTACTTCGACGACGTGGTCGTCCCCGGCGACCACCTCGTCGGCACGCTCAACGACAGCTTCCGACAGGTGATGCGCCAGATGGAGCACGAGCGCGGCGGCATCGACCGGCTCGTGTCGAACCGTCGTCTCTACCTCGACGCCGTCGCCGAGGCCGATCTGCACGACCCGCTGCTGCGCGACGAGTGGGCCCGGCTCGAGTCGGAGTTCACGATCGGACGGATGCTCGTCCTCCGAGAGGTGCTGCGTCAGGCCCCGCCGGGTTTCTCGGCGGCGACCAAGACGTTCTGCACCGAGTTCGAGCAGCGCGTGGCGGAGTTCTGCGTGCGAGCCGCCGGAGCCCGGGCGATGCAGTGGAACCGGGTGTCGCGCAACATCGTCTACGCGCCCGCCTACACGATCATGGGCGGCACCTCGAACATCCTGCGCAACATCATCGGCGAACGCCTGCTCGGCCTGCCCCGGGAGCCGCGCCCGAGCTGACGCCCGAGTCGCTCGCTGACCTGCTCAGCCCGTGAAGCGGATCGCTGCACCGGTGCCCGGTGCCGCCGAGGGGGTGGGCGCCGGATCTCCGGACGCCGGGGTCGCCCGCGGACCGATCTGCACGCACGGCTCGTCGAGGCTCCACGTCCAGCTGATGGCTCCGCCCCGGTTGCTGTTCGTGATCGTGAGGTAGCGGACCCCGTTGCGTTCGGACGCCGACACCCCGCCGACGCTCCTGTTGTCGGGCTGGTACTCGTCGGGCACCGTCGTGAACTCGATCGACCGGGTGCCGTCGTCGCTGCGCACCCGCTCCCCCTGTCCGTCGGCCTCCGCCGAGGCGGTCACGACCTCGTTCCCCGAACCGAAGCGGGCGACGGCACCCGCCACGCCCTCGACGCGGCGGAGTTCGGCGCCGCTCGACGCGTCACCGCCGGGTCCGGCCGCCACGAGATCGGCGCCGGAGAGGATCACCGTGGTGCCCGACCGCATCGACGGTTCGGTGTCGGTCACGATGAACAGGTCCGGCACGGCGTCGCCGTCCCAGGTCGTCGCCCCGACCGACACCCCTGCGGGCGCTCGGGTCCCCACCGTCGCCACGTCGTGCGCCCCGGGTGCGGTGCCGGACCACACGACGTACCCCGCCAGCAGGGTCCTGAGATCCGGCGAGGCCTCGAACACCCAGACCTCGTCCTCGCCGTCGCCGTCGAGGTCGCCGGCGCTCGACCCGAACAGCGTCGCGCCAGCACGCGAGAGCTCCAGGTCGCCGGACGGTCGGATGACCACCAGGGTGGGGCCTGCAGGCCGTCCGTAGTCGACCCGGGCGGTGCCCGCGTCGTCGAGCTCCGGTGTGGACTCGAGCTGATCCACGGTCACCTCGGTGCCTGGCACGGCCGGGGAACCGTCGAACCCGAGTCGCTGCGATGCGACCGGCGGGTAGGGCGCAGCACAACCCGGTCCCGACTGACCCGAGGCGGATCCGGTGACGGCGAACGTCGCAGCCGCCACCATCGTCCCCGCCGTCGCGATCACCGCTGATCGTCGCCTCATACCGCGCCTCCCCCCGTCGCCGCTGGCGCACACGCTAGCGGCGCACGCACCGGATCGTTCGGACCGCAAGCGCCGCAGAGGTCCACGGAGCCGCCGATCGACGGGTTCGGGGTCGCCGTCACGGCGTGGCGCGTCAGTCGAGGCGACGGACGTCGAAGTCGTCGGGTGGGCGACCGACGAGCACCTCGACGTCGGCGACGAGCGCCTCGGACGGCGAGCACACGACCGGGTCGACACGCAGCGAGCGGATGCTCTCGTTGTCGACCACCAGCGACGCCAGGTTGTGGACCAGCTCGACCACGGCGACACGATCCAGTGGATCGGTGAGCACCCGCCCCACGGGCGAGGACGCCACCAGGCTCGAGGCGTCGGACAACGTGAGCGGCAGCACACCCAGCACCTCGTCACGGGCGATCGAGGCCGGGCCGCCGAGCCCGACGCGCACGGTGCCGGACCCGCCGGGATCGCGCCGGACGCTCACGGCGACGTCGATGCCCTGGGGGACGAACCGCTGCACCACCGCCGGGGTCAGGCCGTCGCCCCAGGCGGCGTGCAGACGGTTCCATGCGTCGCGGACCTGCTCGCCCCCTGTCAGGTCGAGCACGACGCCGCTGGCAGCGGAGCGTGCCGTCCGATCACGGCGCCGAGCCTTGAGGACCACCGCGGCGTCCATCGCCTCGGCCGCTGCGACCGCAGCGTCGACGTCGTCGACCTCGACCCGTTCGAGCACCTCGACGTGGTAGGCGGCGAGCAGGTCGGACTGCTGCACGATCGACAGGGGCACCTCGACGCCGTCATCGAGCTCGCCGACGGCGTCGAGGACCGCCCGGGCGACGTTCTGCTCCGCGACGCGCTCCTCGGACTCGCCCGCGGAGTCGACCGACGCACGCCAGGACCGGTAGTCGGCGAGACGGCCGATCGCGCGGGCGGCGTCCTCGGGGAACCGGAAGATCGGCAGCGCCGCGCCGTCGCGCTCCAGGCGGCCCCGGCCGGCGGCGCCGAGCATGGTCGCTGCGAACGTGATGTCGGGGGACGCGCTCGTCGCGTCGAGCACCACGTCGACGAAGTCGTCGTCGAGCTCCAGGTGCGGCGGCGTGTGGATGACCATCACCGAGTGCACCCTGGGATCGTCACGCACCCACTCGATGGCCGTGCGGTACGCGGCTGCGTCGGCGAGGTGGGTCAGGTCGATCGGGTTGGGCAGGTCGACGCCGTCGACCTGGAAGGGCACCAGCTCGAGTCCGGCGGCCACGCAGGCGTTGGCCGCCAGGGTCACGGCGCCGTCGGAGTTGCCGAGCACCACCACGCCGTGGCCCCGCGGCACCGGCTGATCCGCGACCAGGCGTCCGATGTCGAAGAGCTGCTCCAGGGTGTCGACGCCGATCACGCCCGTCTGGCGGAACATCGCCTGGGCGCGCGCCAGATCGTCACCGGCGGCGTCGTCGCGGCCCGGCGCGGTCATCGACGTCTGCAGCGCAGCGACGGGCATCTCCGACGACGCGGCGCGGGCGGCGCGCACGAACCGGGGCTGCAGGTCGTGTGCGGCGAGGTAGAGCAGGACGCCTGCGGTGGCGTCGTCCTCGCACCAGTAGCTCAACAGGTCGCTGACCGAGATGTCGGCGCGATTGCCCGCGGCGACGAGCGTCGAGATGCCCAGGTCCATGCGCACGGCGTGCTCGATGATCGCCGCGGCCAGGGTTCCGGACTCGGCGAGCATGGCGGTCCGCCCCCTCGGCGGCACGCTCGGGGCGATCGTGGCGTCGAGCCGGATCTCGGGGTCGGTGTTGACCACACCCAGGCAGTTGGGTCCGAGCAGCCGGATGCCGTGGTGGCGTGCCGCCTCGACCGCCGCTGCCTCGAGCGCCGCGCCCTCGGGCCCGGACTCGGAGAACCCCGCCGACATCACCACGACCCCGCCGACGCCGTGCTCGCCGCACTCGTCGACGATGGCGGGCACCGCCGCCGCTGGTGTGGCGATCACCACCAGGTCGACCGGGCCGGGCAGCTCCGCCACCGAGCGGAACATCGCCACCCCGTCGATCGTGCCGCCGCCAGGGTTCACCGCGTGCAACGGCCCCTGGAAGCCGTTCGCCGCCAGGTTGCGGAAGACATCCGCCCCGATGCCGGTGCCGCCCCGGCCGACGCCGACCACGGCGACCGACCGAGGGGCGAGCAGGCGTCGCACCGACGCGGCTTCGGCACGTCGCTCACGACGGTCGACCGCTGCGAGCGACGCGGCGGTCGGGTCGATGTCGAAGGCCACCTCGACCACGCCGTCGTCGATGCGCGACGACACCTGGTACCCGGCCGCGGCGAACACCCGGAGCATCCCTCGGTTGTGCGGCAGCGTCGTCGCGGCGAAACGACGCACCCCACGCTCGAGGCCGGCAGCGGCGAGGTACTCGAGCAGCAGCGTCGCGAGGCCCCGGCCGTGGTGGGCGTCGTCGACGAAGAAGGCGACCTCGGCGGTGTCCGAGCCGCGATAGCGCTCGTAGCGGGCCACGGCGATCAGCTCGTCACCGGCCAGCGCGACGAACGCGACGCGGTCGTGGTGGTCGACGTGGGTGAAGCGGTGCAGGTCGCGCTCGGACAGCTGCGGTCGCGGCGAGAAGTAGCGGAAGTAGATCGATTCCGGCGACTGGCGCGAGTGGAATCGGCCCAGCCGCTCGGCGTCGTCGGGCACGATGGGCCGGACGTGGACGGTCTGCCCGTCACTCAGGACGACATCGGTCTCCCAGGAGGCTGGGTACGCTCCGGTCTCGTCGGAGTCCACGCGCAGCAGCGTACCCAAAGGAGCCACGTGACCGAGGACAGCACCTCTCCCCGTCCCGACGCCGGTCCGGCCACCCTCGACGCGACCGGTGCGCTGGCGGACCTGGCGCAGCGCTACTGGGACGCGCAGCTCGAGGCGTCACCGCTGACCGCCTCGCTGCTGGGCATGCACCACTACGACGACCGCATCGACGACCTGTCCGAAGCCGCCGAGGACACCCGACGAGCGCAGCTCGAAGCGTTCGCCGCGGAGCTCCGCCGGATCGACCACCACGCGCTGGACCCTGCCGGACGGGTGACCGCCGCGCTGCTCGGCCACCAGATCGACGCCGGGATCGAGGCGGCGGTGCTGCGACTCGCGGAGCTCGCCTCGGACCACCTCGACGGTCCCCACGCCGCGCTGCTCATGATCGCGCCGCAGCTGTCGTACCCCGATCCGTCGCTCGCGGCGAAGGCCCTGGTGCGCTACTCGCAGGTGCCGGGCTTCCTCGGACAGGCGCTCGACCGGTTCCGTTCGGGACTGCTCAGGGGCCGAACCCCTGCCGCGGCCGTGATCGCCCGGTCGGTCAACTCACTCGACGGCTACCTGGCCAGCGACGTCGACCAGGATCCCTTCCTGTCGCCGCAGCTCCCCTCGGAGTGGGCAGACGACGGCGACGAGGCGAGCGCCTGGCGAGCCGAGGCGCTCGAGCTCGTGACGACCAGGATCCGACCCTCGTTCGCCAGGTACCGCGACGCGCTGCGCGACGAGCTCGGCGCCGTCGCCCGCAGCGACGAGCACGCCGGCTGGTCCTGGTTGCCCGACGGCGACCGCCTCTACTCGGCGTTGGTCCGCTCCCACACCACCGTCGAGCTGTCCCCCGCCGAGATCCACGAGCTGGGTCGGCGTCTCTGCGAGGTCGACCTGCCCGCGGAGTTCGTCTCGATCGGCGCCACCGTCTTCGGCGACGGCAGCGACGGCGCCGCGATGGACCTCGCCGCCGTGTTCGACCGGTTGCGACAGGACCCGTCGCTCCGACACCGTGATGCGGATGAGGTCGTCGAGATCGCCGAGCGGTCGGTCCAGCGGGCCACCGAGGCGGCGTCGGCCTGGTTCGGCCGACTGCCGGTCGCCGGATGCGAGGTCGCGCCGATCCCCGACTTCCTCGCCGCGGACGCTCCCTACGCGTACTACTTCCCACCTGCGATCGACGGCAGCCGACCGGGCACGTACTTCATCAACACCGCCGACCCCGAAGGCGCCTCACGCACCGAGGCGGAGTCGATCGCGTTCCACGAGGCGATCCCCGGCCACCACCTGCAGATCACCATCAGCCAGGAGATCGACGACCTCCCAGAGTTCCAGCGACACGACGGGACGACCTCGTACGTCGAGGGTTGGGGGCTCTACGCCGAGCGTCTCGCCGACGAAATGGGCCTCTACAGCGGTGAGCTCGACCGCCTCGGCATGGTCACCGCCGATGCTTGGCGCTCCGCTCGCCTCGTCGTCGACACCGGCCTGCACGCCCTCGGCTGGTCGCGCCAGCAGGCGATCGACTACTTCGTCGAGCACACCCCGGTGCCGATCGACCAGATCGCACCCGAGGTCGACCGCTACCTCGCGATCCCGGGTCAGGCGCTGTCGTACAAGATCGGCCAGCACGAGATCCAACGGCTCCGGGCGCACGCCACCGACGCGCTCGGTGACCGCTTCGACGTCGCCGGCTTCCACGACGTCGTGCTCGGCTCCGGCGCGGTGACCCTGCCGGTGCTCGCCGGCATCGTCGACGCATGGATCGAGGAACGCAGCGCGGCCTGACCGGCAGCGCTCGGTGCCGCTCACGATGACCCGGCCCGTAGCGAGGGCTGTCCGCGACCTCCGACGTCGCTGCCAGCCCTGAGTTGGTGCCAGCCCTGAGTTGGTGCCGCGGCGCGACCGGCGATTCGCCTCAGCCGGCGTCGAGCTCGTCGCGCAGCAACGCCGCGAGGCGGATCGGCTGATCGCCCTGGATCGAGTGCCCTGCGTCCTCGACGAGGGTCACGACGGCATCGGGCTGCAGCCGGCGCAGCTCGGCCTCGTCCGCGTCGTCGACGACCGGACTGAGCGCACCGCGCAGCAGGTGGTACGGCGCGCGGACCGCGGCGACGTCCTCCCACAGGTCGACCGAGATCGGCGACGGGTCACCGGGGTCCGCGAGGTGGCGGCGGTCGTAGTTCCACTCCCACTCGCCGGAGTCGAGTCGGTGGGCGTTGTGCAGGATGCCGCGACGCAGCGACTCGTGCGAGCGCGTCGGGTTGAACTCGACGGTCCGGGAGAAGATCTCGGCGAAGTCGGGGAAGGTCTGGGGCCCCTCGATGAAGGCGTGCACGTCGGAGGCCTTGTCACGGGTCACCCCGGGCGTCACGTCGACGACCACGAGTCGGCGCACCAGCGCGGGATGGCGTGACGCCACCGCGGTCGCGGTCAGTCCGCCGAGCGACATGCCGACGAGGACGACCGGCCCGTCGGCGAGCTCGGCGATCATGTCGGCGACGTCGTCGGCCGAGTGCCGGGGGTCGTACCCGCCGTCGTCGCGCCAGTCCGAGTGGCCGTGCCCCGGCAGATCGACCGCGAGGATCGGCGTCGGGGCGAGGGCCAGGGCGACGGTGTCCCACGTGTGGGCGTTCTGCGCGCCGCCGTGCACGAGCACGAGCTCCGGAGCGGCCTCGCCCCAGCGCAGCGCGGACAGGCGGCGCCCGTCGGCGAGCGCGTGCGACACCCTGGCCACCGACCGGATCGCAGCGGCGGCCGGACCGTCGGGGTCGATGTCGTACTCGGCGCAGTTCTCACCGAAGTAGGACATCTCGTCGTACACGAAGCCGGGGGCGTCCGGATCTCCTCCGGGAACGGGGATCGACATGGCCGTCATCTTCGCACGACGGGCCGGTGACCAACGGACGCATCAGGATCGCGGCGCAGATGCCGATGAGAGACCATGGCCCCTTCCGCCGCCGAGTCGCCGATCTGGCTCTCGCACCACTGGCCCGACCACTACGACCGCTGCGTGCGCGTGGGACGCCAGCACGTCTGTCGACGTTGCCTGGTGCTGTACCCGGCGATCGTCGTCACCGCGGTGCTGGCCACCGTGCTCGACGTCGGCGACACGGCGTGGTGGGCGCCCTGGCTGCTGCCGCTGCCGCTCGCGATCGACTGGACCGGCGAGCACCTCGGCCTGCTGCGCCACTCAGCGTGGCGCCAGGTCTGCTCGACGCTGCTCGCCGCCGTCGGGTTCGGGGTCGCCCTGTCGGTGCACCTCGACGATCCGTTCGCTCCCCGAGCGATCGCACCGGTGCTGACCTACGTCGTCGTGCTCGGCGCGGTCGCCGTCGTGACCCGAGGCCGTACGAAGGTCGACGTGGACGGCTGGGAGGCCACCCTCGAGCAGGACGAGGAGCGCCGCAAGCAGGAGCTCCATCGGTTGCTCGAGGCCGCGGATGCCTCGATGGCGCAGGACCCGGGCGTCGATCACGGGTCGCAGCGATGAAGGGCTAGTGTCGCCCCATCTACGCTGAACTTGGTTCAGCCACGGGTCGACGACCCGTGAACGAGGGGGAGTTCCATGCCAGATCGTCTGCTCCGACGTCGTGTTGCGCGTCGTGTGCCGCTCCGCTTCGCCGCGGTGTGCGCGGCGCTCGTGCTGGTCGGATCCGCGTGCACCGACGACGCCGAGTCGGGGGCCGGGGACGACACAGGGCTGACCGAGGTGGCGACGCTCGCCGCGTCGACACCCGAGGATCCGGACCTGGCCGTGCGGGGCAGCGTCGAACAGGTCTCGGTGACGGGCGCGGAGCCCGACACCGAGCTCGCCCTGTACGACGCCGACGGCGACGCGGTCGACCTGGGCACCTCTGATTCGCAGGGCTCGCTGCTGTTCCGACTGGTCGAGCCCGCCGAGGGCTACCGGGTCGCGACGACCGACGACGAACCGTCCGCCTCCGCCGCGGTCGACGTCGTCGCCGCCGAGGACTCACTGCCGGACCAGGACTTCTACGACGGCCAGACCCTGGAGCCGGGGTTCAACTACATCGAGACCCGTGACGGCACGACGTTGTCGGCCATGGTGTACCTGCCCGGACCGGTCGAGGACGGTCCCTACCCGACCGTGGTCGAGTACTCCGGCTACAGCCCCTCGAAGCCCGCGACGAACCTCATCGCGGACCGCTGGGATGACCTGAAGAAGTCGCTGCCCGAGGGGCTGACGATCGAGGCGGTGTGCGCGCTGGCGCCGTTCGCCTGCGAGGCGCCCGACCAGCCCGCATCGCTGATCGCACACGCGCTCGGCTACGCCGTGGTCAGCGTGAACATGCGGGGCACCGGCTGCTCCGGCGGCGCCTACGACTACTTCGAGCCGCTGCAGGTGCTCGACGGCTACGACGTCGTCGAGACCGCGGCGGCCCAGGACTGGGTGAAGGGCAACAAGGTCGGGATGGTCGGGTTGTCGTACCCCGCCATCTCCCAGCTGTTCGTCGCGTCGACCCAGCCGCCGGGTCTGGCGGCCATCACCCCGTTGTCGGTCTTCGACGACACCGCCCGGGGCGTGTTGGCCCCCGGCGGCATCTTCAACGAGGGCTTCGCCCTCACCTGGGCCGACGAGGTGCTCTCGAGCGCCGAGCCCTACGGGCAGGGCTGGGAGCAGGCCGTCGTGGACGCCGGCGACCAGACCTGCGCCCAGAACCAGCTGCTGCGCGGCCAGAACGTCGATGCCACCGAGAAGGCGAAGCGCTACCCGTTCTACGACCCCGAGGTCGCCGACCCGCTCAACCCGGCGCTGTTCGTCGACGACATCGAGGTGCCCGTGTTCCTCACCGGTGCGTTCCAGGACGAGCAGACCGGTGGCCGGTTCGCGCTGCTCATGGACGACTTCGACTCGGCGCCCGTCACCCGCTTCACGGCGTGGAACGGTGCGCACGCCGATGGCTTCCAGCCGGGGAACCTGAACGAGTGGAAGACCTTCCTCGACTTCTACGTCGCCGGGGAGCTGACGGAGAGGGCGCTGCCGGCGGAGATCTTCCTGCCCGTGATCATGGGCGAGGTCTTCGGCGTCGAGCAGCCCGTCCCGAAGCAGCGCATGTTCGGGGAGTACGGCTCCTTCGAGGAGCAGCGCGCCGCATACGAGGCCGAGGACCCGGTCCGACTGCTCTTCGAGAGCGGGGCGGGTGACCCCGAGCTCCCGGGCTTCCCGGTGCCGACCCTCGACGTCCGCGTCGCCTCGTGGCCGCTGCCGAACACGACCGCACGGACCTGGTTCCTCGAGCCCGACGGCACGCTGGGAGCCGACGAGCCCGACGAGGACGGCGGCGCCTCGGTGTTCCGCGTCGATCCCGAGCTGGCGAAGCTGCGGACCTTCGAGGGCGACAACGCCAACGACCTGTTCCGCGCGGATGTGACCTACGACTGGCGTCAGGAGCCCGACGGCGCCGCGGCGGTGTTCGTGTCGGAACCGCTGACCGAGGACCTGGTGCTCGCCGGATCGGCCAGCGCGGATCTGTGGGTCAGCACCGACGCCGGTGAGGCCGACCTGGGCGTAACGCTCTCCGAGGTCCGCCCCGACGGTTCGGAGACCTACATCCAGTCCGGCCAGCTCCGCGCCTCCCAGCGTGCGCTGGCCGAGGGCTCGACCGACCTGCTGCCGTTGCACACCCACTTCGAGGCCGACGCCGAGCCGCTGCCCGACGACGAGTTCGTCGAGGCACGCGTCGAGATCTTCCCGTTCGCGCACATCGTGCGAGCCGGGTCACGCATCCGGCTGTCGGTGCACACCCCCGGCGGCGACCGGGCCCGCTGGAGCTTCATCCTGGCGAAGGGCACCGAGGACTCCAGCGTCGAGGTCGGCCACTCGGCCGAGACCCCGTCGAAGCTGGTGCTCCCGGTCGTGTCGGGCATCACCGGCTACCCGGCGTCGGTGCCGACCAACTGCCATGCGCTGCGCGCCCAGCCGTGCCGCGACTTCGTGGAGTACGCCAACACCGCGGCGGAGTAGCCGCTGCTCTGGTCCGCCTGGGCCGGTCCGCCTGCTCTGGTCCGACTGCTCTTGGCCGTCAGGACCGCAGCAGCGGCTCGAAGCAGACGATGTAGTCGACGAGCCGGTCGGCGATGTCGAGCACCAGCTCGTCGTCGCCGAGATCCGGGTCGGGCCACGTCTCCGACGCGCGTCGCCATTGGTCGCCGCGTCCCAGGAACGGTCCGACGACGACCGGGTCACCGAGCACCGCCCGCCAGGACTGCTCGCCGACGGTCAGCCTGGCGAGCGCGTCGTCGTTGTCGGCGACATCCGGGTGTTCGGCGTGGAAGCCGATCTCGAGCGCGAGGACCGTGGCCTCGTCGACGTACTTCGCGCCGACGACCTGGGCCTCGTAGTGCTCGCGGCCCGGGCGTTCGGTGTCGAACCAGATCTTGGTGCCGTAGCGGTGCGAGCGGACGCGCAGCTCGCCCAGGTCCGGCGGGACGATCGTGCGGCACGCCTCGGCGACGGCGTCGAACAGCAGCAGCTCCACCGCTCAGCCCTGCTCCCGACGGGCCTTGGCCCGCCGCTTTCCCTCGTGCATCGCCTGCACGCGGCCACCGTCGATGCCCCGGCCCTCCTCGACGACGTCGGCCGGCAGGGCCTGCGGGGCCGGCATGAGCTCACGCCACGGGTCCGAGGAGCCCAGGTGGCCGAGCGCCGTGTGGATCGTGAAGTCCGACGGCGACACGTCACCGAGGGCGTCCCACGGCACCGGCATCGAGACCGTCGCGCCGGGACGTGCCCGTGGGCTGTACGCCGCGACGACGGTCGCGGCGCCGACGCGGGTCGCATCGACGAAGACGCGGTCGCCGCGGTCGTCCTTCACGAACTCGGTCGTGGCGATCGTCGGGTCGAGCGCCGCGGCTCGGGCGGCGATCGACCGTGTCGCCGCGGCGGCGTCGGCCAGGTCGACCCCTGCCTCGACCGGCACGTAGATGTGCACGCCCTTCGCGCCGCTGAGCTTCACCGCGCCGTCCAGGCCGATGTCGTCGAGCACGGCGCGCACCAGTCCCGCGACCCGCACCGCCGCAGCGAACCCGTCGCCCTCGGGCGGGTCCAGGTCGAGCACCAGGTGCGTGGGATGGTCGGGGGCGGTGACGGTGACGAGCGTCGGGTGGTACTCGACGGCGCGTTGGTTGGCGAACCACAGCAGCGTCCTGCGGTCGTCGCAGACGGCATAGGCGACGTCGCGGTGCGACGTCTGCGCCCAGTACGTCACGGTCCTCACGTAGTCGGGTGTGTACTTCGGGACGTTCTTCTGCATGAACGGCTGCTGGTCCCGGTGCACCCGGATGACCGACAGCGGCCGGTCGGCCAGAACAGGGACGAAGCGGTCCGACACCGCATCGAGGTAGTCGACCAGGTCGCGCTTGGTGGCGTCCGCGCCGTCGAAGAGCTGCTGGTCGAGGTTCGTGAGCGACACCCCGTCGCGTGACTCCCCCGCCCCCTTGGTGGCCATGTCCCGAACGCTATCGGCCGCCACGCCGTCCCGGCGCGGACGTTCGGGCCCGGCTCTGCTCCCAGAACGGCGAAACCCCCGCCGTGGCGGGGGTTTCGGTGCGGTGGGCGTACACGGACTTGAACCGTGGACCTCTTCCGTGTCGAGGAAGCGCTCTAGCCAACTGAGCTATACGCCCGAGCGGCGGACAATCTAGCAGGGACTCGGACCGTCGCCGACATCCCCGCCGGTGACGTCGGTCCAGCCGCCCTGACGTCGGCCCGCCCGACCCCATTTCCGTTCCCGTTTCGCTGCCCTGGCACCGAAACGGAGACCGATTTCCGGGCGGGGGCGTCGGACACTCAGTCGTCGAAGGGGCCGAGTGCGCCGACCATCACGATGACGAACACCCCGACGGCCAGGTCGATCCACAGACCGATCCCCGGACCGCTGCGGGCGTCGCCCGCACCCAGGCCCCACTCGAGGATCGAGGCCAGCACCAGCGCCGAGCCGGACAGCACGCCGAGCACACGGCCCGCCTTCGGTCGACCTGCGGCGATGAGCACACCCGACACGGCGATCGACACCGCGATCACCATGACCACCCAGCCACGACCGATCGACTCGCCGAGGCCGTCCCAGCCGGTCTCGACGGCGGTGTTGCCGAAGCGCTGGCCGTAGTCACGCCACGGCATCAGCGTCGTGGCGCCCGCGACCAGCGACGCGACCAGCAGCGACGCGGTCAGCACGAGCTCCTTGCGGTCGGAGCGGTGCTCGACCACGGGCGGAAGGGGCGCCGCTCCACCCAACGGCGGTGCGTCGCTGTAGACCACGGGCGCGGCAGCGTCGTCGGCCGGGCTGACGGCGTTCGGATCGGAGGGGGTCCACGGTGACGGGGGCGCGCTCACGCCTCCAGCTTGCCCCAGTCGGCACTCGGACCAGCTCCGTCGCCGGAGGATTTCTCAGCGGGATCAGCCCGCTGGCGACCGGGCTGCAGCGCGGATCGCGACCGGCGCCGGAACGACAGGACCCCCGACCGGAGCCGGGGGTCCTGCGATGTCCGTGACATCCACGGAGGCGACGAGGGGAATCGAACCCCTGTGCAAGGCTTTGCAGGCCTCTGCCTCACCACTCGGCCACGTCGCCATGGCGTCCGGACACCTTAGCGGCACCGTGGGCGACTCCCCGACCCGGCGCCCCTCAGACGCCCTTGTACCGTCAGACGCCCTTGTAGTTGAGCACCTGCGACAGCTCGTGGCGGATCGTGACCAGGTCGCGCTGGTCCTCCATGACCTGGTCGATGTCCTTGTAGGCCCGAGGGTCCTCGTCGATCAGCCGAGCGGCGTCCGCCTCGTTCCAGGCCCGGCCACGCATCCGGTGGCGCAGCCCCTCGACGTCGAGCTGACGGCGTGCCGCACCCCGGGACATGCGACGGCCTGCGCCGTGGCTGCACGAGCTGTACGACGCCGCGGCGCCGAGCCCGTCGACGATGTAGCTGCGGGTGCCCATCGAGCCCGGGATCACACCGGCGTCGCCGACACGGGCTCGGATGGCGCCCTTGCGGGTGATCCACAGGTTGCGCCCGTGATGGTGCTCGCGCTCGGTGAAGTTGTGGTGACAGTTGATGCGCTGCTCCTCGACCACCTCCCGATCGAGGTGCGCCGCGAGCTGACCGATCACGGCGTCCATCATGACCTCGCGGTTGGCGAGCGCGTAGTCCTGGGCCCACAGCATGTGGCGCACGTAGGCGTCGAACTCGCCGGTGCCCTCGACCAGGTATGCCAGGTCCTCGTCGGGCAGGTCGATGAAGTACCGGCGCATGAGGCCCTTCGCGTCCTCGATGTGCTGCTGTGCCAGCTGGTTGCCGACGCCTCGCGACCCCGAGTGCAGCACGACCCACACCCGGTCCGCTTCGTCGAGGCAGATCTCGACGAAGTGGTTGCCGGAGCCGAGCGAGCCGAGCTGCTTGGCGGCGGTGCCGGCCTGACGTCCGCTCAGGTCCGCGGCACGGTCGTCGCCCAGCAGGTCCGCAGCGGCCGCCTGGGCGTCGTCGTGGCCACGACCGAGGCCGGCGGGCACGACACGCTCGATGCGGCCGTGCAACGCGGAGAGGTCGTCACCGAGCGCGTCGGAGTGCAGCGGCAGCCGGGCGGCGATCATGCCGCAGCCGATGTCGACGCCGACCGCGGCCGGGATGATGGCGCCGTCGGTCGGGATGACCGAACCGATGGTGGCGCCCATGCCGAGGTGCGCGTCGGGCATGAGCGCGACGTGGCCCGCGACGAACGGCAGCGAGGCCGTCCGCTCGGCCTGGTGCAGCGCGTTGGGATCGAGGTCCGACGCCCAGTTGAGGACGTCACCGTGTCGGGTGGGCATGCGCACCAGGGTGCGCACGACGCTCCCCCGCTGTCGTTCGAGTTCTGCGACTCCGGCCCTGAACGACGCTGAGCGGCGAGTGAACGACGAAGCCCCCACCGTGGTGGGGGCTTCTCCTGGAGCGGACGACCGGGTTCGAACCGGCGACCTCAACCTTGGCAAGGTTGCGCTCTACCAACTGAGCTACGTCCGCAGGGACGGTCACCATAGCAGAGCCACCGCAGGCTTCAAATCGAGCCCTCGGCGCTGCGCGACGGCGGCGTCAGTCGAGCGGTTCGCTGTCCCGGATCCGCTCTGCGAGCTCGATCGCGAGCTCCACCTCGGTGATGCCGTCGATCATCGACAGACGTGTCATGTCGGCGAAGCTGAGCGCCGCGACCTGCCGGTCGTGACGGCCGCGGACCACGAGCTTCGAGTCGATCCGGTAGACGTCCACCAGCGGCTGCCAGCGACGGTCGTTGGCGATGATCACTCGTCGGTCGGTCACCGCGACCGCTGCCGGGCGACCCAGCATCTGGCCCGTGACCACACCGGCGACCAGCTCGTCGGGTTCGAGCAGTGCGCCGCACACGGCGATCGCCACAGCCGCGCGCTCCTGGTCGGCGACGGCGAGGCGTGCGACCGCTGCCTCGAGGCCGTGCGGGTCCGAGATCGGCTCGTGCGCCGGCGCCACGGGCTCCGCCGTGCGCTCCGCCCAGCCGGGCGGCACGTGGGCGGACGGCGGGGTGTCCTGGGTCCGTGCGCCGTGGGTCGCCGACGATGCGCTGCGCTCAGGACGCACCGAGGTGACCTCGGAGTCGTCCCACTCGTCGGAGAGCATGGTCCAGGGGCTGTCGTCGGTCCGGGGCGGTGTCGCCCGGGCTGCGGCGCCACTGGAGAACACCGAGCCCGAACCGGTCGAAGGGTTCCACGCCGAGACGTCGTCGTGCAGCGGGTCGAACAGGTCGCCCGCGTCGATGACGTCGTCGTCACGGCTGACGGGTTCGGCGCTGAAGGGGCCCTCGTCGACGATGTCGGCCCGGTCCCACAGCGGGCGCGCCTGCTCGCGGTGCCCGTTGCCCTGATTCCCGTTGCCCTGATGCCCGTTGCCCTGGTTCCCGTTGCCCTGGTGCCCGTTGCCCTGGTGCCCGCTGCCCTCGGTGAACTCGTCGCCGTCGAAGCGGTGCGTGTCGTCATGGTGCGCGCTGCGGCCCTCGCTCGAGGTCCAGCCGTCGGTCGGGTGCGTCTCGCCCGTGCCGAACGCCGACCCGTGGCGGGGCTCGTCGTCGGCCGCTGGCGGTGCCGAGGGCGCCTCGGTGCTCCACATGGATTCCGGGCCTCGGGGCGCCGTGGGAGGCACGACCTCGGCGTTGTCGGACGCTGCCGTGGAGAACAGTGCCCCGAGCGGGGGCTTCCCGCCGATGTCGTCCACCTCTGTCACAGTCGTCGCCTCCGCCCACCTAAGGCTCTGCAGGGTCTCCAGCGTAGGGGATGGATCCCCGAATTCGATCCTCGACCGGGTCGCCACCCCGGGATCCCCTCAGCCAGTGGCCTGCGCCTTACCCAGCATCTCTCGTCCCCAATCATCGAGGGGAAGGTTTTTCGCCGCGGCAACTCCCTTGGCCGAGAGCTTCGGGAGCGTCTTGGCGAGCACCGCGACCGTCTCGGCCTCGCCGAGGCGACCCGCGACGTCGTCGAGCTGGGTCGCCAGGAACACCAGGCAGAGCGCGTCCTCGTGGGTCTGGACCGCCGGATCCGAGGCGAGGCCCTCCTTTCGGACGATCGCGCCGACGCGGTCGATCTCGTCGTCGGAGTAGCCGAGCGGACGCAGCAGCCCGGCGACCTCTTCCGCGTGGAAGCGCTTGGCCGCGGCCCGCCACCGCAGGTAGCCGGCGCGGCCCTCGGGGTAGTCGCCGCGGGGTCGCGTCCAGCGCCGCAGGTGGTGGGCCCGTGCCGCGATCAACTGCAGCTCGTCGGCATCCGGGTCGAGCTGCTGGACCCACTCGCTCATCATCTCTGCGTGCAGCAGCTCCTTGACGTGCTGCTCGCCGCGCCAGGTGATCCGGTTCGGGTCCTCGGAGTTCGCCGCGTCGATCGCCGCGATCGCCCGCCGGTAGCGCTCGGTGCCGGCAGCGGGGTCGGCGTCAGCCACGCTGGTCGGCGGGGCGCAGGTCGATGCGCAGCACGAGGATGCCGTCCTCGACCGAGGGCACCGCGTCACCGATCAGCGCGTAGTCCTGGAAGTCGGTCTCTGCCTGACGGATGAAGTCCCGACGTGCCTCGCCCTCGACCGGTGGGATCTGGCGGCGCTTCACCGACGCGGCGCGCTCCGCGAATCGCTGGACCATCTCGGCGGGATCGAAACCTGACATGGGGCCAGGCTATCCATCCGCCGGACGGGCTCTGAGCGCTCCGTAGTCGGTGCTCGGGGCCTCGTCCGTTGCGGGAGCCGGGGCGGACGGCTGTGCCGGCGTCGCGGGCGCAGCGGTCGTCTCGCCGGGCTGGATCCAGCGGATGCCGATCTCCCCGCCGCCAGGTCGGTCCGGGCGGGTCGCACGCCAGAACACGATCGTCGAGATGGTGATCACGACCGCCAGGGCGATGAGCCCCGCGATCACCATGGAGAGTCGGCTGGACGCCAGGTCGGACTCGTTCTCGACCGCGACCCCCGCCGCGATCGCCACCGGAGCGGCGGTCGCGAGGCCGATCGTCGTGCCGAGGGCGGGTCCGAACATGGGGGGCATCGTACCTGTGCCCCGGAGCACACCGGGGGAGCCGACGCTCACCGTCGGCAGGTGGCTCAGCTCGACGTCGCGTCGAGTCCCCGCAGCACGTCGTCGATGACGTCCGCAGTGTCCTCGAGACCCACCGACATCCGGATGGTGCCGGGCGAGATGCCCGCCGCGGCCAACTCGTCGGGCAGCAGGTTGACGTGCGTCGTCGAGGCCGGATGGGTCACCAGCGTCTCGGGACCGCCGAGCGACGTGGCGAGCTGGCAGATGCGGGTCGACTCCACGAACGTCCTGCCGGCATCGATGCCGCCCGCGAGGTCGAAGGTGAGCAGTCCCCCGCTGTGACGCAGCTGTCGACGAGCGAGCTCGTGCTGCGGGTGCGAGGCGAGGCTCGGGTGGCGCACCTCGGCGACGCGCGGGTCGCCCTCGAGCACCACCGCCAGCGCTTCGGCCGTGGCGGACTGCTGACGCAGCCGCACCCCGAGGGTGCGCAGGCCGCGCAGACCGCCGACCGCGTCGAACGCCCCGGCGTTGGCGCCCTGCAGCACCGCGAACCCCCAGAC
>JAEWED010000256.1 GCA_023389745.1 Actinomycetes bacterium
ATGGCTGTGGGGAAGCGATGAAGTCCGCCCTCTCCACCCTCGCCGCCCTGATTCTCTGGGCTGTCGGCGCCGCTGCCATCGTGGTAGCCGTCGTCGCCCTGCTCGGCTTCGTATTCAACTACTCCACCGGTGGCCCGCCGAGTGGGTAGCCCGGCGACGGCTGAAGTAACCGACCCCGCTAGCACCCGGCCACCATGCAGGCCTGGTCCGACAGACTGGGCCTGCACCCCGTAACCACGAGAAACGAGAGACACCATGAGCACCGAACAGATGACCGTCGCCGAGGAGGCCCGGCTCGACTACGCCCAGACCGTCGGCAATGACCCGGTCTACATGGCGGACTACGACGAGGACGCGCTGCGGCGCTCCACCTATGAGCAGTCAGTGATCCGCCGACGTGCTGCCGCTGAATCCGCCCAGCGCAGCGGCACGGGCGGGGACTACACATTCGTCAACGACGAGGGCCACACAGTGAAGGTGAAGCGCTGGCAGGACGTCCTCCAGGTCTCGGTGGTCAACGACATCGGGACCAACGCTTACGGGATCATCCGGCTGCCGGACTCCGCCGCCGTCGGTCTGGCCGCTGCGATCCTGGCCCACGCCGGCCTCGACCACCTGGCCGCCGCGCTTCAGGCGGGGGTGCGGTGATGGCAGACGAGGTATTCCGGTATCAGGACGGCGACCGGGACGAGCTGGTGGTCCTGTTCTACCCCGGAGACGAGACCATCGTGGTCAACTCCAGCAGCTACGGCGAGTCCAGCAGGGTGCCACTCCCCCGGGAGGAAGGCATCAAGCTGGCCCGCGCCATCCTGGCCGCGCTGGACGCCGAGCCGGAGGTGGAGCTTACCCCCGAGCAGCTCGACGCGCTGCCCGTCGGATCTGAGGTGTATGACGTTGACGGGGACGTGTGGGTCAAGCAGCAGGATCAGCGGTGGAGGTGGGAGAGTTACTCCCCCAGGTATTCACACTCTCTTGTGGATACCTATGGCCCCATCACGGCGAAAGATGATGTAGACTCATCCCGACACG
This sequence comes from Actinomycetes bacterium, assembly GCA_023389745.1. GTDB lineage: Bacteria > Actinomycetota > Acidimicrobiia > Acidimicrobiales > Microtrichaceae > JAFAFN01. The sequence continues at coordinate 1,030 of JAEWED010000256.1, forward strand.
CCGACAAAACCGAAACAGGAGACACCCCGTGAAGATCATCACCCGCACCCTGGCCACCACTGCCGCCCTTATGCTCGCCGGCGGCTCGGTCATCGCCGCAGCCCAGCCTCAGCCGGAACCCGCTTACCCGTTCCACGACGTGGTGTACGGCCCGGAGTGGGCACCGCAGCCCGGCGGGGGCGTCCTGCTCCCGTAAGCGACCCGCTAATAACCAACCCCCGGCGTCTCCGGGTCCGACACACTGGACCCGGAGACATTTTTCTACCTAAGGAGAGACACCACCATGGCAAAACTGCCGGATAACGTAAGGCTCGAATACGTGCCCGTCCACGAGATTGAGAACTGCCGATGGGACGAGGAAGCACAGATGTACCGCGTCACCGTGGACGGGAGGGACTACCAGAGTTACCCCACGTCTGAGAGGATGCGGGAGGTTGCTCAGAACCGCCGCCGCGTTGCTCAGAACCGCCGCCGCGACACCGCCGCGTACGAGGCGATGGCCCGCTGCGCGGAGGCCCGGGAGAACCGGCAGAAGGAGGAGGATGAGCGCCGGGACCGCATCCGTGCCGAGGTGATGCGGGAAGCGCGGTACTTCCTCACCGACGAGGAGGGGTACCAGTCCCTCGGGCGCGCTAACCCGCACGCCCAGCGCCTGGTGGACATCGCCGTTGAGGCCCGGATGAAGCTGGAGGAGCAGTCCTAACCCAGAGCCCCCGGAATAAGCGACCCCGCTTAGACCGGGGGCTTTTCCGTGCCCGTGGGGAGACAGTGGGTTCACAGACAACCGCTACACCGAACAAAGGAGACCCCATGGACATGCAGTACATCGTCCGCCCCAAGGACCTGGCCCAGGTACCGGCAGGGCGCACCATCGTGGACACTCACGCCCGCCTCTGGCACCGCCCCCATTTCATCATGTGGACCGACGGCACAGGACGGGAGCGCACCGACACTCATATGGTCACCATGCGCGGCCCGGTCTACCTGCTGCCCGAGGGCTTCACCGGGGCGTTGACCCTGGACGGCCTCTCCGACGCGGAGCCGGGCGACTACGTGCTGGACCAGTTCGGCAGCCGCTGGGAGCGCCTCGGAACGGGCCGCTGGCACCCGGAGGAAGCGCACAAGCAATACACCCTCAGCTCCGAGGACCTGCTGGCCGTTCACTCCCCCCTCCTCCCGGCACCCCGCCGCGGCGACGTCTACGCCCGCCCGGTCCCCGCGATGGAAGCCGCGGCCCGTGAGGAGGAGGCCCGCCCGGTGTCCTTCTGGCGCCGCCTCTGGAATGGGCTGGTGTGGGGCTAACCCTGCACCCCGGCCCCGGTTATAAGCGACCCCGCTAGTAACCGGGGCTTTTCTTTGCCCGGACGTAAGACTCTAATCACACAACACGCCGACAAAATGGGGAGTAGACCATGGCAGACATCGACTTGAACCAGGACCACGTCATGGCGGGCGCCGAAGCCCTCCAGCGCGAGGACTGGGCCGGCAACCACCCGCTGATCCACTACATTCCGACCGCCGAGACCGTCCTGGACGCGGTGGCCGAGCTGACGGGCAGCGCGCCCGACCCCGTGGAGGACTTCCTGGCGCAGGACGGCCTGCGGCAGGAGCTAATCGTGAAGCTCCAGAGCTATGACCTGGAGACGGACGCGGACATCGACATCGTGGACGGCCTGCTGGAGACCCTGCGGGGGTATGAGCCGTGAGCAAGGAACTAACCATCTTCCCCAAGCTCCCCCGCACGCCGGGACCGGGCACCGGCTGGGCAGACCTCCGGAGGGACCAGGACCGCGAGTGCCGCCTGGCCCACGAGAAGCGGTTCACCGACGCCGAGCTGGCCGCAGAAGTCCACGCCGCCCGGAAGGCGGGCATTCGGGAGCGGTACACGCTCCACAAGTTCGCCACCGCACCCCACTACTACGAATCAGAGATTGAGGCAGCCGCATGAGCGCGGACATGGTGGCCCACCCGCCGCACTACACCAGTTCCCCGGCCAAGTGCCGGAAGTGCGGGGCCGTCATCGAGTGCATATGGATCACCGAGCACCTGCCGTTTTCCCTCGGCAGCGCCGTCAAGTACATATGGCGCCGCCTGCACAAGGGAAACACGCTGGAGGACCTCCGGAAGGCCCGGCAGTACCTGGACTTTGAAATCGAAAAAATCGAACGAGAAGAAATCGAGGCAGCAGCATGAGCGCAGTATTCCCCTCTAAGTACGACGGCCCCTGCTCCGAGGACTGCGGAAGCCGCATCCTCACCGGGCAGTACATCACCTTCACCGACGACGGCGTGGCGCATGTCGAGTGCGCCGAGTCCACCGAGCTGGGCACCCTGGCCGACGAGGACCAGGTGTTCAACGAATGGACGCCGGAGCCGCTGCCCGACGGCCCGGTGACCGCCTGCGGTACGTGCTGGCTCGTCGGCCCCTGCGACTGCGAGGCGGTGGCAGCGTGAGGATTCCAGCGGGGCATCTCTACGCCCAGCACATCGGCCGGAAGATCAGTATCCGCCCCGGAGGGGACGTCGAGGTCCGCGGGACCATCGCCGCCGTGCAGCACATGGCGGACATCATCACCGATAAGCGGCTAAGCAGCCGGGACGAGGAGCGGAGCCTCGGGGCTCCTTACGTCCGGGTGGTCCTGCTGGAGATTGAAGGCGCCGTCCGGCTCTGGCCCGAGCACATCGTGGAGGTGAAGGTCCTGTGAGTGACAAGTTCATCCCGGTTTACGCCGGTGCGCTGACCGCGGCGGACATCGGAAAGCGGGTCGAGCTGCGGCTCCTCAACGGCACCGAGATACGGGGCCAGCTCGCAGAGGTAGAGCACAAGGCCGAGCAGATCGACGAAGGGAGAATAGGCGACGCCAGCTACCAGGACCGGCTGGGGCTGGGCGAGGCCTTTACCCACCTAACCCTCCTTGGCGTGCGGGACCGGTTCACGCTCCGAACATCCTCCCCTATCGGGCTAAATCCGGTGCGGCCATGAACCGCTACCCAACGCCCCCGGAGGGCATGTCATGGCAGTTCGAGGCCAAGCGCACGGCATACGGCGACGGCTGGAATCTCTATACCCGGCTGCGGACCCCGGAGCGGAAGGTCGTCGCCGAGGGCGTCCGGGCAGTCCCCCGGCACGGGCTGGCGGACGCACAGATCGAGTCCGCAGAGGAACTACTCAACGAATGGAAGGCAGCCAATGTTCGGTCTCCCGAACCATCACCCGCTCAGTAAGGCAGTGGAGGTCCTCACACGGGACCACCAGCACGAGGTGGACGGGGTAGTCGGCACCGAGGAGCCCCTTCTGCTGATGCTGGAGCAGGCCATCGGCAGCTCTACCGGCGCCGGCAGCGGGGGCGGCGGCAAGGGTGCAATCCTGAACGCCGCCGCCCTGGACCTGCGGGACAGCATCAGCCGCGTGGTCCCTGGCACTGTTCCGGAGCTTCTCCCCCAGCGGCTCGAAGCCTGGGTAGGCCGACTCGCGGAAGAGGCGGCCGAATGGTACCTGCTGAAGCTCTGCGAGAGCTGGGCAGACGCCATCCGGGAGCTGCTCCAGCCGACCCGGCGCGTGCCCGTGAAGGACCAGCACTGCCCCGCCTGCGGCTACGGCCAGACCACCGTCACCAACCCCGACGGCGAGGACGTTCTGCGGCCGGCGCTGGAGGCATCCCTCACCGGCGCCGACTCGGTTCTGCGGTGCCTGGTCTGCACCGAGGAATGGCGCGCCGACATCTGGGAGGAAGTTTTCGGCGCGTCGGGTTTGCCCGGGGCCCTTCCTGTGTAAGACTGACCACACCAGACACGCCGACAAACCCGGATTCACGGAAATATAATTGAGGAGTAAGCTATGGAAATTCTCTACGCAGCCCTGCTGTTCGGCGTAGGGGTGCCCTACCTGGTCCACTCATGGAAGCTGGACCAGGCCGACCGACAGGCCGAGCGGGCAGACGCCCGGGCCGAGGCCATGAAGCGCCACCCGGCGGGGTCTGGGAGGTGAATACGCCCGTGAAGGGGCCCGTGGTAACCCGCCGCCGGTTGGACCTCGACACCTACGCCATCGAATCCCGCCGCACCGGTATGGTGGTGGCAACGGTGCTCCACGACAAGGACACCGGTAAGTGGGGCTGGAGGCTCTCGGCAGACGCCCGGCCGAAGAGGACCTCCAAGTCCTACATTGTGAGACCCAAACTTGCCGGGACTGAGGACACACTCACCGAGGCGCAGGCCGTGGTCGAGTACCTCGTCCGGCGGCACAACCTGGACGGAAGCGGCGGGTAAGGACGGGGGGTCATTGCACTGGCCGCGTTGGGTGCAACACGCATTTATGACCCCCGTCTCCAGTTAGCCCCGGTGCTCTACATGAGCACCGGGGCTTTTCCGTATCGTGGAATATCCGCTTGCTGGAAGAATGTTTCCGTATCGTGGAAAGGGGTGTTAGAGTGGTCAGCACGCAGGTGAGGTGTCTCTAAACCCCTGCGCGGAGGGGGTCCAGGACCAATGCGCTGGTCACTGATCGCCGAGCACCTGGACCCCTCCGCCTCCTCGGCCCGATGGGCTACCCCCGGCGCCATGGCCGTGGCCACCAACCCCAAGACCGTGCAGACCCCCGCGCTGGACCTCATCGACGAGGCTCTGGTCCGGGCCTACAACACGCCGGATTCCCGGCTCATCATCTCCATGGCACCTCAGGAAGGTAAGTCGGTCCGCGTGGCTAACGACTTCCCGGTCTGGGCGCTGACTCAGAACCATGACCTCCGCATCGTAACGGCGTCCTACGCCCAGGGCCTCGCCAACCGCAACGGCCGTGCCATCCGCAACCGGATCCAGACCAACCCCGCCCTCGGGCTGAAGATAGCCCGGGATAACGGCTCGGTGTCCGAGTGGACGCTGGAAGGCCACGACGGCGGCGTCCTGTCCGTCGGTATCGGCGCCGGTGTCACCGGCCGCGCCGCGGACATGATGATTATTGACGACCCCATCAAGGACCGTAAGGAAGCCGATTCCAAGGTTTTCCGGGACAACGTCTGGGACTGGTGGACGGATGCCGCCTCGGCCCGTCTGGCCCCCGGCGCGCCCGTCGTGCTGATCCTCACCCGCTGGCACCAGGACGACCTCGCCGGGCGCCTCATCGAGCGCGACGTAGAGGCCGGCTGGGAAGTCATCAACATTCCGGCCCGTGCCGACCACCGCCCTGAGATGGGCGAGACCGACCCGCTGGGCCGTGAGCCCGGCGAGTACATGATTTCCGCCCGCGGACGCACCCGCGAGCAGTGGCAGCGCCGTGAGGCGACCGCCGGGTCCCGGACATGGGCCAGCCTGTACCAGGGCCGCCCGTCGCCGGAGTCCGGCGGAGTGTACCCGCCACCGGATAAGTGGGAGCGCTACTCCTCGCCGCTCTGGGAGACGGTAATCACTGAGGACGGCCGGACCGTCTGCAAGGTGCAGGGCATCGGCCGTGACGACCACGAGCTGGTGCAGTCCTGGGACCTTGCGTTCAAGGACAAGGACAGCTCGGACTACGTGGTCGGTCAGGTCTGGCTCCGGGTCGGCGTCTATGCCTACCTGCTGGACCAGGTCCGCGAGCGAATGAACTTCACCGAGACGGTGAAGGCCATCAAGGCGATGTCCGCCAAGTGGCCGCAGGCGCTGGCTAAGTTCATCGAGGACAAGGCCAACGGCCCTGCAGTCATCAACGCGCTGTCCCAGACGCTCCCCGGACTGATCCCCATCGAGCCGGAGGGCAGTAAGTACGCCCGCGCCTCGGCCATCGCCCCGGTGGTCGAGTCCGGAAACGTCGTGCTACCCACCCCCGAGGTGCTGGCCGGCGTGGACGACCTGCTGGAGGAAGCCAAGAACTTTCCCAACAGCTCGCACGACGACACGGTGGACGCCATGAGCCAGGCAGTGAACCGGCTCCTGCTCCACCAGCTACCGACTGAAGAGGACTCCTACGTGGAGCCCGACGTCTACGACTTTCACAACGCGCAGGGCTGGTCCGTTAGCCCGTTCTAAGGAGGGCAGCCCATGGCATCGCTTCGCCAGATTCTCGGCCTGGAGGCCAAAGCAAACGACGTTGAGGTGGAAGTCCTGAAGCGGCAGGTGGAAGGACTGGAGAGCACGCTCACCGAGTCTTTCGCCCAGCTCGAACTCGCCAAGGACCAGCAGGGATGGGCGCTCCTCGGGGGCGCCGAGGCTGAACACTTCACCACTGAGGGCCTAAAGAAAGCCGCCCTTATGGGCCGCGTCATGGGCGTGGCTAACCCCCTCATCAAGCGCGGCCGCGAGCTGCGCTACGTCTATGTGTGGGGCCAGGGCGTCGCCATCGCGGCCCGGGACGAGAAGATCAACGACCTGGTCCAGGAATACATGATGGACGAGGGCAACCGGGAGTCGTTTTTCGGTGCCCAGGCCCGCATGGAGCTGGAAGGCACCCTGTTCGATGAGGGTAACTACTTCCTCGCCCACTTCACCGACCCGCTGACCGGCCGCGTGCAGGTCCGCACCCTCCCCTTTGCCGAGATTACCGACATTGTCACCGCCCCCGGCGACCGGGCCACCCCGCACTACTACAAGCGGCAGTGGACCGAGATGGAGATGGGCAGCAACGGCAAAATGGCCGCCGTTACCAAGGCGGCCTACTACCCGGCGCTGAAGTACCAGCCGGCCACCCGTTTCAAGGCATACAACGGCGTCCCGATCATGTGGGACGCCCCGGTCCGGCACATCAAGGTGAACACCATCTCCGGCGGCAAGTTCGGTGTAGCAGACAGCTACGCCGCCCAGCCGTGGGCCATGGCGCACAAGGGATTCCTTGAGGACTGGGCGCTGCTCATGAAGGCGCTGGCCAAGATTGCCTACGTCACCAGCTCGGACAAGCCAGGCAGTGCGCAGGCCAAGCGCCAGGCGCTCCGCGGCATGGAGAACACGCCCGCCGGGTCCACTGTGAACATGAGTTCGGACCAGAAGCTCGAACCGATGAGCAAGTCCGGCGCCACGCTGGACGCCGAATCTTCCCGCCCGCTGGCCACCATGGCGGCCTCCGCGATGGGCGTTCCGGTCACCCTGCTGCTGGCCGACCCCGGCCAGACCGGCGCACGGGCCACCGCTGAGACCCTGGACCTGCCGACCCGGCTGGTCATGGGCGCCCGCCGTGAACTCCACGCGGAGGTCATGCGGGACAGCATCGGCTACGCGCTGGAGCAGGCCGTCGTAGCACCCCGGGGGCCGCTGCGCGGTCAGGGCCGGGCAGTGCGGGACGGCGACCGGCTGCGGGTGGTATTCAACGATCCGCAGGCCGCAACGCTGGATATCGTCTGGCCGTCGCTGGAGGAAACCAACCTGAAGGAAGACATCGACGCCATCGTGGCGGCCGACGGACTCCAGGGCATCCCCCGGGTCCCGCTCCTGAAGCTGGCCCTGCAGCGCCTCGGCATCGAGGACGTGGACGAGCTGATCCAGAAAATCACGGACGACGAGGGCAACCTCCTGGACGACGGCGACTCCGCCGGCGACCGGGCGGTGCGGGCCTTCCGGGCCGGGCAGGACCCGACAGAAGCACTCTAGGGAGGGGACGGCATGGCAGTAACCGCCGAAACCCTCGGAATCCTGGAGCGCGTCCGGTCCGAACTTACCGGCATGACCGACGCCCAGACCCTCGCCCTCACCCGGGCCTGGGTCGAGGCGTGGGACGTGCTCCTGCCGGAACTGGAGGCCGCGTTCGCGGCGCTGCTCAATGATTCGACCGCCGGCAAGGTGGTCCCCTACGCCACGGTCCGGCGGAATGAATCCCTCCGGGCCGCGCTGGAGACCTCCCGCGAGCTGCTGAAGGAGCTGGCGCAGCAGGTGGAGGGCGTGATCCTGCCGTACCTGGACCCCGCGGTCCTGGCCGGTGTGGACTCCACCCTCGACCTGCTCCGGTCTCAGCTCCCGGCGGGGGCCTCCGGGGCGGCGCTGAACTTCTCCCGGCCCGCCGAGGCGGCGCTGGCAGAGATTGTCCGGCGCACCACCGAGCAGATTCACTCCTCGGCATGGCCGCTGGCCGCCGAACACCAGCGGGTCATGCGGCGGGCGCTGGTCCGGGGCATCGCGGTGGGGGACAACCCCCGCGCCACGGCGGCCCGCATCCTGCGCGAGACCGAGAAGAAGTTCAACGGCGGGCTTACCCGGGCGCTGAACATCGCACGCACCGAGACCCTGGATGCCCACCGCGCCGCCTCGCAGGCAGCGCACAAGGCGGCGGCCGAGGTGTCCACAGAGTGGGAATGGTCCGCCAAGCTGGACGCCCGGACCTGCCCCTCCTGCTGGGCCAAGCACGGCACGCGCTACCCCGCGGATCAGTTCGGCCCTGAGGATCACCAATCCGGGCGGTGCGCCCGCCTGCCGGTCACCAAGAGCTGGAAGGACCTCGGGTTCGACATCGAGGAGCCGCCCAGCCTTATGCCCGACGCCCGGGCCGTGTTCGACTCTCTGACTCCCGAGAGCCAGGCGGCGATCCTCGGTCCGGGGCGGCTGAAGCTCCTCCTGGACGGGGATATCGACTGGGCAGACCTGTCCGCCAAGCGCACGACCGACGGGTGGCGCGACTCCTACGGGGTGACGCCGCTGCGGGACCTAACCAGCTCTAAGGAGGGCTAACCGTGACCATGATTACCGAGAGCGCGTCCCCCGGAACCCTCACGGGCTCCACGATGGAGATTACGCTCATCACGCCCGGCTGGGGTTCGAGCGGGTATTACTCCACCGAGACCCTGGCCAAGGCCGCACAGGAGAACGTGTTCCCCCGCGGCACGCAGATGCACATCGACCACATGACCGCCGCCCAGCGGGCCGAGAACCCGGCGGGCAGCGTGGCCACCCTGGCCGCGGCGCTGAAAGAAGATGCCCGCTGGGAGCCGGACTGGGTGAACCCCAAGACAGGGGAGAAGGGCCGCCTTGCCGCACCGGCCAAGGTGTTTCCCCACTGGCGCGAGACCCTCGCGGAGATGGCCGAATTCATCGGCGCGTCCATCAGCGCACCGGCGGAGGTCACCGCGGGCGAGGCGGAAGGGCGGCAGGGCACCATCGTGGAGTCCCTGCTCGCGTCCCCGCTGAACCGCGTGGACTTCGTGACCGTCGCCGGCCGCGGCGGACACATTGCCGAGGTCCTCGAATCCCACCGGGTCGTGGACCGCGCCGTCCAGCGCGGCGTCGAGGAAGCCACGGCGAACAACACGCGCACCTGGCTACAGGACGCCGTCCGGGCCGCCCACGGCAACGTGTGGGTGCGGGACTTTGACGAGTCTCTGGTCTGGTTCGAGCGGTACACCGAGGACACCGAGGAGCTGCTCCAGCAGTCCTACTCCCTCAACGGCAACACTGCCGTGCTTTCAGGCGACACCCTCCCCGTGAAGGCCGAGACGTCCTACGTCCCGGTCACGGTAACGGATGCCGCCGAATCCAAAGATTCCGCGCCGATCCCGGCAGCGGTAACCGAGAAAAAGGAGGTGGCCGCTGTGGCCATTACCAATATCGAGGAATCCGAGCTGGCAACGCTCCGCGATTCCGCCAGCCGGGCCACCGCGCTGGAAGAAGCAATGACCACGCTCGAAACCCGCGCCACCTCGGCAGAGGAATCGCTGGCGCTGGCCAACACCATCGCCGCGGAGTCCGTGGTCGCCAAGGCCATGGAAGCCAACGGCATCTCCGGTGAGAAGCTCGCGGCCCGCCTGGCCATCAACTTCCCGGTCCTGGAGTCCGGTGTCCTCGACCGCGAGAAGCTCGCGGAGGACGTGGCCGAAGCACTGGCCGAAATCCAGTCCGCCAACGGCGTGGGCAGTGTCCGCGGCGTCGGTGAATCCATCGAGGGCGGCCAGGAGGCCACCGTCACCACCGAGTCCTACAAGGACGCCATCCTGGCCATTCGCGCCAAGAAGGGAGCCTAACCATGGCTAAGAACATGAGCCTTCCCCGGGCGCTGCACATCGAGCTGCCCGTCCCCTCCGGCGTCAAGTCCGGCGACCCGGTCGCCGTCGGCGCCTTCCGGGGCGTGGCACAGACCGACCGTGACGAGAACGGCAACGCCACCGTATGGCTGGATGGCTCGACCATCCAGACCGTCTCCGGCGCCGTCGCCTCGGTGGGCCTGCCCGTTTACATCAAGACGGCGGACCGCAAGCTGACCACCACCGCCACGGATGCGGTGCTGTTCGGCCACGCGCTCGGAACCAAGGCCGCCGCTGACGGTCCCCTCGAAATTGCCCTGCTCAACGGCGCGGCCCAGGTCTAAGGAGAACAACCAACATGAGCATTTTTGCTACCGCAGAAGAGAAGCTGGCGGTCGAGGCGTGGGATAAGCGCCATACCCCTTCCGCCGAGCACCTGACCAAGGCCGTCGAGGCCCTTAAGCTGTTCAACGAGGGCATGAGCGGGCGCAACCCGTTCAAGAAGGCTGCCCTCCAGGAAGCACTCACCCGGTCGGACTTCAACCTCTACCTGGGCAAGGCGTTTGACGTCGAGATGCTGGCCGCCTATGAGGACCTCACCCCGGAATGGCGCCAGATCGCCACCCCGACGACCGTCAAGGACTTCAAGCCCAAGACGTTCAAGGACCTGTTCGGCGGCCGCGGTGCCTTCGACAAGGTGGGCGAGGGCCAGGAGTACAAGGAACGCAACAAGGATGCGTCTGAGTACGAAATCAAGGCGGAGAAGTACGGTAACCGCTTCGCCCTGACGTTCGAACTCATCAAGAACGACGATCTGGACGGCCTCGCAGGCCTCCCGAATGACCTGGCACAGGGCGCCGTCGCAACCGAGGACAAGGTGGCCTTCTCCGCCATTGTCTCCGCAGGCGGCCCCAACACCGCGTTCTGGAAGTCGGCCAACGGCAACGCCCCGGCCAACGTTCCGCTTACCCGTGCGAACCTGCAGGCCGCCTACGTGGCGATCAGCAAGCGCAAGGACAAGAACGGCAACCCGGTCCGCCTCGCAGGCCAGCGCCTGCTCCTGGTGGTTCCCCCGGCGCAGCTGTTCGAGGCCGAGCAGATCGTCTCCCAGCCGACCATCCCGAACCCTGAAGGCGGATCGGGCATGGTCCCGAACCCGCTGGCCGGCAAGTTCCAGGTCGTCGTCTCGGACTGGATTGCCGCTATCAACACCTCCGGCAAGGTAGATACCACCTGGTACATCCTGCCTGCTCCCGGCGGCGCACGTCCGGCTCTGGCGCTGGCTAAGATGCGCGGCCAGGAAAACCCGGACATCCGGGTGAAGGCCGACCAGGGCAACCGCGTGGGCGGCGGCTCCATCGCCCCCGAGGAAGGCTCCTTCGAGGACGACACCATCCAGTACCGCGGACGCCACATCGTTGGCGCTGCGGCCGTTGACCCCGCGTTCACTTACGTGTCCACCGGGTCCTAGTTAGACCGGCACCCCGGCAGGGCTACTCCCCTGCCGGGGTGCCACCCCAAAACTTCACGAGGAGGACCACATGGCCATCGACTACAACTCCCCCCGGGGCCAGGTCCGGCTCCTCACCGCAGACCTGGACGAGGCCGCACCGCTGCTCAGCGACGAGCTGCTGGAAGGCTACCTCCAGATGGAAGGCCAGAATGTCCTCCGCGCCGCTGCCGCCGCGCTGGACGCCATGGCCACCAGTGACATTCTCATCTCCCGCAAGATTCGAACGCAGGACCTCTCCACCGACGGCCCCGCCGTTGCCGCCGCTCTCCGGGCGCAGGCGCAGGCCCTCCGCATCCGGGCCGACGCCGAGGACGCCGACGGGGCCGCGCTGTTCGAGATTATCCCGAACGGGGCGACCTTCGCGGAAGCCGCCGAGCGCGACCGCTGGGGGATGCCATGAGCCCGCTCCCGGGATGGCTGGCCGTCCCCGCGGGCTGGGCTGAAGCACACGCCCCGGTAGCCGAGGCGACCATGACCGCCGACGCCGAGTTCCGGCGGATCAGCGGAGGCCCCGCACCCTGGCCGATCCCGGAGAACTGGGACGGCGGCGCGGAGGTCCTCTGGGAGACCAAGGTCCGGCTCCAGGAGCTGAAGCGCGAAGGCGTGAGCGACCACGCCGAGCAGCCGACCTACACCCGGCAGTACCTCATATCCGCCCCGCTGCGCGGCCCCATCCTCCGGGTGGGCGAGCACGGCGACGTCGTCCGGATCGAGGGCCGCACCTTCCGCCTGGTCTCCGAGATGCACGGCTCCCTTGTCTGGGAGCGGGACTTCATCGCGGTGCTGAATGAAACGCAGGGGGGCTAATGGCGTTCATAGGTCCCATTGAGAATCCCGAGGTCCGGCAGCTCGCCTCCATGCTCGGCAAGGTCCCGGTCCGGCTCCGGCCGCTGACTAAGAAGGTCGTCCAAAAGACCGCCCTGGACATCGAGCGGGACGCCAAGCTGAAGGCCCCGGTGGACACCGGCAACCTGAAGAACTCCATCGGCCACTCAGACCTCCGCCTCGGCGGGGAGGACTACTCGGTGGAAATCGGACCGACCGCCAACTACGGCGTGTTTGTCGAGCGGGGCACCTCACGGATGGCCCCGCAGCCCTACCTCGGACCCGCCGCAGACCGGCATGAGGGTCCGTTCGCCCAGGCAATGGCACAGATAGCAGAGGAGTCCCTCGGTGGCTGAACACCCCAATGAGTACCGCGCCCGAGTCGAGGCGGCCCTGCGGGGCATCCAGGGGCTGGGCTTCTACGACGGCTACGTCCCGAAGGACGTGGAGAAGGACGAGCGCGGGTTCATCCGGCCATACGTCGTGCTGCACATGGGCGCAGGGGGCGAGGTCCCCGAGCGTGACCTGTCCAACCGTGTGGACCTGGACGGGATGCGGCTGGACTTCCAAACCACCTCGGTGGCCGCGTCCGCCGCGGTGTGTTCCGCCGTCGATTACGACGTGGCCCGGGCGCTCACCAACCTGGAGCTTGGAAACGCCCACGTCGTCCCGAACCCGGACGGCTTCTCGCAGGAGCCGCCGCTCCGGGACTCAGCCGAGACCCCGGCCAGATTCATGTCGCCGCGCCAGTGGCGGCTCGAAACCACCTAAGGAGGGCCACATGGCCGACTTTATCCGCGTGCGGGACACCCGCACAGACCAGATTCTCCCCCACGCCGTCCCCCGGGCGCACCTGAAGGCGTTCCCGCACCTGAAGGAAGTCCCGTCCTCGGTGGCCCGGCGTGAGCGCCTGGAGGACACCCCCAAAGACTCCCCGGCCCCCCGGGTCGAGGAACCGCAGGCCCCCATGGTCAGCGGTAAGTCCAAGCACGTAACTGAACCGGCCAAGCCGGAGAAGGAGGCAAACTAATGCCTAAGTCCCTCGCAGACGGCCGGATCAAGGTCGTTGCCCTGTCCACCCTGCCGGCCGATCCGTTCGCGCCCACGGTCACCGAGCTGGAGGGCGGCGTGGACATCTCCTGCCGCATCCTCTCCAGCGACTACACCCTGGGTCCCACCGACTCGGACAAAATCGCGGAGAAGGAACTGTGCAAGGAGGGCAACGCCAACGCCCTCGGCCCGTCCAACTACTCCGCCGCGGTAACCCCGTTCCGGTACTTCGATGACACCACCAAGCAGGCGGACCCCATCGAGGACGCAGTGTTCGAGCTGCTGAAGGAAAAGGGCACCACGGTGTACCTGTACGAGAGGCAGTCCGCCAAGAAGTCCACCGAGCCCTTCGCGGCCGGCGACGAGGTGGACGGCTACGAGGTCACCACGGACAACCCGCAGAAGCCGTCCGACATGGGCGGCTACATCAAGCGCCGCGTGCCGATGGAAGTCCAGACCGCATGGCTGAACGGTAAGGTCGCCGGCGCCTAGCCCCATCAGACAGCCGTCCGCCCCGTTGTAGCAGGCTCCGGGGCGGACGGCGCTACACCCTTATCCGAGCCTGCAACTCACAGATTTCAGGAGCCTGCAAAGTGCCTATTTCAGAAGAAGCAAAAAACTTCGATTTCAACTCCTGGTTCAGCGGCGCGTCCCTGCCGGAGGAATCCGCCGACGTCTACACCAAGGGCAACCTGGTGGGCCGGATCAACTACCTTACCCGCCGTATCGAGGAAGCCCAGCGCACAGCTGCGGCCGGCGCCGGTGAGGCCAGCGTAGGCGAGGAAAACTCGGTCGAGGCGATGACCGAGGAGCTGACCGGGCTGCTGGAAGAGTTCGCCGACTCCCGCGTCACGGTCTACCTGCGGGCGCTGGAGAAGCCCGAGCGCGTGAAGCTCCGCAAGGCGCACGACGCCGCGCTGAAGGGCGGCGTGGAGGGGGACGAGGGATTCGTTATCCGGTCCGTCGCTGCGTCCGTGGTCGGTCTCCAGGCCCCCGGGCAGGAGAAGCGCACGGACGTCCGCATGAGCGTGGGGCAGGTCCAGGACCTGTACTCCCGGATCGGTGAGGCGCAGATGGCCCACTTGTTCCAGGCACAGCAGACCGCCACCAACGCCATCCCCCGTGTGAGCGCCGATTTTTTGCAGAAGTCCTCTGGACCCGACGCTGGTCCGGAGTCGTAGCCGCGCTCAAAACCTCGGCCCGGTACGGTCGCCCGCCGTCCAAGTATCTCCCGTTCAAGGACAAAGACAAGGACCGCGTGCTGGAGCTGGCCTACACCCTCTACGAGGACGGTCTCTGCACCTGCGGGTGGCCCTCTGTCCTGTGCCAGGACCCGGACATGGACGGATGGTTCGAGCTGCCCGAGCGGACGACCGTCTGCCAGGTCCGGGCTGTCCTGGACCGGGAGCAGCAGGACCGGCAGGAAAACCCGAATTTCAAGCCGGAGCCCGGCGAATTGCTGCGGGTGGTGAACACCCGGGAAGAACAAGGAGGCCCTCATGGCTGAACGGTCCGTACTCGTCAAACTCCAGGCCCAGGTCGGTGAGTATGTCTCCAACATGGGCCGGGCCGAGAAAGCGACTGAGAAGCTCGCACAGACTCAGGACAAGGCGGGCAGTAAGGCCACCGAGTCCGGCCGAAAGCACGAGGAATCTTCCCAGCGCCAGGAGCAGTCCAGCAAGCGCACCGCCCGCCAGCTCACTGCCGAGGCAGCAGCTGCCCAGACCGCCGCCCGTGCCGCGGGCCTCAAGTACGACGCCGACGGCCGTCTGGTGGACATGTCCGGCAAGGTCGTAAACGCATCACAGGCGGCGGCCCTCGGGCTAGACAGCTTCTCCGACTCGGTGTTCCTGACCGCCCGGGCAGCGGGAGCCGCCAACCCGGCGCTGGAGCAGACCGAGTCCCGGCTGGAGTCCCTGGCCCGCAAGGCCAAGGACGTGGAGCTGGCCGGGCAGGCCCTCGTCGGATTCGGCACCGTCACGGTGGCCGCGCTCGGTGCTACTGCCAAGGCAGCCATGGACTGGGAGAGCGCCTGGGCCGGCGTCACCAAGACAGTGGACGGCACCCCCGAGCAGATGGCCGAGGTAGAGGCCGGGCTGCGTAACCTGGCCCGGACCCTGCCGTCCACTCATCAGGAAATCGCCGCGGTGGCCGAGGCCGCCGGTCAGCTCGGTGTGGCCCGCGACGATGTTGTGGGCTTCACCAAGACCATGATCGACCTCTCCGAAACCACCAACCTGACCGCCGACGAGGCGGCTACCATGATCGCCCAGATATCCAACGTCATGGGCACCATGGAGCGGGACGGCGCCGCAGGCGTGGCCCGGTTCGGCTCGGCGCTGGTGGCCCTCGGCAACGACGGCGCCAGCACTGAGAAGGACATCCTCTCGATGGCGCAGCGCATCGCTGGTGCCGCCGCCACTGTTGGCGCTTCCGAGGACGAGGTCCTGGCACTGTCCAACGCTCTGGCGTCCATGGGCGTCCGGGCAGAACTCGGCGGCGGCGTTACCACCCGTGTCCTGCTGAAGATGTTCTCCGCCGTGAAGTCCGGCGGCGAGGACATGCAGAAGTGGGCCGACGTCGCCGGCGTATCCGCCGAGCAGTTCGGCGCGGCCTTCGCAGACTCCCCGGTCAAGGCGCTGGACATGGTCACTCAGGGCCTGGCCAAGACCAACGCCGAGGGTGGCAACGTCGTCGCCATGCTGGGCGACCTCGGGCTGAAAGGCACCGAGGAAACACAGGTCATGCTCGCGCTGGCGGCCTCCGGCTCCCTGCTGGGGGATTCCCTGAAGCTTGGGGCGGAAGCTATCCAGGACACCTCCGCACTCATGGAGGAAGCCAACAAGCGGTACGAGACCACCGAGTCCAAGGTCAAAATCGCCTGGAACAACATCAAGGACGCCGCCATCGAGGCGGGGGCCGTGCTGCTCCCCGTGATTGCTTCCGTCGCGGAGGCCGTCGCCGGGCTCGCCGGGTGGTTCTCGGACCTCCCCGGCCCGGTGCAGGCAGTCATTACCGCGTTCTCCGGGGTGGCCGGCGTCGCGGCTCTGGCCGTCGGCGGGTTCATCCTGCTGTTCCCCCGCGTCATGGACACGGTGGAATCCTTCCGCAAGCTCCAGACTCATTCCTCGGGCGCGGCGGCCGGTCTGTCCAAGGTCGGCAAGGCTGCGTCCGTAGCGGGGGCAATCGCCGCTGTCGGTCTGGCCCTGGCCAAGGTTGCGGAAAACAACTACATGAAGGACATCGACACCGGCATGGGCCGGGTAGCCGATGCCTTCGCAGACGTGCAGACCAAGGGACCCGGAGCGGCCGACGCGCTGGACCGGATTTTCCAGGACCGCAACGGCGGGGCACTCACCGGAGAAATCGACGGCATGGGGGACGCGCTGGACCGGATGCTCAAGAAGAATCCGGGGCAGGTGTTCAACGACTGGGGAGAGGGCATCGTCAACGGTGTTACCGGCATCGAGGGCTCCTCGCACATCGTGAAGGGCTCCTTCGAGCGGATGGATCAGGGTCTCTCTGACCTGGTCTCCTCCGGCAAGGCCGAGGACGCCGCCGAGATTTTCGCGCAGGCCACTAAGTGGGCGCGGGACAACGGCGTCGAGGTCAGCAAGGTTGCCGAGCTGTTCCCGCAGTACGCCGACGCACTGGCCGCGGCGTCCGCAGAGCAGAAGATCGCAGCGGACGGCGCGGAAGGCGTGGCGTCGGGTCTGGAGGGGGCAGGGGATGCCGCAGCGGCGGCGGCTCCGCTCACCGAGGAAGCCGCCGAGGCGCTGGAGGAGGTCGGCCTGGCCGCCGACGGCACGGTGACGAGCCTCGACAAGTACCTGGAGGCGCTGTTCGCGGCGGGCCTGGCACACATGTCCACGCAGGAAGCCACGTTCGGCTGGGCGGAGACGCTCCGCGGGCTGGATGCTCAGGTGGCGGAAGTCGTCGCCGGGCAGGCCACCATGGGCGCGGCGCTGGACGAGACGGGGACCAAGCTCAACATCAACACCGGCGCCGGTAAGGCGGCCAGTGACATGCTGATTGGTGTGGCCCGCGAGGGCCTCAACGTGGCCAGCGTTATGGCCAACGATTTCAGCGTGTCGCAGGACGAGGTACAGGCGCAGCTCACCAGTACGTACAACTCGCTGGTAACTGCGCACCAGGGCCTTGGCATGCTCCCGCCGGAAGCTGAAGCCGCTACGCGGGCCATGCTGGGTATCCCGGACAACGTTTCTGTGGAGTCCTGGATGAGTGACGAGGCCAAGCGCATGGCGCAGGCCACCACCGGAGAGCTGAACAAGCTGGACGGGCGGAAGGTGGTTACTTACATCGAAACCCGTAAAACCCTGTTCGAGGATATCGTCCGGGGCGAGAGCACGCAGGGCCGTGCGCCTGCGGGCACCGGCACAGTGCTGCGGGGCGGCGCGCTCGGCGGGCGGGTGGACGACATCATGGGCAACTACTGGTCCGGGGGCCGTCTGCCCGGTCCGCGCACGCCCAGCGGCCGGCAGGACAACCTCCTGGGGATGGTCAACGGAAAGCCCATCGGCCTGCAGGGCACGGAGTGGGTTATCAACCCCTTCAGCTCCGACAGGTACGACAAGGAGCTGGAGGCCATGAACAACGGCACGTTCCCCACGGGGGCCCTCTCCAGCCCTTCCTTCAGCGCAACGCCCACCTTCCCCGGCATCTCGTCGGGTGGCGGCGGGGAGATGCGCTTCACCGGGGACCTGGTCCTCGACTCGGGCGAGTTCCTCGGCAAGGTCCGGGGTATCGCACGGGCCGAGTCCAACGGGGCAATGCAGTCACTCGATAACGCCGTGGTCCGACTCGGACGCGGCGGCAAGTACGCAGGGGGCATCTAATGGCGGTTCTACAGGACGGCGATTTCGAGCTGGACGGATATCTGTTCAGCGGGTCACGCCGCCGCCCCCTGTTTGTGCAGGGGGTCGATGTCGAGACGGCCAAGGACCGGGCGCAGGACGTGCTCAATCCCTTGGGGGACGACCTCCTGCAGGGGCGGGACCATCGAGTCCCGCCACTCTGGAAGTTCGCCCTGCGGGTCGGACACGGCGGGGCCACGGCCACCCTGGCCAACCTCGCCGCCGTGACCCGGGCCTGGCGAAAGCTCGACGCCGTACCGGGGGCCGAGTCGGTCCTGCGGTACGCGGTGGACGGGCGCACCCGGCGGGTCTACGGACGCGCCCGGGACCTGCAGCCGACCATCGGCCAGGTGTACGACATCGGCCGGGTGGTCGCCTCGGCGGCCTTCCAGGCCAAGGACGTATGGCACTATGCCGACGAGTTGAACACCCTCACCGTGGGTCTCGTCCCGGTCAGCTCCGGAGGGCTGGTCGCTCCGCTGATCTCCCCGCTTACCACAGTGGCGGGGGCGCAGCGGCAAGGCCTCGTCACCGTCGGTGGGGACGCCCCCGCACCGGTGGAGCTGGTGTTCAAGGGGCCGATCGTGAACCCCAAGGCGTCCTCCGCCGGGTGGGAAGTGGGGCTCAACGCCACGCTGGCCTACGACCAGACGGTAACGGTCAACGCCCGCACCGGAACGGTCCTGCGGAACGACGGCGCATCACTGGCTGGGGCACTGACCCGCCGCACATACCTCCCCGACGCCCGGCTCCGCCCGGGTGACCGGGAACTCATCTTCTCTGGCACCGACCAGACGGGGACCGCCTCCTGCACCATGCGGTGGCGGAATACATTCATCAGCTTCTAAGAGGAGTCTCACATGGCACTTGACCCTGTTCCCTGGTTCATGGGCGGCGGCGCAGAACACAGTCCCGAGGTAGCCCGGATGCTGGCCTACGCGGCCACCTCCGGCGCTGAGGGAGTCATCTCCCCCAACGACCTGCGGGTAACCGCACTTCCGACGCCCGGCGCAGCGGTTCGGGTCTACCCCGGCGGCGCGGCGCTCCTGAACCGCTACCCGGGCGCACCGAACCAGACCTACACGGTGCGGAACGCATCCTCCACCGACGTAGCCGTCTCGGCCACCGGGTCGAGCGGCGCGTCCACCCGCTACGTCATCCTGCGGGTGGATGACCCCCAGTACGGCGGGCAGGCCCCGGCCAACCCGGTGACCGGTCCTTACGTCCGGTTCGCCCTGGTCAACTCCATCAGTAACCTGGCCTACCCGTTCATCGTGCTGGCCCGCATCGAGCAGCCCGCCAACACGGCGGCCATCACCGGGTCGATGATTAAGGACATGCGGAAGGTCTCCAATCCGCGCACCAAGGCCATCGTCCAGTCCGGCGCGGTTACCGCCGAGGTCAAGATGCTGAACGCCACCGGGATGCGCTGGCCGAGCTTCCAGCCCATGGTCGAGGTTCCCGAGTGGGCCACCTACATGACCATGGTGGCCACCATCTCCGCAGTGGGCCACCTCGGCGGAGACGCCGAAGGCACGCTCACGGCGACCCTCGGGGAGGCCGGGGCGTCTCAGTTCCGAGCGCCGAACACCTTCTACGACCTCGAACAGGGGCCGTGGGAAGGCGAGCGCCACGCCTTTGTCATCGGTGGTGAGGGGCCGGTTCACGCGTCCCTCCGCGGGACCACACAGCGCCTGGCCACCGAGGGCCGGTTCATGGCCGGACCGGGCTACCTCATCACCAAGCCCGGCACTCACGTTATCTATCAGGTGCAGTTCCAAGAGTTGGCGGACTAGATGGGGTGGCGTTACCTGGCGTTCAAGATGAACGGGGACGGCACCGAGACGCTTCTGTCCAACGACGTGCCGCTACAGGGAACCGCCATCCGGGAGGATCTCTCCGGGCCGGGCGGCATCGACGGGTCAATCGCCCCCGAGGTCGCCCGGCTGAAGGTTGACGGCAACCCTGTTTTCGTCCCGTGGAGTACCGCTATCTTCGCGGAAAAGGACGGCAACCTCCGCGGCGGCGCTCTCCTGGTGGACCTTATGGAGAACGGGCCGAAGCTCGATCTGGACATGGTCGGGTTCACCGGCTACCTCGACGGGCAGCCGTACACCGAGGACCGCTCCTGGATTCAGGAGGACCCGCTGGTGATTGCCCGGCACCTCTGGGCGCACCAGCAGTGGAGGCAGAACGGCAACCTTGGGGTGACGGTAGATACGACCACGTCTCCGGTCCGCATCGGGACCAAGGAGCAGGACGTAAAGTTCACCACCGGCAACGGTGAGGAGGTCAATTTCCAGACCGGCCCGTACACCCTGCAGTGGTGGAAAGACCACGACATGGGAAAGGTGTTCAACGACCTGGCCGTGGAAACACCGTTCGACTACCTCATGACACATACGTGGAACGGGGAGCGCATCAAGCATCACCTGCGCCTCGGCTATCCGGTGATCGGCAGTCGTCGGCACGACCTGCGGTTCATGCTCGGGGAGAACATCTTTACCCACCTGCCCATCCGGTATGACGGGGATGCCTACGCCTCCGAAGTCATTACCCTGGGGGCGGGTGAGGGACGGAAGATGATCCGCGGCGGAAACGCCAAGGCCACCGGGAGGCTGCACCGCGCTGCCGTCGTGGTGGACAAGACCCTCCGGAACCGGAAGTCCGCGGACACTGTGGCCACGCAGGAACTAGCGGCCCGTATCGGGGACGAGGACCTGGACACGCTCGTCGTAGAGGAGCACCCAAACGCTGCCCTGGGCAGCTTCGCCCCCGGGGACGAGATTCTCGTCCAGTCGCCGGCCGGGTGGTCCAAGGCCCTCTATCTGTGGGTACGCATCCTGTCCATAGTCACCGAACCCGAGAAAAACCAAGCCACCCTCACGGTGGCCCGAACAGACCGAATGGGGTAACAGTGTCTAGCTTTATTGAACGTCTCGCCGGCCGGGTGGTCAGCCTTGAAAAGAAGGTCAACCGGGCGCTTACCAGCCCCCAACTCGGCAGTTCCTCGATTGAGAACGGCGGCTCGATTGAGGAGTACGACGGGGACGGGCAGCTCGTCAGCATCATTGGCACCCAGCCCGATGGCACCCACGGGGCCGTCGTGGTCTCCGGGCCGATTCCCCCGCGCCCCGCAGCTCCGGGGGCGAGCGGTGGGCCGGGGCTGCTGAACTACGCATGGGACGGGGTGTTCGCCAATGCTGCCACCGGCGAGCCGGAAGAGACCATCCCGGCACCTATGGACTTCGCCCGTGTCGAGGTTCACGCCAGTAAGACATCGGGATTCTCCGCCGTCACGGCTGACACCCTCGTAGGGACCATCGAGTCCCCGCGGGGCAGCTCCAACTCAGTCGTGGCGGAGTCCGGAACCTGGTACGTCGTACTGGTGACCCGGGCGCTGTCCGGGAAAGCTTCCATGCAGTCGCTGGAGACCTCGGCCGTGGTGCAGGCTGCCCCCGATGTCGAGGGGCTGCTGGATGAGTTCAACCAGGAAGCCTACCGGCTCCAGCAGGAACTAAACGCTAACGCCAGCGAGCTGGCCGACGCGCAGGGCCGCCTCGACACGCTGACCGCCAGCACCGGAAGCATCGACTCCGCAGTCCAAGCCATCCGGGATACCGAGCTGCCCGCCCTACAGGGGCAGATCAACACCAAGAATAAGACCGTCAACTCCACCGGCAACGCCTCAGGGACCACCGGCTACAGCGCCGGGGATACCTGGCAGAAGTGGACCTCGCTCGATTCCGGCGGCAAGCTGGTGGCGGCGTGGCGCTTCACAGTGGACAACACCTGGGAACCGGTCATCCTGGACCCCACGTACCTGCCGCAGGTGGATATCGGCGCGGGCACGTTCGGGGAGCTGAGCGGCGGCCGGCTCAAGGCGGGCAGCGTGGAAGCTCAAGCGCTGCTGGTGGGCGTGGGGCCTAACCTCATCCCCAACGGTGCCGGCGAGTGGGGTAAGGCAGGCGCATGGTCCGAAGGGCTGGAATGGCTTACCGGCGACAAGCCCGACGGGCTGCCGGGCTCATTCAACAGCAGCGGTGGCACCTACTCACCCCCGAGCGTGTTCTGGGACGTGGAGCCGAACACCGAATACCGGTTCGAGGTCTGGGTAAGGGCCGATAAGGCCGGGTCGGTCATGTATATCGAGATGCGCGACCAGGCGGGTGCCCACGCTGCCACCTGGACGGCCATCCGGGACCAGCCCAGCGCAGCCTCGGGCGGCTACCCAGTGGGCAACTACACCGTACCCACCGGCTGGACCAAGCTCACCGCCAAGGGCACCACCAGCGCCGCGGCGAACAAGATGCGCGTGTTTGCGGTGTATTTCAACCACACCAACGGCACCGTGCGGGACGCCACGCAGTACATAGCCGGTATGCGCATGTTCCGCATGACCGACGGGTCCATGGTGGTGGAGGACACCATCAGGGGCGAGCACGTGGAAGCCCAGTCCGTGGGGGCCAAGGTCGGCGCGTTCGTGGAAGCGGACATAGGCAAGCTGACCGTAACCGGAGCAACCAACCTGCGGACGGTGGTGGCGGAGCGTATGGCCGCAAACATCGGTTCCTTTGTCAAGCTGTACGCCAGCCAGGTGTTCATTGGGCAAGGCGGAAACCAGATTGTTGACCCGGCGTTTACTGACCCGGCTTGGAACACGGCGCGGCAGACCCACTCGATGGGCACATGGGCACTTGTAGGGGGCTCCTCCGGGGAGCCCTCGGCTATGCGGACCACGACGGCCACAACAAACACACAGTTCCTGTACCCGCAGGCGATCCCCTCGGCCAGCAACAAGGCCGAGATGATTCCTGTAACCTCCGGCCAGGTATATGAGTTTTCGGTAGATGTGACTACCAACATCTCAGCGAGCTGCCGATGGAACATATGGACATGGAGAGCGGACGGAACGTTTGCCTACACGGGGTTGACCTCCCAGCCGGGCAGCGGGCGGCGGGCGCTGGTGCAGGAGTACACCGTGCCCTCGGGGGTTATCGGGATACATGTTGCCGTTGCCTGTCTCACCGGACAAGTGGTGTGGACTGTTCACGGAAACGCCACGGTGCGGGAGAAAGTCACGCCGTCGCTGATCGTGGACGGTTTCTTCCAGGGCCTGCGCGTCATCGGTGCCAGCATCGAAACCAACGCGGCGGCCAACACCGGCATCAAGCTTACCGACGCGGGGCTGGTGGGGCACGGCGTTGCCAACGATTACGACCCGGTGGGCCAGATAAACATCGGTTACAACACCAAGGCGTCTATCGACATCCGAAAGCCTGCATGGACCTCGTTCCCGTCCGACCTGGTGCCTGGTCTCTGGTTCGATTCCGTGAAGCAAGGAGCCGCCGGGGCAACGCCCCCTGCGGTGCCCGCTGCTGTTACGGCGTCCAACGCCCCGGCGCAGGGCGTCCGCATCCAGAGTTCCCAGCAGATAAGCGCTCTGGATTACCGGTCATCTTTGGTGGTGGACCAGAACCTGGTGGCCCTAACGGCGCAGTCTGACCGGACCAGCACCAGCGCCCCTCCGCGGGAGCAGGCGGTGGCTACGGTGGGGTCCACCGGCTTTAGCTTTTCAGCTATCCGGTCCGACGGCCTGCGGTCCGTGGGCGTGCAGGGCTATACCAATGACGGCGTGCTCAGCCTGTCTGGAACCAATATCACCGCCAACGGGGATAGCCTGACCAACATCACCCGGTCCCGGGTCACCCTGACCAATGGATATACCCAGTGGACCGGCGGCGGGTGGAACGGTCTGTGGATCGAGAACCTTGGGAAGATGGTCATCATTACCGGCGCGGTGGGAAACTCTACGGCGTGGTCCGCGGGCAGCCTTATTGCCAACATCCCCTCGGCCCTCCGTCCGCCCAACAAAGTCCAGGGTGTGAACTGCGAGCTGCAGGCGGACGGACGCCTGCAGATGAACGGCGCCGGAAGCACCGCACAAGCTATGTCCCTTACCTATTTCCTACCTTAGGAGGCACCTTTGCCTACAGTACGAATCGACATCACCAGCCCCCACACCAATGCCACCATCGGCGCCTCGGGGAATATCACCGACGAGGAAATCCTGGGAAAACTGCGGGACGTGCTGGACCACCTCCAGACCGCCAGTTACCAGCAGGACCCCCCTTCCATCCCGTAACCCGGGTTCCTAGGGGGGGGGGACGGACAAGGAGGGGGACCACCGGTGTGGAACCAGCGGGCATTATTGGCGCTGCCGTGTCAGCAATCACGGTATTGGGGAGCGGCATTGCCTTTCTCATCAACCGCGCAGACAAGCGCCGAGACAGGAATGAGGCTCTCTTGATTGAGCACCTAAGAGAACGGGTCAAGCAACTGGAGACCCAGATAAAGCGGGAGCAGAAGATCCGCCGCATCGTGACGGGGGACGGCCGCCATTGGCGGGAGCAGCTCCTTGAAAATGACATCCAGCCCGAGCCGCGGGACTGGACCGAGATTCCGGAGGAGGACTAGGGCATGACCGCAAACAAGGAACCCTACGTCCTCCCTCCGGAGGACCCGGCCCTTGCGGAGCTGGACAAGCAGGTCAGTAAGGACCGCAAGGCGTCCCGGTGGATGAAGTGGGCGCTGCTCGGCGTCGCCCTGCTGGCCTGCGGGCTGGCCGTGCTGTCCTACGTTTATTTCAACCAGGCCAAGGACAACGCCGAGGCGCTGGCCGTCCAGCAGGCGCAGGAAAAGCAGGTGATCGCCGAGGAGGCCCGGGCAGTCATCTGCAAGGCGGACGACGTGGAGGTCTACGACAGGGACCTGTGTGCCCGGCTGGACGCCGCCGCCGACAAGGGGGCCGCTATCACCGGCCGCGACGGCAAGGACGGACGGGACGGTGCCCCCGGCCCGCGGGGCATGCCCGGGCTGGACGGACGGGATGGCGCCCCCGGCAGCCCCGGACCCGAAGGCCCCGCCGGACGTAACGGCCTGGACGGGTCCAACGGCCTGAACGGGGTATCGGTCAACGGGGTGGACGGTCTGCCCGGCGCTCCCGGGCAGCCGGGTCCGGCAGGTCCCCCCGGTCCGGAAGGTCCCGCCGGTCCTGCAGGCCGGGACGGGGTGGACGGACGTAACGGGCAGGACGGCCGGGGCATCCAGAACATGGAGTGCATCGGTGAGGGTAACGACTCTTACGTCCTGGTCACCTTCACGGACGGCACGGCGACAAGCTGGGCAGGCCCGTGCCGTATGTCCCCGCTGACCCTGCCTACACAAGGAGCTGAACCATGAGCACCCTCACCCACCGGGTGACGCCCACCGGGCGCATCACCCAGCGTTACAGGGAGTACCCCACCCGGGGTAACCCGCACCCCCTCTACGGCGATTACCAGCCGGCGGGGCATACCGGGCAGGATGAGGCCGCCAACCTGGGCGACCCGGTCTATGCCGCTGCCCGCGGGCAGGTCATCTACGCCGGACCCGGGGAGCTGATGCCCCCGCACATCGCCACCGAGTACGGCTACTGGTCCGGCCCCATGGGCTGGTCCTCCGGAAATATTACGATCCTCCGGCACTCACCCCGGCTGGCCACCACCTACAGCCACCAGAATGACATCCGGGTGGCCGCCGGTCAGTGGGTAGACGGCGGAGACGTGATCGGCGGCGCGGGCAACACGGGCCGGTCTCAGGGCGTGCATGTTCACCTGGAGGCCATCGAGCTGCCCGTCAACTACGCGGACCCGCTCTACAGCCGGGTTGACCCCATGGCGCTCTACTCCGACGGCGTGACCGTCGTCGGCGAAATCATCAACGAGGAGGACGAATTGAACAAGGACCAGAACAACGCCCTCGCGGCGACGTGGAAGAACAGCAACCGCATCCTGCAAATTGCCGAGGCACTGGACGTCAACGTCAACGGTGCTGGCCGTGTCGGTCAGATGATGGCCACCGTCAACAACCTGGCCGCCGCGCTCGGCAAGCCGGACGTTGACGTGGAGAAGATCATTCGGGACTCCATGGCCGAGACGGCCAGCTCCCACTACGTCAAGGCCGAGGGCAACGACTCGGTCTATGCACTCATCGTGGAGACCGGCGAGCTGCGGCCCGTCAAGCTCCCGGAGTGGAACGTGGCCAACGCCGCGGGTATCCCGCTGCGGATCGTCCCGCAGAAATTCATCGACAAGGCAAAGAAGGTAGACGCATGATTACGTTTGACATTCCCCTGCTCCAGGTCCTGGTCCTCGTGGGCGGCGTCGTGCTGCCCCTGCTGGTCGGCCTGGTTACCAACCGCACCACCGACCCCGGCAAGCGGGCTATCCTGCTGGCCGTCCTCGCGGTGGCCGCGCAGCTCGTGGCTGAACTGGTCAAGGCGCTGGAGTCCGGCGAGCCGTATAACCTCGGCCTCGGTCTCCTGCTGGGCCTCGGCACCTTCCTGGTCGCCGTCGGCACACACTATGGCTTCTGGAAGCCGCAGGGCGTCAGTGACAAGGTCGTAAACGCCGGCAGCGGTAAGCACCTGCCGTAACCACTACTGGAAAGCCGCCCTGTCCCATCCCGGGGCGGGGCGGCTTTTCGCATATCTAAGGAGAGGCACCACCATGGCAATTTCTTCTGTTATCACCTCCGGGCGGGTCGTCGGCCGGTACGGGGTGGGCATCATCGACGGACCCGACGAGGACGACGAGCCGGAGCTGCTGGCCGCCGTCGGCAGTACGTTCACCTTCCGCCCGGACATCACCGGGCCGCTGCTCTATGAGACTCCCGGCGGGGAGTCCATCACCGTGGCGCTGGGGGAGTTCACCGCCGTGGTGAACGCCGACGGGATGCTCTGCACCCCGGTGGACCCCAAGGCCAACCCGCTGGTGGCCGGCCGCCCGTGGCTGCGGCTGCCCGGCAACGACACCCCCGGCCTGCGGACCACCGGCTGGACGTGGACCGTAACGCCCCGCATGGTGACCCCCGAGGGCACCGTGCTGGTCGGTCCGACCGCGCCTAAGCCGTTCAGCTTCACCCTGGCCGGGGGAGCCGAGGTGGACCTCACCAAGGTGTCTAAGGCCCCGGCGTCTCCGGGCATCTCGGTGGAAGCCGCCACCGCCCGCGCAGCCGCAGCGGAGGCCCTGGCCGGGCAGGCGCTGGCCGCGGTGCAGGCGCTGGAGGAGACCGGACTGCCCGGAGGGGAACCCGTGCCCGGTCCGGAAGGACCGAAGGGTGATACCGGGGCTCAGGGTCCGGAAGGACCGAAGGGTGATACCGGACCCGCGGGACCGGAAGGACCGAAGGGCGACACCGGGACTCAGGGTCCTCAGGGCCTGAAGGGCGACACCGGGCCCGCAGGGGCGCCCTCCATTCGGGCTATCGGCCCGTCGGACCCTTGGCCCTCTGACGCCCCGGAGGGGACACTAGTAATCCGGCTAGGAGAGTAGAAGATGATTCAAGCCCACTTGGGACCTGGAGACTTGACCACTGCGGCGGCCACGACTTCCACTGCCTCCATCACCGCGCCAATACCGGCTAACACCTTGCAAGGTGACGTGCTTCTGGCCGCCGTGTCCTCCGACATCGTCGGACAGCTCTACACCGACACTCCCGGATGGGCTCGGCTAGGCCCGGCCCGGCTTCCGGGGGGCGCGGTTCGGGATTTAGCGATATTCCATGCGTTCACCGCCGAGGGCGTGCCAGGTCCACCCGTGATAACGCAGATAAGCGCGTCCCGGCTGTCTTTGGCCGTGTTCCGTGTTACAGGGGCGCACCAGACGGAAAGATATACGGGCTCCACTTCCTGGTCTGGAAGCGACTCATCCGCCAACACCGATACCTTTGTCCTCCCGGGCACGGGCGCGGAAGGCCTCACCATAGCAGCGGCCTACGGCAACACCAACGCCGCCCAAGGCCCCGTCACACAAGCAACCTTTGACGGACTCCCGGCGGATATCCAAATAGTTTCCCACGGCGCGGGTTCTCCGGGGGGAAGCTCTGCGACCACGCTTGTATTGAAAGCCCTCAACCGCCCAGGGCCCTTTACTCTGGCGTGGGGGAAGACAATCGCCAACTCACAGGGGTTCGCACTTACCATCCCCGCGGAGCCTGAGGCGACCTGGGAAGCCAGGTATGTGCTTGGCGGTCAGCTCGTGCAGGTCACGCTGGAGGGCGTGCAGTCCGCCAACGGCACCCGCCGCCCAATCGCCGCACTGCGGCGCTAGGCAAAACACCCCCGCACCTTCACCGGTGCGGGGGTGTTTTTCTGCGTCCTAGTCGCCCATCAGCATCACCAGCGCGTCGGCCTTGGCACCCGGCTCCAGCAGCGCCTTACGCTGACGTGCGGCGGTCTCCGAGCCGTCTCCGGGGCGGACCGGGGAGTAGAAGTCGTGCCACTCCGCGATGGCCACCAGCGCCGCCCAGCCGTTCTCCTGCCCGCGCTCGGAGTAGAGACGCTCCATAAGCATGAGCTTATTCTCGGCGCGGGTCTGCGTTGCCGACGGTGCGGAGGCCGGGGCGGCGAATTTCCTGGTGGTGAGTTTCTGGAATCCGGGCTGGGACAGGCGGCGGGTCGCCAGCTCCCCGGCCACGGCCTCAAACGCGTCCGTGTAGGCGTAGACGTGATCCATGGCGTCCTGCACCTGCCGCTGGAGCATCTCCTTAGCCCCGGCGTAGTGGGTCAACCGCAGCTTGTGGGCCGCGTTGGGCAGGTCCAGATTCAGCACGGCGCGGGTCTCAACGTGCACCGGGGTGAGCACGACGGCGGAGGCGGAGCGCCCGTCGTGGGTGTTCTGCAGGGTCATGTAGAGTTCCACGGCGTCCTTGCCGACCTTCAGCGGGCGGGGCAGCCGCATGGTGAGGTAGACGCTTTCCCGGGTACCACGGGCAAGCCGTCCGGCGGTGACGACCTGCGCGCCGGTCTCCTCGATCAGCGCGTAGGCCAGCGGCAGGAGGTCCTCATTCTGGATCACCTGGTAGTCCGGGCCGACGACCGAGACCACGGCGGGGTCGCCGTCGGTGTCCCGCAGGACGGCAAAGTTGCCGGGCACCTCGACGGTGACGCCGGGCGCGGCCTGCGCGGTGAGGGGTACGCGGCGGACGTTCCACCCGGCGAGACCGGCGAGGGAGAGGGCCTCCTCGGGGGTGGTATTGGCGGGCATGGCCTGTCCGAGTCCGGTCCAAGCATCGAGGCGGTGTGTGCGGAGTTCCATGGTTTTCGGCTTTCTCTAGCTGTTTTTGGGTAGAAAAAAGGCAGTGCTGGCGTGGATTGCCAGCACTGCCGACTAATCCCCCGGTGTTGTCCTGCGGCCCCTACTGCGGGCGGCGGGGAGACTGTCCCACCGCCCGGGGCGGTCTAGCTACTCGGCCAGAATGGCCACGGTGTAATCGCTGTCCGGCACCTGCGCGAGCCAGTAGGGGCGCTCGGTCTCGGCGGCGACCATCCCGGTGACGGTGGCCAGCGGGAGGCGCTGCCCCGTCGGGCGGTGGACCCGGACGAGCTGGTAGCGGGTGGTGTCCTCGGTCAAGGTGGCGGTCATCGTGTTCTCCGTCTCATCGGTTTATCGGGGTTGGTGGAGGGTGGGGCTCTGTGGGCCCCACCCCCAGAGGATTGGTTAGAGCTTCTCCACGGTGAAGGTGTAGCCGCCATGGGATACCGGATTGGAGGGGCTCAATTTCGCGGCAACCGTCTGGGCTGTTTTCTTGTCGGCTACTCCGTTGTCGTACAGGGCATAGGAGCAGTACACCTGGCACTCCCGGAGCTTGGGGAACTTCTGCTCCAACGTCTTATACGAGTCGTGCGTCCGGGTCATTTTGAACATTTTGTGCTCTCCGTCTCATCGGTTTATCGGCGTGTCCTGCGGTGGTGGTAGGGATGACAATTCCACATAGGTCGCCTAAACACCAAATCCGACACGCCCACAACGGCGTGTCGGATTTCAGTGCGGCGTGTCGCCCGGCGTGTCGCGCTCCGGCTAGTCCTTCCGGTAGCGCGGGCAGTTGTACCCGGCGGCGTCGATGGGCAGACCCTCGGCCCAGTCCGGGAGGTCGTTGAGCACCCCGGCGATTTCCTCCACCGGGTAGGTGCCCTGGACCAGGACTTCATCATGGACATGCCCCACGACGTCGTACCCCGCACGTTCGAGGGAGACCAGCGCGCCGGCCAGCACGTCGCGGGCAACGGCCTGCGTCACGTTCTCAGTCAGCCGGCCGCCGTAGGTGTCCACCCGCAGGTACGGGGGCTTGGGGTCCTGGAAGCTGAGCTGCTTCACCTGCTGGCCCCACTTCTCGACCCACCGCTCCCGCACGTCGTGGTAGACCATCGCCCGGCCCGAGGGCAGGATCACCCGGCGGTCCCGCCCGTCCTTCTCCACTCGGATGCGCCCGGCATCTCCACCGTTCCGGAAGGCGCGCTGCATGTCAGCCCAGAACTGCACAATGGCCGGGTTGGCGTTGCGCCACTGAGTGACCAGGTACTGGAGCTTCTCGTCCGAACCCTCAGCCCCCATGGCCTGCAGCGACCCGATGCCGCCGTTGTAGCCCAGCGCGAGGCAGTTGTGGACTAGGACGCCCGAGACGGTGAAACGGTGACGTGGTCCGGCATTGACCAGGTCATAGACTGCAACCGTGCCTCGATGGACCGCCACCCCTTCCGACGCTCCTCCACGGCCCGCTGGGCGTCCTGCAGGATCTTCTCCCTGCTGTCCCCCTCCGAGAGCTTCCGGCGCACCGTGTTCTCCGCGTAGGGCCAATACTGCGGGTCCCATTCGGAGAGCCGCGTGTTGCGGCGGTTGCTGCTGTTCTGTTTCCGGGTGGCCCAACGCAGGTTCCCCGGCTCGTAGTGACCGTTGTTGTTCACCCGGTCCAGCTCCATGCCCGGCTCCTGAGGCCCAAGGTTCTCCAGAACCCACAGCCCCGCCTCCAGCACTGACGGAAACCGGAATTCGATCCCCCGCCCGCCGTAGTTTGGGTCCCCATGCGCGCACCGCTGCTGTGCGGACGTAAGCACTTTGGACAGCTTCAGCGGAACGTGGCGCGGCTGACTGCACTCCTGACACCCCCTGGACCTCCCGGAGGACAGATTTCCCAAGTACTGCCACTGCTCCGACCCGCACCCGGTGCAGCGCGTCGGAACGTACACCTGGGACCACCCCCTCAGGTATCGCCGTTCCGGGGAGATAATCTCCACCCACCCGTACCGGGCGCCGACCTGCCCCTGATTGCTGGAGACGTGCTCCGCGGGCGGCGGCGACGCCAAAGGGTACCGGCTCCGGTTCCCCCTCGATCCAGACAAGGTGGTCCTCTGTTGCAGTGAGGCCCCCGTATTCGATGACATGTTTTTCTCCCTTGTAGACCGGCCCGTCCTGGGCCACCCATTCGACTCCATCCCACACGCGCACCCCGGGGCGGACTTCCTCAATCGGAACCAGACCCCCCTCGGTGAGTACTGGGCTTCCGGCGGCGATGCACGCTACCTTGCCGTCCTTCCGTGTGAACCCCTGCCCCATACGCTCGGCGGTCTCGACGTAGATATCCCGGCCGTCCCGGAACGCCTGGAGCGCCCATTCCTCCCCCGCCAGCCACGCCACCACGCGGGCCTCAATCGCGGAGTAGTCCACCACGGTAAACGGGCCGGTGAACATGGGGCGGACCAGGGCCTTCAGGGTCTTGGCGTCGGCGCCGTAGCCGAGGTACAGGTCCAGCACGGCGGCGGCGATGGTCCGGTCCACCACCTCACCCGGCGCGTCCTTCTCCGCCAGCGACGCCGAGGGCAGGTTCTGGAGCTGCACCCCGCGGCCCGCCCAGCGGCCCGTGTGCGCCCCGTGGTAGGCGAATGAGCCCCGGAGCCGTCCGTCCGCGTTCACGCGGTCCAGCGCCGCTTGGTACTTCTTAGCCGCCACCAGCGCCAGCTCCTGCCGCAGCTCCAGCGCCCGTTCCACCGGCTCCGGCAGGTCACCCTTCAGCAGTCGGGTGACGGTGGCCGCCTGGAGGTTCTCCACCTCCAAGTCCTGGCCTTTCAACCAGCCGAGGAGCTGCACGTTCGAGTTGGGATTCTCCAGCCCGGTTATCTCCTGCATCTCCCGGAACTGCCCGAGCTTGTTGTCCTCCTGCGCGTCGATGGCTGCCTGCGCCATGACCGTGTCCACCTGGATACCGCGGTCGTTGATCCGCTGGTCCGTGAGGTAGACCTCCCGCTCGTGCTCGGTAGGCCAGGTCGGGAGCTTCTTGTGGACGTCGCGCAGGGTTACCACGTCCTGGCGGCAGTACTCGACAAACTGCGCCCACTTCTCCGGGTGGTCCTCCGGCATGCGGCGGTTGCCCTTCCGGTCCGGCTTGCAGAACCAGTTGATAAGCAGCGTGCCGGCGGAGTCCTTCTGTTCGCCGCCGAGCGCGTGGGCGAGCTGCTCCAGCTTCTGCGGGTAGCCCGCCAGCGCGGCGAGGGACTGCGTATCGGTCCAGTGCTCGGGGTTCAGGTACCGCCGCCCCAGCAGGACGCCCGGGTGACGGTGGCCCGCGGCGCTAAAGCAAATTCTTTCGAACGCGGCGTTATGGGCGATTTTCTCCACGGTCGGGTCCCACAGTCCGGGGATATCGAACACGTCCGATCCGAACACCACCTGCACCGGGTCGTCCCCCACGGCGTAGGCGGCCATGAGGATTTCAAACTGGGGGCTCTCGGTGTAGCGGTAGGCGTTGGATTTGCGGAGGTCGATGTCGGAGTACGTTTCGATGTCAATCAGAAGGGGTTTGCTCACGGGGTTTTCCTCGGGGTAGTAAAGAGGCCCCCGCCGCCGCGGGGGATGCGGTTGCGGGGGCCTCAGCCTGGTGGGCGGGACTAGATCAGGCCGTCGTCGTCGCCGTCAACGTCACCAAAGACGTTCTCGGCCTTCTCGATGACCGCGCCGAACGGTTCGCCGTCGGCCAGCTTCTGGACGTTGTTCAGGCCGAAGCTGATCCCCTTGTTGCCCTGCGTGTTGAACGCAAAGGCGTTGATCTGCACCCGGGCGTAGCAGCCGGAGTAGATTTCATCCGGGTCCAGGATCGGGGTGCGGTTGCGGTCCACGAGGCCCGGGCGCATGGTGTTGGACACCGACATGAAGTAGTGGCCCGCGTACTCCGGATTCTTCTCCAGCATGTCCTCTTCCTCGGGGCTGTCCGCGTCCCGGAGGGTGGACTTCCATGCCTTGGGAATCTTGCCCTCGAACTTGGAGTCCTTGAACTTCTCCAGCGCGTTCTGCTGGGCCTTCTTGATCTTGTCCAGGGTCTCGGTGTCGTCCTTGGAAATCAGGAGGGTGGCACTGTACTTGGGCTTGGAGCCGGCCGGGGCGCTCGGGTTGACGTGCGGCTCGAACAGGTGGGCGTAGGAGAGGCGGACCTTGCCGGTGACGAGAGTGGTATCTGAAGCCATGATGCGGGTTTCCTTGCTTTCGGTGTTTGATTTGATTTGGCCGGGCGGGACCAGGTGGAAGATTCCGGTGGCGGACTGGCCCCGCCCTGTCTTGCAGTTATGACTATTCCGGACCGCCTCCGGATTCCTTGCGGTGTTAGCGGGGTCGCTTATACGAGGTCCTCCGCCTCGAACGCGGCGGCGGCGTCGCCCGGTCGGGAGACCTCCTGCCGGGGGTCCGACTCCGGCACGAGCGACGGGCGGCCCTCGCCCTTCTTCAGCAGGTCGCCCAGCACCTCGGGCAGTTCCTTCTTACCGACGAGCTTTTCCAGTTGGCCCAGGGGCTTCACCTTGAAATCCGCCACCTGCTCGGCCTTGTATCCCTTGTCGATCAGGGTCTGGATTGCCGCCGTCGGGTCCGTGACCGTCCGCCGGCCGCCGGACATGACGACCTTGTGCCCGGGGATACGCTCGCCCCGGCCGTAAGCCTTCTCCAGCGCGTACTCCTCCAGCGCGGACAGCCAGGACTTGATAAACGGGACCCGCTCCAGAGCGGCGCCCAGCTCGTCGTCGGTGAGGACCTCGGGCTTGGGCACCTCCTCCGGGATGGGCTCGTCCAGGAAGTCCTCCCCGAACGCATCCTCAATGGCAGCGTCCACCCGGGCGCGGCAGATGGCCGCCACCGGGCACCAGCGGCAGGCTTTCTCCGACGGGCCGAATTCCCCCGGGTTATCCGAGAGCGCCAGCTCGGCGGCCGGGATGGCCACCTCCGAGCGCCAGGCGCGCAGCTCGTCCGGGTGCAGGTCCCGGGTGGAGACGTTGTTCATGCGCGGCTGGAAGATGGTCATGTAGACCCGCGTCGTGGTCTCGATCAGGTCCCCGTAGGTATCCAGCGCGCCGAGGGAGTAGAGGTTGAGCTGGTAGTTATCGTGCGCGCTCACAAAGACACCGGCCCCATATTTCAGGTCGATAATCTCGATGTGCTCCGGGCCCACGATGACCACGTCCGAGGTCCCCCAGCAGCGCGGGACGCCGGAGTCCATGCGCTGCTCCAGGAACAGGGCCGAGCCCGGGACCCGTGCCAGACGCTCCCGGATCAGCTCGACGTAGGAGTCAACGTGACCCTCCATCTCGGCCAGCGTGCCGTCGGGGTAGTTCATGGCGTCGAACTCAGCCTTCCACGCCTTCATGCCGCGGTTGTACT
The DNA here is from genome assembly GCA_023389745.1 of Actinomycetes bacterium. GTDB lineage: Bacteria > Actinomycetota > Acidimicrobiia > Acidimicrobiales > Microtrichaceae > JAFAFN01. Next base: position 35,719 of record JAEWED010000256.1, read on the forward strand.
GGCGCTTGTTGATAAGGCCGAACTCCAGCCCCGCGGTCAGCTCGCCCAGCGCGTGGGCCAGCGTGCCCTCGCGGGCGTAGACCGAATCCTCGTCCCGGACGTTAGGGTCGGTGTGCTCCTCGATCATCCGGACCGAGGGAGGGCAGTTGATCCAGCGCTCAGCGCTGGACGGCGACAGCTTGGCGTGCTCTCCGGGCATCGCTCTAGCCCTCGATCAGGCGGAAGAACTCGGGGACCTGGTCCTCGGTCATGGCTGAGACCTTGGCTACGCCGATCTCCGAGACCGCGGCCCGGACCTTGGCGCCCTTGTTGTCCTTCACCAGTGCCATGGCGGCGTCGATGGCGTCCTGGAGCGTGCGGCCAGCGGGGGCGGGGGCCGGGGCTTCTTCTGCCGGGGCTTCTTCTGCCGGGGCTTCCTCCGCGGGCTGGGAAGCCAGCACCGACTTGGTGAGGGAGATGAACTGCGCGGCCTGCTCGCCGTCGGTGATCGTGGAGGCACGCTCCGCGCCGATCTGGCCCAGGATGTCGCGCAGCTCGGCTTTCAGGCCCTTGTCCGAGAGCTTGATAGCCCACTCAATGGCCTCGGACCGGGTGACGACCGGCAGGTCCTCCAGTGCGGCGGGGCCGCCGGTAGCCGGGGCTTCCTCGGTCTCGGCCTTCTTGGCACGGGTGCGGCGCGGCTTGGGTGCGGGCTCCGCATCGACGGCGGGGGCTATGGCTGGGTCGGCCTCCAGGCTCCCGTCTACCACGACGGCGGCGGGTGCCGGAGCCGGGGGCCAGTCGCCTCCGGGGGTGAGGCCCAGGGCGGCGAGGACGGCCTTGTCCTGGTCGGTAAGGTTCGGGCTGGTCAGGTCAATCGAGATATTCAGTACAGCGGACATGGTGGGCCTCTCATTACGGGTATTCGGTGTCAGTAAGGGCCGGGGGAACCCGGCACAAACAACAATGCCCGCCCCCTTTCGGGGACGGGCTGTTGTAAGCGGGGTCGGTTATAGAGGGTTACCAGCCCAGACGGCGGGCCAGGGCTTCGACGGCGTGCTTGCGGGTCTCCATGGTGACGGCCTTACCGTGCGCCTTGGCGGTCCAGTGGTGGGCGGCGCCTACTTTTCCAGTTCCGTCGGATGATTGCACGATTGCGCAGCGTTCCCGCCCGCCCTCGACCATGGTGACGAAAGCGTAGTAACCACCCTTGGGGCGCTTTGTGAATTTCACCTGGTGCATGGTGTCTCCTGAGTTTCGGCGTTTCGGTTTCGGTGTTGAGAAGAACATACACGCCGACAAGCTCCACTGCAACTTGTCGGCGTGTCGCGGCCCTTCCCTAGATCAGGTCCATGCCCTCGGGCACCCGGCGGAACACCTTCTGCGGGCCGTACTGCGCCACGCGCCGGGTCTTCTGCACCGGCTCCCAGCCCGGCATGTCCTTCATGATCGTGCCCAGCTCCATCAGGTCGATCTTCCGGGAGTCGCCGCGCTTGCGGCCCAGTGCCTCAACCCACAACTGGATCGTGCAGACCTCGTCCTGCCGGACGGACCCGCGCACCCCGATGCCCTCCTCCGCATTCAGGAGCCAGAGCTGCCGGGACTCCGGCGGCATGGACTCCCACTCCTCCGGGACCAGCATGTCCAGGTAGGCCGAGACCAGGCCTGCGGTGGCGTTCTCCTCGGTGAACTCCTCCCGGGCGTCCCGTGCCAGTGATTCCTCGTCCTCGTCCATCCAGAGCCGCTCCCCCGCCTCGTACAGCGCCTTGGCCTCGGCCCAGACCTGATCCACGTACTCGTCGGTGAGCTTCTCGTACTCCACCCGGGCGCAGCGCAGGATATGGAACCGGCGGTTACCCTCCTGCTTGCGCAGGAACACGTCGTCGTTGGTCGTACCCCAGATGACACAGTGCCGGGGGTGGACCGAGGACTCACGCTCATACGGCATCCGGAACACGTCGTCCCGGCGGGTAATGAACTCCTTCTGCGCGTCCCAGTCGGATTTCTTCAGGGACGTGCCCTCGTCCGCGGTCATGATCCAGGACCGCTGCATGGTAATCAGCGTGTCCTTGTTCCCGATGCTCTCCAGGTTCGAGGAGTACCCGCGGCTGAGCGTGTCCACGAGGTGCGACTTGCCCAGGCCCTCCGGCCCGTGCAGGATCAGCATGTGGTCCCACTTGCAGCCCGGGTCCATCATACGTGCGACGGCGGCGACCATGGCCTTGCGGGTGACCAGCCGCGTGTACTCGGTGACCTGCTCCACCGGGATGCAGGTCTCCACCCGCGGCACGCCGTCCCACTCCAGCCCGGAGAGGTACACCCGCACCGGGTTCCGCCGGCGCGGCATCGCCCGGTCGCTAATCAGGTCATCCAGGTACGCCCGGCCGGGGCGGATATGGTACTGCCGCTCGATGTGCAGGGCGAGCTGAGCGCGGTCCGAGGCGCGGAACTCGATGCCGGACTCCCGGGTCCGCCACGGCAGATCCGCGTCAATCTCAATCGCCATCGACAGCTCGTTGTAGAACACCGCCTGGAACGCCGGATCATTGGAGGCGATCAGGTCCCAGTTGTGGATCTCGTCCTTGGGCTTGCCGGAGGACGGGTCGAGCTTCAGCTCCATACGCCAGTTCCCGGCGCCGGTCCCTGCAGCGCCCGCGGACTCGTCCAGCTCATCATCGAACGCCGCGCCAACCAGCTCCCGCACCACGTTCAGGTCGGTGGAGGCGGTCTCCAGCATCGCCTTGGAGGACGGCAGCCGGTTCACCGGGGTGCCTGGGGCTGCGTCCTCATCCAGCGCGCCGTAGAGGTGCAGGCGCACCAGGTCGAACGCGGAGCAGGTCTGCCCGTAGGCCGGGTCGTTGGAGTGGTGGGAGAAGTACAGGCCTTCAGTGACCTCGCCCATGCCGGCGGCGGCCGAGGCCCCCACGAGCTGGTAGCGGTCGGTGCCGCCGGAGGCCTCGTACGGCAGGTCATAGGCGTCGATCAGCTTGTCCAGGTCCGCGTAGGCACGGTTGAACGCCCCAATGGTGCCCTCCAGTGCGAACGGGTCCCGCTTGTTCCGGCTCGGCTTGGGCGCGGGCAGCTCCGAGAGGTCGGTCTGGAAGCCGGCCAGCAGGCGGTCAGCCGAGGCCGGGGCGCCGCCCTGGGCGTGGAACCGGAAGAACCCCGGCTCCTGCTCCGAGGGCTTGAACATGTACCGCTCGGCCTGGACGGACCCGGCATCGAACTGCTTCTCCCCCAGCGCCTGCATGAGCGACCCGGCTGCGGCGTGGTACTCGTCCGGGCGGACCGGGCGGTCCAGGGGCACGATGACCCGGTAGCGGGGGTGCTCCGGCGAGGAGGAGAACGTGGTGTGAATGATGAACGCATGGTCCAGCGCGGTGGCCGCGTCCACGAGGAACCCGGGCTCCGGGTAGTCCACGTCCAGGGTCACGGCGGAGCGGGTCCGCATGGCCAGCTTGGTGCGGTGCATCCCGGTGCAGGGCACGGCGGGCTGTCCGCGGCGCTTGTGCTCGGTGGTGGTCTCGGCCATAGTGCCCAGGATGTAGTTCCCGCACGCCTTGGTATCGGCGGGGGACTCCATCCACTCCAGCAGCTCGCCCCACGTCACCGTGCCCGCGGTCCAGTGCAGTGAGTCTCGGTTGGCGGCGGTCAGGACGTCGAACTTCGTGTCCGGGGTGATGTTCACAGGGATACCTCCAGGTGGTCGAGCAGTGCGCGCTCTACGGTGATTTTCTCCTCCACGACGGCGAGGCGGAGCTGGTCTGTTGTGCCGGGCGTCATCAGGTGATGGATGACGACCGGGTGCTGCTGGCCCGAGCGGGGAAGCCGCTTGTTGAACTGCTGGTACAGCTCCGGGGACCACGGGATGGTCGTCCAGACCTGCGTATGCCCGCCGTGCTGGAGGTTCAGCCCGTGGCCGGCGGAGGCCGGGTGCGCGAGCAGCACCGGGATGTTCCCCGCGTTCCAGGCATCCACTACGCCCGGCTCGTCGATGGTGTGGGCCAGGGAGCCCAGCTCCTTCTTCAGCAGGTCGGCCTCGGCCTTGTACCAGTACCCGACCAGCACGCCCCCGCCGGAGCCCTCCACGATTTCCCGGGTGGCGGCGGCCTTGGCCGTGTGGATCACGTCGTAGGCGCCGTCCCGCAGGTCGGCGTCGTCCACGTACATGAATCCGGCGGTGAGCTGGGAGAGCCGGTTCGAGAGCGCGGCTGCGGTGTCCGCGGTGTGGACCTCCCCGCCGACGACCTCCAGGTCCAGGACCAGGTCGCGCTTCATCTTCCGGTACATCTCCCGCACGTCCGGGGCCATCGGGACCTCGACGTAGTTGTGCGTCACCGGCGGCAGGTCCACCAGCCCGGTGGCGTCCAGGGACATGCACAGATCGTCCAGCAGCTTGTGGATGCGCTTGTCCGCACCGGGGCGCGGAATCCATTCGGTGACCACCCCGGTGCGCAGCTGCCGTCCGGGGGTGAAGTACCGCTGCCGGTACCCGCCTATGGTCTTGCCCAGGCGCTGGCCCATGTCCATGAGGTACACCTCCGGCCAGAGGTCCAGCAGGCCCGAGGGCATCGGGGTACCGGTGAGGCCCCACACCTTGGTGGTCTTGGAGATGTCCTTGGCGTGCTTCCAGCGCGCCGAGGCACGGGACTTGAACCCGCTGAGTTCGTCAATCACGAACGTGTTGAACTTCCCGGCGTGCGGGACCGCGTCGGCCAGGTTGTCCCGGCCGATCACGATCACGTCAGCGGAACCCGCTAGAATCGCTTCTCTGCGCCTCGCGGGACCCGCGGCGACCTCCACCCTCAGATCGGGCCTCCAAAGCCGTCCCTCGGCCTCCCAGACGTTCTCAGCTACCCTCTTGGGGGCGGTCACGAGTGCCGGGAGGTCCTCAGGGCGCAAAGCGGACAGCGTGATGGCCGTCTTACCTCAACCCAAGCCCATGTCTAGGAACAGACCGGCACTCTTTCGGGAGTGGAGGTACTGGACGGCGGCTTTCTGGTATCCGCGCAATTCGGGGACAGGACTCATCGGGGCATCACCTCCCCGGGGGCGGTGCTTTCAGTCGTCAGGTTCTCCATGGCCTACAGGTCCCCGAAGAACTTCAGGGCGCGGGTCTCCGCGTCGGTCAGAGGATTGCCGGCGGCGAGCTTCCGGCGGCCCCGGGTGCGGGCCGCGCTCATCCGACGCTTCTGGGTTTTCCGGTCCTCGGGCGTCAGGTCCGCGAGGGTCTCCTGCATCTGCCCGCGGTTAGCGGCCCGGGACATTCTCGCGGCGGCCTCGTGGTACCGGTCGATGCCCTTACCCCAGGACAGCAGCCACGCGTCGATGGCGTCCCGGCCCTCCAGGACCACCACCCGGGTGCCGAGCTCTGCGGCACGGGCGTGCCACGCCTCCTGCAGCGCGGACGTGCGCCCGCCCCATGCCTTCAGTTCCACGAGGAACACGTGCCCGCCGGGGAGCAGGACCAGGCGGTCCGGGATGCCGCGCCGGGTGGAGATGAGTTTCTCGATCATCCCGCCCCGGAGGCGGACCTGGTTGTAGAAGTACGCTTCGAGCGATGCCTCCAGCTCGCGGCGGGTCGGCCCGGGGCGGCTGGGAAGAGTTGGGGTTGTCATGCCGTCCACTCTGCCAGGCCCGGACCGCAAACCTCCTCGTTACTATCGACCCCGCTAATAAACGGATCGTGGCCTATATAAGTACTTTTGTACTGTTGCTACTACTGTTGTTAAATAAAGCCCTTCTTTACTAAACGTGTAGATAGAGGGTCACTGAGGGACAAACCCCTAGAATCCGCGGAAGTTAGAGGGACACGTTTTTCGGATTTGAGGGACAAGTGAGGGACACAGGGGTACTTCTGAGGTACACCTAACTTTTTGGAGGTGTCCCTCTGTGACCCTCAATGACCCTCTAACTGCTGAAGGGGTGTCCCTCTAACTTCGTTGAATTCTAGGGGTTTGTCCCTCAATGTACCTCTGTGGGCAATATAGTGCCCGGAGAATCTCGTTACATGGTTACATGGTTACAACCTTGGGTGTCCCTCTGTGACCCTCAATGACCCTCTAACTGCTGAAGGTGCCCGGAGAATCTCATTACACGGTTACATGGTTACAGCCTGGAGGCGTCGCAGTTTGCCCCGCGGGCAGTGCGCCGGGGCCTGGGCGGGGAGCGGGGAGGGCGGTTATAACCGACCCCGACAGTAACGGCCCCGGCACGGACCGGACCCCGGTACGCTCGACCCCATGGAGACTACCCCTGCACCCGCCACCGACGCCCCGGTCCGCGGCTACGCCCTTCCCTATCCGGCCAGCGACCAGGCGTACTACGAAATCGCCTCGGCCACCTGCGCCGGCTGCGCCCAGGAGACGAGCGGGTGGTGCGGCGGCTGCGAGACCTGCAACCGGATGCCGACCTGGCCCCACTCCTGCACCCCCGAGGCCGCAGCCGTGCCGCTGACGGATAAGCCATGAGCCGCCGCCGGTACTTCACCGCCCGCACAGTGGACCGTCAGGTACCCCATGCGGTGCCGGAATCCCTGGTCCTCCTGAAGCTGCCTCCAAAGACTGTCTATTATTCCGGGGATGCGCTTTGCGGCGTGGGCACCGCAGGGCTGAGGATCGCATACACCCCGCCAGGCACGCCGCTGGAGTGGGACCCTGAGGACCAGAGGGCATGCCACAAGTGCGAGTCCGCCATCCTTGCGGCGGACCCGTATGTGTTCCTGGACGAGGACCTCCTGGACCTCATCTAACCCGCGCAGCCCACACTCTAGAACCTTCAAGTGAGGGTTGAAGGTTAGACCTAAACCAGTGATTGAGGTTGAAGGTTAAACCTAAACCAGTGATTGAGGTTGAAGGTTCAACCAAAATCCACTCCAACCAGAGCAATCCGGGCCACCAGACCCCGGACCGCATGAAAGACACCCTTTTAGATAGGACCTAAATAAATGCCCCGCAAGAAGCTCCCCATAGACCGCGTGATATGCGGCGGCCGCTCCCGGCAGACCGGCGAACCCTGCAAGCTGAAGGCCATTCCAGGCGGTACGGTCTGCCGGTTTCACGGCGGCGGCGCCAAACAGGTGAAAGAGGCCGCAGCCCGGCGAGTGGCCACCATCGTGGCGGAGAAGGAAGCCGAGGCCGCCATAGCCCACGTGGGGCTGGAGTCCGTCCAGGACCCGCTCCAGGCACTCGGGAAGCTGACCCAGTCCGTCGAGGTGATGATGGAGTCCCTCGGCCGGCGGGTGAACGCCCTCGACGGGATAGACACGTACGACAAGGCCGGGGCCCAGCGCCTGCACGTCACCATAGAGCTGTACGAGCGGGCACAGGACCGCCTCGGTAAGTTCCTGGACATGATGATCCGCCACGGGTACGCCGAGCGCCAGGTGAGCCTGCAGGAGCAGGAGGCCCTCGTGGTGTCCGGGATCATCCGGCGCGTGATTGCCGGCCTCGGCCTCACCCCGGAGCAGCAGCAGAACGCGCAGAAGCTCCTGGCCAAGGAGTTCAGGGCACTGGAGAAGGCGGCGGAGAAGTGAGCCGGGAATACGGCAGCGGCGGGCTTACGCTGCTCCTGCTGCTCTTTATCGCCCTCAAACTGACCGGCGTTATCGCCTGGTCTTGGTGGTGGGTACTCTCGCCCTTCTGGATTCCGCTGGTGCTGGTGCTGGCCGTCATGGTCGTCGCGGCACTCCTGAGTAAGGGGGCGGAGAAGTGACGCGCCCCGGGCGTATTTGGTTCTGGCGTCCGCAGCGGCATTGGTTCGGCCTCCGCACCCTGATTCCTTTCACCTATGGCCACGATGAGTACGCCCGCCGGGTCCTGGTGTTTGGGTGGACCGTGACCGGCCGAGTGCTTATTGCCGTGTGGGGGTGCGGGGACCCGGAGTGTGAGGAGGACGCACGCCGGAATCTCGACGCCCTGTAACCGACCCCGCTAACAACCCCACCCCGGGGTGTCCTGGCCATGCAGACTGGAGCCAAGACACCCCGTAACGCCGAGAAAAGGAAAACCGTGGACACCGTGAACCCCGTAGGAATCATTATCATCTTCGCACTGATAGCTCTGTTCTACCTGGCCTGCATGGCTGTGGGGAAGCGATGAAGTCCGCCCTCTCCACCCTCGCCGCCCTGATTCTCTGGGCTGTCGGCGCCGCTGCCATCGTGGTAGCCGTCGTCGCCCTGCTCGGCTTCGTATTCAACTACTCCAC
>JAEWED010000202.1 GCA_023389745.1 Actinomycetes bacterium
CGTCGGTATCGGTGTGCGGGGTGGTGATCTGGCCGAGCGCATCCAGGGCGTCCGTCCATGCATCGAGGGCGGCGGGCGACAGGCGGCGGTGGTCGAGTCGGCCGGGCAGAGCGAGGGCGGCGTCGAAGGGGACCTCGACGAATCCGGCGGTTCGGGGTGCGAGGGCGTCCCGTATGGGTGCGAGATCGAGCAGGGTGTCCGGCATCTGGTGCGAGATCGCCACGATCGTCCGCGCCAACACCTCAGCTCCGTAGGTGTTCATCAGCCAGCCGAGGCCGTCTCGCATCCGGCTCAGTGGCTCGGAACGGGCGGGCGCGACGATGACGATTCCGGCTCCGGCTTCGATCAGCGGCCCGAGGCGGCGGGAACGCAGTGCGGGCCCGACGTCGTGGAATCGAGCTTGGTGGCGATCGGAGAGCAGCCCGTCCACGAGGGCCGGGTCCGTGGTGTCTCCGTGTCCGACGACGACCACGCCGGCGGTGCTGACCGCCATGCGTGAACCGAGCTGGCGGATGGCGCGAGCGGTGTCGATCGGGTCGACGGCGGTGCGGTCGAGGAGGTTCCCGCCGTCGGAGGTGCCGTCGATCGCTGCGACGTCCACTCCGGTGCCCAGTCGAAGTGCTGTCGCCAGCCCGTATGTTGTGGTGGTCGAGGCGGCGCCGCCGGAGCCGGCGACAACGATGGCCGAGATCCGCTCAGGCTCCTCGACCTTGGGGGTCCTGCGTAGAGCAACAACGTTCGTCATTTCCGGTCCTCCACTGTCGCGATCTTCATTCCGCCTTCGCCGGGGGTGGTGGTGATCCACTGCCGGTGGATGCCTTCGCTGCCGACTGGCGGGATCTTCAAGAGCACGTCGACTGACCAGCGGTTCGGCTCTGGCGTGGGTAGGACCGTCACGCAGTGCTCGGTGCCTTCCGGGACGGCGTCGATGAATTCCTGGATCTGAGCGGGAGGTTGGGGCAGGACCATCAGCGATCCGACAGCCTCTCCGCTGCGCGTGACGTAGTAGGCGTGCTCGAACGCCTGGATCACTCCCGGGCCGCTGTCGCGGTTGCCTGCGCCGTTGCCGACGGTCCGATCCGGTTCGTTGACCGACGCGCACCAGGACGGCGCAGCAGCCGTCGTCTCTTCCGCTTCCGCGGAGACGGTGGACTCTGGCAGCGGCGGAACGGGGGTTTCAGTGTCGTCACCGGTGAGGACGGTGACTGCACCCGCGGCGAAGACCGAGACGGCCGCTACGGCCAGACCGATCAGTGGGGCTTTGCCCCACCGGCGGCCGCCGTCACCGCCGCTGGCGTCGCTCGTGGTCTCCGGATCAGTCGGATCACTCGGGGGGATCTCCGTGGCGGCCGGCACCGGTGCCGCGGGCAGCGTCCTCTGCGCGCGCAGTCGACCGGTGATCGAGCGGAATCCGCCACGGGGGTCGCCGGGGGCGACCAGCGGCTCGCGGGGGATGTGTGCGCGAACCCAGTCGGGCGCATCGGCATACAGATCGACGGGCAGCGGTTCGAGGTGCTCGGCGTACGCCTGCGGTTGCGCGGGGTCCGGCGACCATTCGCTGTATGCCTGGGCACTGACGGGAGCGAACTGCTCCGTCGCGAGGTCGTCCTCGATGAGGATCGGTTCGAGTTCGGTCTGGATGATCGACGAATCGTCGATCGGCTCTAGTTCGGTCTGGACGACCGAGTCCTGCTCGCCAGCGGCCGCCTCGCTGCTCGGCTCGAGCGCGGGCACTTCGCTGGCTTCGGCGAATGTCTCTGTCGGGATGGGGAAGTCCAGTCCGCCCGAGACTGGTGCGTCGTCGGCCGGGGTCTGGTCGCGTCCGTAGTGCTCGATCACGTCGGGGAACAGTTGCTCCCGATTGTCCGTCGACATTTATCCTCCGTGTAGATGGTGGGGGCGGGTCTCCCCGCCCCCACCGAGGGCTTCACAGGTCTGTCAGGCCTGCTGGATGCCGTCGCCGACGGCGTTCGAGATCATCTGCGTGGCAACACCGGCCGAGCCCTTCCCGAACTGGGTGAGGGCGCCGTCGATCGCGTCGACGACCTGCTGGCCGCCAGGCTGGGCGGTGGCCCAGTCGCGGGCCTGCTGGTCGATGCCCGGGGCTGCGGCGACGACGTCACGCACCGCAGTCGCGGCGGCCTGACCGACCGGCCCGGCGGACTCCCACTGGGTGAGCGTGGTCTCGGCCTGCGCGGTGATCGCCTCGGAGTCGATACTCGGCAGATCGACCTCGATCGGCTGGCCCTCGTCGTCACCGGCGCCGAACGCGGTACCGGCAGCGAAGCCGATCGCGCCACCGACGACGGCGCCCGGGACCGCAGTGATTGCGCCGCCGATCGCAGCACCTGCGGCGGTGCCGGCCACCGTGGTCGGCACGATGACCGCGGCAGGCAGCCCCGGAATGACGCCGAGCGGGATCGACACGAAGCCGCCGATCGCGAGACCCTGGTTGCCGCCGATGGTGCCGCCGAGCAGCGCACCCGGAACCGCGCCGATGCCGGCGCCGATAGCCGCGCCGCCGATGGTTCCGGCGATCTGTCCGGCCGCGACCCGGTCGGCCCGATCCGCATCAATACCGATTGACCGGTAGAAAGTTGAGACCTGCGAACGGATCAGCTCGGACGTGTTATTGGTCCGCTCGAGGTCCTCATCGGTCAGCCAGTTCGGCTGGACGGCGTGGTAATCGCCGAGCATCACCGTGTTCTGCGGCGCAATGTACATCGGCGCGGCCTCGACAGCCACCGGGGCGTGCAGGGCCGAGTAATCGATCGGCGCAACGTAGTTCGACTGCTGCGTGTACTGGTTCGTCTGGTAGTCGTAGTTCGGCTTCGGCACGTAGCGCGGCTGCACTGCCGGAGCCTCGACCCAGTAGGTCGGCTGGCTCGGCGCTTCGGGCACGTACGCGGGCTGCGGGGCCGCGGTGGTGCCGCCCTGTGTGGACGGAGCCGGGGTGGTCACGCCGCCCTGCGACGGCAGCTCTACCGGATCGGCATTCGCGATTCCTGCGCCGGCGACGACGATCGCGGCGGCGGTTGCCGGAACGATGCCTGCCTTCGCGGCCCGCGAGACCCTGCGGTGCTTACCCATTCGTTTCTTCTTTCCCTAGACGGTTTCAGGAGTTCGAGTTGGAGTTCGTGCTGACGACGCCGCCCTGTTCGAGCAGCGTCGGCTCCGACGCATCACGGCCCGTCGCGGTGGTGGACGTCGTCGTCGACGTCGTCGTGGACGTCGTGATGGACGTCGTGGTGGCGGACGTCGATGGCCGCGTCGTGGTGGTCGTCGGCGATGCCTTGGGTGTGCTCGTCACCTTCGACGTCGAGTTCGAGCTCGAATTGCTGGCGGACTTCGAGGACGCTCCGAGGTCTGCGGCAGCGGCGGCGAGCCAAGACGCAACAAATTTCGTGGGCGCCTGGCCGGTCGGGGTCGCTGCGACAGAGCCGTAAGAGCCATGCTCGGCCGCCGTGTTCCGGTAGGAGGACAGCGCAACCAAGTCGAAGGCGTCCCGATTGGCCTTGACCTCGTTCTCGACGATCTTGAAGGTTTGCGTCACCAGGCGTGTGGTCGTGGCCGGCGGGATCAGCTCTGGCAGGACGGTGACGGCCTTGGCCGCCAGAATCGCCAACGCCGCAGGAGGGTTCGCGAGCCCGACCGTCGCAACGGCGGCGATGGTTTCGGGCGTCAGGACCTTCTTGGCCACGGTGACGGCCGCATTCAGGCCGATCAGCCCGACCTTCACCAGCGCCGAGGTCACTTCCTGCCCGGTCGGGGGCTTGGCCCGCGGATCCGACGCCTCGGCGAGTCGCTGAGAGATCGTCTTCTTCGGCTGGATGGAGATGTTCTCGAGCGCGTTCTTGGGTGCCTGGATGTCCTTGTTGATGACATCGACAGCGGTCTTGAACGTCGTCGAGGCCAGTGCCCGGCCGATCGTCGAGACGGCAACGAACGGGTCGCCACCGATCTCGGCCTGTCCCGCTACGTTGACGACCGCCCGTGCGATCGGGGCGTTCGGCGGGGCGTCACACGCCAGATCGCCGGTCTGGCACCACGATGAGACCCGGCCCGACAACGAGCCGTAATCCTTCGTGATGCCGGAGACGGGGCCGATTCCGGCGCCCTTCGGCGTCGTGAATGACACCGGCGTCAGCGCCTTCACTTCCTCGCCGCGGGTGCCGGGAACCGGGTTCGGAGCCTGCTGCGATGTACCGGGGAAGAGCCCAGCCCCCTCGCTGCGGGTCGGCGACCCGAACAGTGCGCCTGCAGCGATCGCCGAGGCGGGCACCGAGCCACTCCCCTTCCCGACGGTCCGCAAGAAGTTCGAGGCCGCGTGCGCGCCCTGAGAAAAGCCGACAATCGCCAACTTGGTCTTGGGGCAGCTCGCCAGCACCGTGGAGGCAGCCTTCGCCAGGTTCTCCTCGCCCTTGCCGACCGAGACCGCATAGGAGTCGCTGCCGCCTGGGGTGATTCCACCGAACGAGCCCGGGTACGGCACATACGCCCGGTCGACACTCGCACCGATTTCACGCGCCTGGGCGAGCATCGGCGACATGATCGTCCCGAGCACCCCGGTATCGGCTTTCACCGGCGCGTCCGGCGATGTCTCCGTCGTACCCTGCACGCCGAGCGCATACAGATCCGGGCAATCGCCCACCAGCTCGTCAAGCCAGGTCGTTTCCGCCTGAGCCGGCACCAATCCGCCCGCCCCCACAACGACGACTGCGGTCGTCACGGTGGCTGCGAAAACGCGCTTGGACCAGTTCATCCCACCCTCCTCACGGTCGATGCTAGACCAAAGTAACGCATATTCCCAACGCATATTCCCACACTGGACAGCCAGAATCGAGCTGAGATTTCAGATCGCCACTGGCGATGCGGCACAGTGAACTGCCGATACATCGACTACAGAGTCAGATGCGGCCAGAACCGAAAAGGTTCCCGGACAGAGGAGGTGAGAGTGCCGCCGCGAACGCTTCGAGGCTTCGATCCGACGCGATTGAAGGAGGCCCGCGACGCCAGCGGCATGTCGCGCTCCGACCTCGCCCGCCTGGCCGGCGTGCCTTACAACAGCCTCCGTCGATGGGAGATCGGCGAGGCCGATCCCACGCTCGACTCCCTCGAACGCGTGGCCACAGCTCTCGGAATAGACGTCAGCGAGATCGCAATCGTCTCCGAGCAGTCCAAAACACTGCAGAACTGGCGCGCGCTCCGCGGCCTTTCGCAGCAAGATGTCGCCGACGCCGTCAACACCTCGACGTCGTCCTACTCGCGCATCGAACGGGGCGAAAGCCCACTGACCGACGACATGCGGAAGCGGCTGGGAGAGGCTCTCGGCATCGACGATGCGACCGTCTCGCTCGCCTGGCAGCAGGCGCATTATCGTCCCCCCCGGCGATAAGGCAGCCAGCCTCACAAGAACCTCCCCCAACCACGTCTAACCGCGCCATACCGGCGCTTATCACTATTGTAATATCACCACAGTAATAGTCGGGGACAGGGCATAGTGACGGGCGTCTCACCAGGCTGGTTGAGATGGTCCCCACCAGGGGCTGAACAGGTAGATTTGAACTATCAATTGGTCGTTGAGAGTTCAATGAGAAGGGGAGGATCGTGGCGACTTTCGCCGAGAAGTTCCGCTACTTGGTCGACAATGTCCACCCCAAGGACCGGGGCCCGTTCACCATGAACGAGATCGTCGACGGCATCCGCGCCAACGGCGGCACGATCACCCAGGGCTACATCTCGATGCTGCTCAACGGAACTCGGCCCAACCCCAGCCTCCAAATCGCCCAGGACATTGCGAAGTTCTTCCACGTCCCGCTCGACTACTTCGCGGACGATGATTCCTTCGGCGACTTCCAGCGCTACATCAGCTGGGTGCGATCCCTCCGCGACGCCGACGTGCCCGTCGCGGCGCGCGCCTACAACCCGTATGCGGACGGCGAGAAGCCGGCGAACGAATCTCGCTGACTCCTACGCCACCGCGAGATAGACCAACGGCGCGACGACCAGTCCGGTCGCCGCGCCGACGACTATCTGGCTGCGGGTGTGGTGTCCCAGGCTCAGCCGCGACCAAGCGATTGCGGGCGCCAGCAACAGCCCGAGCCACCACCAGGGGCTTAGCGCCACGCCCAGCACGGCAACGACCCCGCACCACACCGCCATGTGCACCGACGCCTTGACGTGGAACACGCTCGTCCACAAGGCGATACCGACCAGCGCGGCGAGACCCGCACAGGTCAGCGCGATCATCTCCCGCGGAGCGTGGGCGACGATCTGCACCACGAGCGCGGTCACCACCAGACCAAGGATGGCCACGATCAGTCCGTGACGCTCCGAATGCTCGGTGACATGGTGATTGCCGATCCGATCACGAACGATCCCCCACACGATCAGCAGCATCGGCAGCACACCCGCGAAGAGCGCGACGAACGCACCCCAACCTGGGTGGCCGATGGACCAGCCCAGGATCATGCAGGACGCGATGTTCACGGTCCACGGGGCAGCGATCTCGGTCAGCAGCCGAGCGAGGGCGTTCTTCACGCGCGCGTAGCCTCCGGATCCGCGTCCGACACTGTGGCGAATGCCCTGCCAACGGAGCGCACCCAGCGGACAGATTCGGTGTCGGCCGGCGGGCGAAGATTCGAGACGGACACTCCCCCAGCCTCACCCGTACGCAGCCACCGCGCGATCATCTCCGGTGATACCTCCCCGTCCCCTTGCTCAGGGAGCCCATCCCTGCGAGCTTGCATCGACAGCGCATCGAGCACCTCACTCGCCCGATCCTCCACCCGGCGGGCAGCGCCAGCGGAGACGTGCGAATCCCGGGCTACGCCGGGCCACCGACCGACGACCAGCGCCGCGTATAGGTCCGCAAAGTCGCGACGCTGCAGGCGCACCGAGAAGGCCCCCTCGACAGAGGCCCACATCAATCCGAGCGTGGTCAGCAGGATCCCGATGACCGCCAGCTTCGACGACAGATCGAAGACCGTGGTCGACGGCTCGACCCAGCCTGCACGCGCCGCGACGACGTATCCCGCCCTCATCCACGCATAGGCCGAGAGGATCGCGACGCCCGGCGTCAGAATCGCGAGTCCCCTACCTGCAGGGGTGCTCACATCCCATCCCAACAG
>JAEWED010000033.1 GCA_023389745.1 Actinomycetes bacterium
CATCGGCACGGGCATCCACGTCGCGGTGTTCACCACCCTCAACAACGTCGGGTTCCTGCTGGGCCTGCTCGGCGAGGGCGCCTCACGGGTCGTGCAGAACCTGCTCGGTGCGGTCGTCGCGCTGGTCGTGAACTGGTTCATGAACACGACCTACCTCTGGCGACGCCGCCAGCGCTGACCGCAGCACCGACTTCCGCCACAGCGGCCCGCCGAGCGGTGCGCCGACGCGCTCATTCCCGACCGCTCGCGACGCCGAGCGATCCGACGGCGGCGACGACGGCACCGGCGAGCGTCAGCCAGACACCCGGCCCGGCCGCCACGCGGGCCAGGCCGTCGGGCTCGAACTCCGCGGCGACCGAGGCCAGGTTCCACATGTCGAACAGGGCGACGAGACCCACCAGCACGGAGACGGCGAAGGACGCCGTGGCCGCTCTCCGATCGCGCCGGCGAACGACGAGGAGTGCCGCGACGGCCACTCCCCCTCCGAGAGTGAGCGATCCGTCGCCCTCGATGCCGCGGATCGACAGCACGCCGAGCACCGACTGAACCGTCGCCCACGGCAGGAACGCGCCGACCACGATCAGCGCCGCGCCGATCGTGGCGACCAGGAACATCATCGACGGGCTCCGAGCGGTCGACACGACCGGGTCGGTCAGTTCGATCTCCGCCATCGCCGCGCGGTGCTCCGCCAGATGCTGCTCGTAGCCCGGATGCTGCTCCGGTGGGTACCACCTGCCGTCGGACGCCTTCCACCAACCCGGGCCGTGCTGCGTTCCGCTCATCGGGCCCCCTTCCCTCGGCCGCGCACGGTAGCGCCCGGCGGTGCGGCCGCGATCGGGCAATGGCAGCAAGCCGGCATCACCCCGGAACGCACGGAACCCCTGCCGAAGCAGGGGTTCCGGTTCCGTCGGGCTGGGGAGATTCGAACTCCCGACCTCCTGACCCCCAGTCAGGCGCGCTAACCAAGCTGCGCCACAGCCCGTGGGAGGGATCACTGTAGCCGAGCGCGGCGAGGGTGCCGAACCGACGTCCGCACTCCAAACCGGCGTTTGACGACCGGGGTGTTCCGGGGAGAATCACCCGTGAACTATCACCCCTTTTGCTCCTCAAGCGTCGTACAGTCGAACCGGGAACTTCCTCGCTGAGGATGAGAACACGGCCGTGCTGGGAGCGGCTGTGGGCAAGGGATCAGATCACCGGGACGGAGAACACTGGGATGTTCCGTCGAGCCACGTCGACACTCGCTGTCATTGCTGCAGCAATCACATTTGCTCTGCTGGTGCTGGTGGCACGCCACGCAGACATCTTCGTCGGCCATTCGGTCGAGGAGTCGGACCTCGTCGTCGAGCGTCCGGTCCGCAACCCGCGCCTCGACGGCCTGGGTCCGATGCTGCGGCTCGTCGACGGCGAGGCGCACTCCCTCGAGATGCCCCGCCGGACCGTCGCGCTCACCTTCGACGACGGCCCCGACCCGGAGTGGACACCCCGGATCGCCGCGACCCTGGCACGCCATGGCGTCCCCGGCACGTTCTTCGTCGTCGGGCAATCGGTCGTGCAGCACCCCGAGGTGGTCGCCGACCTGCAGCGCCAGGGTCACGAGATCGGCAACCACACCTACACCCATCCGCGGATGGGCACGCTCTCGGACGCGCAGGTCAAACGCCAGATCACGCTGACGCAGCGAGCGGTCGTCGGAGCGACCGGCGTCGAGCCCACCGTCTACCGCCCGCCGTACTCGGGCGCGCCGGGCTACCTGCCCGACGACGAGCTCGACGCAGCGCACACGGCCACCGAGAACGGCCTGCTGCTCGCGCTGTCGAGCCGCAGCGCCCCGGACTTCGACGACACCGTCACGACCGAGGCGCTGCTCGCCGACTCGCTGCCGGCCCTCGGGACCAGCTCGGTCATCACCCTCCACGACGGTGGCGGCGACCGGAGCAGGACCGTCGAGGTGCTCGACCGCCTCATCCCGGCGCTGAAGGCCAACGGCTACGAGTTCGTCACCGCGTCCGAGATCGCGGGCACGACGCCCGGCGCCCACCCGACACCCACCGAGCAGGTGCTCGGCACGACGCTCGTGCGGGGCTCCGCTGTCATCGACCGCATCACCGACGTGCTCTGGATCGTCGGACTGGTCGTCGTCGGCCTCATGTCGGCCCGGACGGTCGCGCTGCTCGTGATGGCGGTCCGCAACGAACGCCGTCGCCGCCGCCGCACACTCGACGCCGAGGTGCGTGCGAGCGAGCGCCCGTACCTGCGGCGGCCCGTCACCGTCGTGGTCCCGGCGTACAACGAGCGTGACGTCATCGCGAACTCGGTGCGGTCGATCCAGGCCAGCCACCATCCCGACGTCGAGATCATCGTCGTCGACGACGGGTCGACCGACGACACCGCCGGCGCACTCGTCGGCGAGGAGTTCGCCTCGGTGCGTGTGGTGCGCCAGCCCAACGGCGGCAAGGCCAAGGCGCTCGACACCGGGATCCGGCTGGCGACCCACGACATCGTCGTCCTGATCGACGGCGACACGCTGCTCGAGACACGGACGCTGACCGAGCTGATCCGCCCCTTCACCGACGACCGCGTCGGAGCGGTCGCCGGCAACGCAAGGGTCGGCAACCTGTCGACCCTCGTCGCGAAGATCCAGCACGTCGAGTACACGATCGCCTCGGCGATCGAACGACGGGCCTTCGACGAGCTCGGCGTCATGCTGTGCGTGCCCGGCGCGGTGGGTGCGTTCCGCCGCCAGGCGGTGATCGAGGTCGGCGGCGTCAGCAGCGACACCCTCGCCGAGGACACCGACCTGACCCTCGCCGTGTCCCGTGCCGGGTGGCGCGTGGCGTTCGCACCCGAGGCCCGGGCGTGGACCGAGGTGCCGTCGTCGATGCGCGGGCTGTTCCGCCAGCGGCTCCGCTGGAACTACGGCATCCTCCAGGCGATCGCGAAGCACCGCGGGGCGATCTACCAGCGCGGCCGGTCGGGACGACCCGGCCGGGTGGTGCTCCCCTACGTGATCGTCATGGGCTACCTCGCGACGCTCGCCGCGCCGGCGCTCGACCTGCTGCTGCTCATCCAGATCGCCACGGGCTCCCTGACGTGGGCGACGGTGGCGCTGTGGGTCGCCGGTCTGGTCTCGACGGTCCTGCTCGGCGTGTTCGGACTGGCCTACGAATCCGAGAAGGTGCGCTGGGCCGCGCTGCTCCCGGTCCAGCAGCTGCTCTACCGCCAGCTGCTGTACCTCACCGTGTTCAAGGCCATCGGCGCTGCGTTCTCGGGCATCCGTCTGCCGTGGAACAAGCTGGAGCGGACCGGCGACGTCACCGTCGGCACCGACGCCGCCGTCGTTCAGGACGACGTCGTCATCGATCTGCGGGCGCCTCGTGTCGCCGAGACGGTCGACGAGGTCCGGGCCGGGTCCGACACACGGATCGAGGAGCAGGTGTGAGCCCGAGGGATCCCGATCCGGGTCCGGTCTTCGTCGACGACTCGGGCCGGCGCCGCCGGGTCACCGGCCTGGTCGCCACCATGATCGCCGTCGGAGCGCTCGCGCTGACCGGAGCGCTGGCGTGGGCGGTCTTCTCGAACGCCTCGGTCAGCGTCGCCAGCGAGGCGTCGACGACCTCGGAACCGAGCCCGGGCGTCGGGCGCACCGCGGCGATGCCCCGGACCGCCCCCGAGCCCGAGGAGCCCTTCGCCGTGGCGACCGACGACCCGGTGCCGTCCACGGACCCGTCGACGGTCTGTCGGGTCGTGCACGGCACGGTGTTCAACGACATCGACCTCAACGGGAGCCGCCAACCGGCGAGCGAGCCGACCGTCGCCGGGGTCGTCGTCGAGCTCACCGACTCCTTCGGTCGAGTGACCGGGACCACCACCGACGCCCAGGGCCGCTACTCGCTGCGGGTCGAGGCACCTGGACCGTCCCGACTCGAGTTCCGCGGACGTGTCGACGAGTTCGTCGCGACACCCGTCGGCGCCGACGTCGCGCCGTGGGTCTCGTTCCCCACGGGCGGCTCGGACTGCCAGGTCGACACCAGCGTGATGTGGACCGGCTGGTTCCAGGAGTCGGACACGACGAGCGATGCGGTGACCCGTGAGATCGGCGACCGGGTGTGGCTCGACCTCGACGGCGACGGCGTGCAGGACCCCGCCGAACCGGGCATCGGCGGGGTCGACCTCGCGCTCGTCGACGCGTCAGGGCGACGCGTCGCCACCACCACGACCTCGAACGCCGGCACCTACCGGTTCTCGGGACTGGCGTCGGACCGGCCCTACCGCGTCGTGCTCGCGAACACGACGCCGTCGGGACCGGGAGCCCTGCAGGGGCTCGAACCCACGACCCGGTGGGTGGGCACCAGCTTCGACGGCACCTCGTTCGTGTCGTGGACCGGCGCCACCCAGCGGGACTCGGGCCACCACTTCGACGACCATGGCGCCGTGTACGTGCCGGTCGATCCCGACGAGACGGGCGCGAGCGATCACAGCCTCGACCTCGGTTTCCGGCCGGTCGAGCGCGACGGCTGACCGGCTCAGCTCAGCCGAGCAGCCACTGGATGCCCTGGATGGCACGCCAGCCCAGGTAGATCACCACGGCGACGAGCAGGAGCCAGAAGTGCCACGGCACCTTCGGCTCCGGCTCGTCCTCTCGTGGCGGTGCCGTCGACTGCACGAGCCGTGGCGCGTCCTCGGGGTCCGCGATGTGGTGCCCCTGGGGGCAGTCACCCTCGGGCGTCAGCGTCGAGGGTGTGTAGAAGCGATCGCAGGGCTCGCACCACGGCATGTCGGTCTCAGCTGACCGCGACGAGGTCGACGGTGAAGACGAGCGCGTCGCCCGGAGCGGGACCGGAGTTGCCGTAGCCGAGCTCCGCGGGGATGACGAGCGTGCGTCGGCCGCCTTCCTTCATCCCGACCAGGCCCTCGCCCCAGCCCTGGATGACCTGGTCGAGGCCGAAGGTGATCGGCTCGCCACGCTCCCACGAGGAGTCGAACTCCTCGCCGGACGTCGCGGCCACACCGACGTAGTGCACGGTCACGGCGTCGCCGGCCTGCACCTCGGCGCCGGTGCCCTCGACGTCGTCGGTGATCACCAACGTCTCGGGGATCGGCGCAGGTGACATCTCGGGCTTGCCGCGCGCCTCGATCTCCTCGAGGTTCGCGAGCGCCTCGGCGCTGGACCCGGTGTCCGAGCCGGCGTCCGCGGCTGCCTCGGTGGTCGTCGTGTCGTCGGTGGAGTCGTCGCTGCCGCAGGCCGCGCCGGTGAGCACCAGCACGGACACCGCCGCGACGGCGCCGATCGATCGGGAGATGCGCTGCATCGTCGATGCCCCTTCCACGCTCAGCGCCAGCTCACGTCGACGAGGTCGACGGTGAACAGCAGGGTCTCGTTGGGTGCGATGCCGGCCCCGGGAGGCGGGTTCGAGCCGTACGCCATGTGGCCGGGGATGACGAGCGTGCGACGGCCGCCGACCTTCATGCCGAGCAGGCCCTGGCTCCACCCCTGGATCACGCCGTCGAGCGGGAAGCTGATCGGCGCGCCACGGTCCCAGGACGCGTCGAACTGGGCACCGCTGGAAGCGGAGACGCCGACGTAGTGGGCGGTCACGGTCGCGCCGGGCGTCACCTCGTCGCCGCTGCCGACCACGTCGTCGGTGATGACCAACTCGGTCACCGGGTCCTGTGCCGCCAAGCTCGGCTTGCCGCGGCCCTCGATCTCACTGCGTACGTCACTCATGGCGGACCAGAGTACGGGACCCGGCCGAGGTGTCCGCACACCGTCGACCGACGATGCGCGGACGGCTCTCAGTCGCCCCGACGGCGGACGCGGAGCTTGATCGGCGTGGCCGGCAGGTCGAACTCCTCGCGGATCTGACGCTCGATGTAGCGCAGGTAGCTCGAGGGGATCGTCTTGTTGGTGAACAGCGTGAAGGTGGGCGGATCGGTGGCGCCCTGGGTGGCGTAGAGGATGCGTCCGCCGTGCGGCGCGGGCTGCGCCTGCTGGGCGCGGCGCACCAGCTCGTTCACCTTCCGCGTCGGGACGCGGGTCGAGTACTGGTCGATCGCGCCGGCGAGGGCCGGCAACAGGCGGTGCACTCCCCTGCCGGTCAACGCCGATCCGCGCAGCACCGGGCTGTCGCCCAGGAAGTGCATCTTGCGGCCCATCTGGTAGAGCACGTCCTTGCGGGCGTCCTCGTCGAGCAGCTCCCACTTGTTGAGCAGCACGATGATCGGGCAGCCCGCCGCGTCGATGCGCTCGGCGAGACGCTGGTCCTGGTGCGTGACACCCTCGGTGGCGTCGATCACGAGCACCGCGACGTTCGCTGTGTCGACCGCCTTGAGCGACCGGACCATCGAGAAGTACTCGGTGCTCTCGTCGATGCGGGACTTGCGGCGCATGCCGGCGGTGTCGACGAAGCGCAGCGGCCCCACCTCGGTCTCGACGACGGTGTCGACGCTGTCGCGGGTCGTGCCCGGCATGTCGTGCACGACGGCACGGTCCTCGCCGATCAGACGGTTGAACAGCGTGGACTTGCCGACGTTGGGGCGGCCGACCAGGGCGACCGAGGTGATCCCGTCGTCGCTGCCGCGACGGTCCTCGTCGTCGGCCTCGACGGGCTCGGGAAGGTGGCTGACGACCTCGTCGAGCAGGTCACCGGTGTTGCGGCCGTGCAGCGCCGAGATCGGGTGCGGATCGCCGACGCCCAGGCCGAGCAGCTCCCAGATCAGGGCTTCGTGCTGGTGGTCGTCGACCTTGTTCGCCACCAGGATCACCGGCGCGCTCACCCGGCGGATCAGGTCCGCGACCTCGGAGTCCTCCTGGGTCACGCCGACGGTGGCGTCCACGACGAACAGGATCACCTGGGCGTCCTTGATCGCCTGCTCGGACTGCAGCGAGACCTTCTTGTCGAGCGCGTCGCCGCCGGTCATCCAGCCGCCGGTGTCGACCAGCAGGAACTGGTGGCCGAGCCACTCGGCCTCGACCTCCTTGCGGTCGCGCGTCACGCCGGGCTTTTCCTCGACGATGGCGACGCGCCGGCCCAGGATCCTGTTCATCAGGGTGGACTTGCCCACGTTCGGTCGACCGACGATCGCCACCACGGGCAGGTCGGCACTGGTGGTCATGGGGACTCCGATCGGAACGGGCGGGCGTCCCATGGTACCTGGTGCCCCCGGTGGCCCTCCGCAGCGCCGGTGCGAGCGGCTTCTTGCAGCAGCTGTGCAAGACTCAGGGGGCGCCGTGACCGGCGCGACCTGGGGGTGTGGACATGGGACCGAAGTGGCTCGATCTGCGTGCCCGGCGGACAGGCGTGGCACTCGTGGCCGCCGCATCTGCCGCCGTGCTCGCCGTCGCGTGCGTACCGATGCCCACACCGGCCGAGGGCCCGGACCCGAGCGACGCACCGAGGGCGGACGAACCGGCCTACGCCGAGCACGGGCCCTACGAGGTCGGCGTCACGACGATCCAGCTGTCGGACCGCTCGGCCGAGGTCTGGTATCCCGTCGACCCCGGGGACATCGGCGACGAGCCGCGTGACGTGTACTTCATCAAGGACTACCTCAGCACCGCCTTCGCGGCGCTCGTGCCGCCCGAGGTGAACCCTCCGTACGTCACCGATGCCACCCGTGGCGTGCCCGCCTCGCCCGACGGACCGTTCCCGTTGGTGCTCTTCTCGCACGGCTTCGCGAGCTATCGCACCCAGTCGACCTTCCTGACGACGCACCTGGCGAGCTGGGGCTTCGTGGTCGTGTCGCCCGACTACCTGGAGAGGGGCCTGCGCAGCGTGCTCGGCGAGCCGCCGGCGGGTCCACGGTCCGACCTGGACGTCGCGGATGAGTCGATCGAGGCGATGCGTGCCGCGGGAGCCGACGAGGCCGGTCCGCTCGGTGGCGTCGTCGACGCGGCGCCGGTGTACGCCGTGGGACACTCCGCCGGTGGCGGCACGTCGATCCGGCTGCTGGCCCGTGACGACGTCGACACCGCCATCCCGCTCGCCGCGGGCCTGAGCCTGTTGTCGCTGGCCGACACGGCCAAGCTGCTCACGCCCGGAGAGGCCGTCTCCTGGATCGCTGCACCGAGGGACTCGATCGCGTCGATCGACGACGTGCGCCGAGGTTTCGACTACACCGCCGGCGAGCGCCGGCTCATCGAGATCGGTGGCTCCGGTCACGTCAACGCGTTCAGCGACATCTGCGAGATCGGCGACGGCGGTGTGGCCGACCTCGCCCGCTCGATCGGCATCCCCGTCCCCGAGAGCCTGCTGGCGCTCGGCGACGACGGCTGCTCGGTCCCACCGTTCAAGGACTCCACCGACGTGTGGCCCGAGGTCCGCCACTTCGTGACCGCCGAGCTGCGCTACCGCTCCGGGCTCGATGCCGAGCCCGTCGGGCTCGGCAGCGGCGTCGTGGCGGCCTTCGACGACGTGCAGCGCTACCGACACGACCCCTGAGCGGCGATCCGGGCACGGCGGGGTACGGCCGTAGACTGGTCGTCGTGATCGAGCACGAGTCCAGCACTCTGGAGACGAGGTCTGGCGGCACGCCGTCTGGCGAGACGGTGCCCGGTGCAGCCACCGGTGACGTCGAACGTGTCCTGCTGGCGGCGCCCCGCGGCTTCTGCGCCGGCGTCGAGATGGCCATCAAGGCCCTCGCCTGGATGGTCCGCTCCTTCGACGCGCCGGTGTACTGCTACCACGAGATCGTCCACAACCAGCGGGTCGTGCGGCGCTTCGAGGACCTCGGCGTCGTGTTCGTCGACGACATCGCGGAGGTGCCCGAAGGACGCCCCGTCATGCTCTCGGCCCACGGCTCGGCCCCCGAGGTCGTGCAGGCCGCCAGGGACCGCGGAGGGTTCGTCGTCGACGCCGTGTGCCCGCTCGTCACCAAGGTGCACCACGAGGTCAAGGTCCGTGCCGGCAAGGGCTACTCGATCGTCTACGTGGGCCACGACGGCCACGAAGAGGCGGTCGGCACCATGGCCGTCGCCCCCGACGCCGTGCACCGCGTCGAGTCGATCGAAGAGGTCGAGGCGCTCCCCGCCTTCGAGACACCCGTCGCGCTGCTCGCCCAGACCACGCTGTCGCACCGCGACTGGGCCAGCGTGGCCGACGCCACCCGCGACCGCTTCCCCGAGCTGTGGATGCCCGGTCGATCGGACCTGTGCTTCGCGACGACCAACCGCCAGTCAGCCCTGATGAAGATCGCCGAGTCATGCGACGCGGTGATCGTGATCGGCTCGGCCAACTCCTCGAACACCGTGGCGCTCGAGAAGCTCGCCCGTGCCGCCGGTTGCGCGCGGGTGTTCCGCATCAACGACCCCGACGAGCTGCCCGACGACCTGTCGGGCACCGTGGGTGTGACCGCCGGCGCGTCGGCCCCCGAGGAGCTCGTCGACGCCGTGCTCGACCGGCTCGCACCGAGTCAGGGCGTCGAAGAGGTCCGCATCACCGACGAGGACGAGTACTTCCCTCCCCCGCGGAACCTGCGCGACCTGCTCACCGCGATCGACGTGGTCGGCGCGCTGGGTCTCGGCGGCGATCCCGTCGATCGGGTGCCGGTGAACGACCGGGGCCTGCCGGCCAGTACGGTCCTCGCCGACCTCGCCTGACAAGCTGTCGGGCCATGGACACCCTCCGCATCTTCCTGCACGTCCTCGCGGCATCGATCTGGGTCGGTGGCCAGCTCGTGCTGGCCGGGTTGCTCCCGACGGTCCGGGCGATGGGCGACGACGCACCGCGGACCGTCGCCCGGGCGTTCAACCGCATCGCGTGGCCGGCCTACGGCGTCGCCGTGGTCACCGGCCTCTGGAACGTCGTCGAGCTGCCGCTCGAGACCCTGCCCCACCCGGCGATCGAGCTGAAGGTGCTCGCAGTGCTGCTGTCCGGCGTCGGCGCGGCCGTGCACCAGGTGGCGCGTGGCAACAAGGCGATGCTGGCCATCGGCGGCGCGGCGTCCACCGTGTTCGCGGTCATCGCGATGTACCTCGGCGTGTACATCTGAGCGAGGCGCTCGCCATGGCCGACGACCCACGCCGCGGGCGGGCACGGACCGTCGCCGAGGTCATCGCCGACGACGCGCCGGTCGCCGCCGGGAGGGCGCTCGCGATCATGGCCGCGGTGGCGCGGACCGTCGCGGCGCTGGACCCCGACCGTGCGCCGACCCGGCTGACGGCCGACCAGGTGCGGCTGCACGAGGACGGCAGCGTCTCGCTGGACGCCGCCAGGGCCGACATCGGGTCGCCGGCCACCGGTTCGCCCGACGAATCGGAGTTGGGCGCCTCGATCGGTCGGCTGCTGTTCGCCCTGCTCGTCGGTCGACCGCCCTTCGACCGCGAGGAGGCGTTCGAACCGACGCTGCGGGCGGCGTTGCCCGCGTCGACGTGTGCGCTGATCGCCCGATCGGCCTCGGAGGCACCCGGTCAGTGGCCGACCGTCGGCGACTGGACCGACGAGCTCACGAGCGTCGCAGGGCCGCTCGCGCCGCCGCTGCCCGCCCCGGAGCGTCGACGTGCTCGCCGCCGACGCATCTTGCTGCTCGCCACGCTGGCGCTGCTCGCCGTGGTCTCGGTGGTCGTCGTGTGGCTGGCACCGCGTTGGTGGGACGCTGCCACCGACGAGGAGTCGATCGGGTCGGAGGCGCCGGCTCAGCTTGAACGCGCTGCTCAGCTTGAACGCGACTCGTCGTAGTAGTGCTGCACCGCGTCGCGGAGCTGCTCGCTCAGCTCGGCGACCGCTCCCCGGGGGACACGGCCGGTGACGGGCACGTCGGGGTAGATCGGCTCGCCGATGATCACCCGGATGCGCACGGGACGCAGCATCTTGGAGCCGATCGGCATGGCCTCGTCGGTGTGGGCGAAGCCGACCGGGACGATCGGGACCCGCATCCGACAGGCCACCCAGGCCGGGCCCTCCTGGATGTCCTCGACGACCAGACCCTCCTTGCGTCGCCCCTCGGGGAACATCACGACCGGGTCGCCGAACGACAGCGCCGCCTCGCTGTTGCGCAGCGCGGTGCGATCGACGCGCTCACGGTCGACGGGGAACGCCCCCATGTAGTCGAGGAACCGGCCGAACCAGTCCGGCTTCCAGACCGTGTTCTTGCCCATGAACCGCATCACCCGCGGCACCGACACCGCGGCGATCATGAAGTCGATGTTCGAGCGGTGCACGGGCGAGAAGATGAACGGCCCCGTGACCGGCAGACGCTCGCGTCCCTCGATCGAGATGCGCCACACGACCCGGCAGAAGGCCTCGAGCACCGCCCGCAGGATCCGGTACCAGATCCGCTGGGCGGTCGACATCGGCGCCAGTTCCCTCCGAGCGTCGCCCTCCGCGGCGCTCGCGCTCACGACCGTCGCTCCACCAGGTCGACGAGCAGGTCGACCACACCCTCGATGGTCAGCCCGGAGGTGTCGACGTTGACCGCACCGTCGGCCTCGACCAGCGGACTGTCCTGACGTCCCTGGTCCGCCGCGTCACGCCGTGCGATGTCGGCCGCCACGGTGTCGTAGTCCATGTCGGTCATCTCCTTGGCCCGGCGACGGGCCCGGACCTCTGGATCCGCGGTCAGGTACACCTTCAGCACTGCGTCGGGGAACACGACCGAACCGATGTCGCGGCCCTCGATCACGCCGCCGCCGCGCTCCTGGGCCCAGAGCCGCTGGCGCGTGCGCATCTCGTCGCGGACCTGCGGGTTCGTGGCGACCAGGCTGACGGCCCGTGACACCTCGGGGCCACGGATCTCGACCGTCGCGTCGACACCGTCGACGGTGACCGCACCGTCGGTGACCTCGAGCTCGAGGCTGCGCGCCAGCTCCGCGACCGGTTCGACGTCGGCCGGATCGACCCCGCGGCGGATGGCGGCGAACGCCACGGCGCGGTACATGGCGCCGGTGTCCAGGTAGGTCAGGCCGAGGCGTTCGGCGAGCAGCCGCCCGACGGTCGACTTCCCCGAACCCGCCGGTCCGTCGATCGCGATCACTCGCACGTGCTGTCCCTCCACGGTCTGAGAGCCCTCCGGGGCTCGAGGATAGAGACCGCCACGCTACGGGGTGACGATCCCGACGCCGGTGTTCAGCGCCGCAGGGCGTCGAGCCGGGTCCAGAAGTCGGGCACGGTCTTGGCGACGCAGCCGGGATCCGCGATCGAGATGCCGGGGTGCCGCAGCCCCAGGAGCGCGAAGCTCATCGCCATGCGGTGGTCGTCGTAGGTGCGGACCACGGCGGGCTGCGGAGTGCCCGGCACGACGGTGAAGCCGTCGTCGTCCTGGGTGGCGTCGATCCCGCAGCGGCGCAGCTCGTCGACCACGGCGGTGACCCGGTCGGTCTCCTTGCCGCGGATGAAACCGATCCCGGTGATGCGTGTCGGCGAGTCGGCGTGCACGGCCACCGCAGCAATGGTCTGCGCGGTGTCGGAGATGTCGGCGAAGTCCGCCTCGACGCCGTGCAGCACGCCGGTGCCCGTGACCTCGATCCAGTCCTCGGAGCGCCGCACCCGGGCACCCATGCGCTCGAGGACGTCGACGAACGCGACGTCGCCCTGCAACGACGTGGTGCCGAGCCCAACGACCCGGACGGTGCCGCCCCGGATCGCGGCAGCGGCGAAGAAGTACGACGCCGCCGACGCGTCCGGCTCGACCGAGTAGCGCTCGCAGGCCCGGTAGCCGGTCGGCAGCACCGCGATCTCGCGGTCGTCGCCGACGGTGCTGTGCGCGCCGAAGGCGTCCATCACGGCGAGGGTCATGTCGACGTAGGGCCGCGACACCAGCTCGGTCGAGACCGAGACCTGCAGGCCCTCGTCCATGCACGGCGCGGCGAGCAGCAGCGCGGAGAGGAACTGGCTGCTCACGTCACCGCGGACCGCGATGCGGCCGCCCTCGAGGTGGTCCGCGTCGATCTGCACCGGCAACACGGCCTCGTCGCCCAGCTCGGTGATGGACGCGCCCAGGTCCCGCAGGGCCGTGATCAGGTCGCCCATCGGGCGTCGCCGCAGCGGCTCGCCCCCGTCGAGCACGACGGTGGCGCGCCCCAGCGCGGCGATGGGCATGACGAACCGAGAGGTGGTGCCCGACAGGCGCGCGTCGAGCAGCGCCCCCTCGACGGGCGGCTCGCCCCGAACGCCGCGGACGTCGATGCTGGCGGCGTCCGCGTCGACGTGCAGCCGCACGCCGAGCTCGCGCAGGCAGGCGATCATCGCCTCGGTGTCATCCGCGAGCAGCACTCCCTCGAGTCGGGAGGTGCCCCGTGCCAGCGCGGCGCAGACCAGGGCCCTGTTGGTGATGCTCTTGGAGCCGGGGGGCCGCACCACGGCATCGAGCTCGTGGGCGAACGGCACGATCTCGTAGGGGTCGGCGACGGCGTCGGCCGTGCCAGCGGTCATGCGAGCTCGTGGATCGACACGGTCCGGTCCACGACCTGCGACTGGATCGCCTCGGCGAGCTGCTCGGCACGCTCGGTGTCGACCACCAGGATCAGCAGACCGCCCCGCTCGGACACGCTGTGGGCGACCTCGATGTCGTGGATGTTGACCGACAGCTCGGTGGCGAGGGCGGTGATGGCTGCGAGCTCGCCCTTGCGGTCCGGGATCGAGACCCGCAGCTCCGAGAGCTCCTCGGCAGGCGGCGCACCGGTCGGCAACGAGCGTCGGGCGACCTGAGCCGCCCGGAGGCGGCGGTCGAGCTGGGCGGTGTCGCCGCGGTCGATCACCGAGCGCATCTCGCCGAGCGAGCCGATCAGGTCGTCGAGCACGTCGAGGATCGCGCCGCGGTTGTCCTGGCAGATGTCGAGCCAGATGCGGGGGTCGCCCGCCGCGATGCGGGTCATGTCGCGGAACCCGCCGGCGGCCAGGCGCAGCAGCGCCTGGTGCTCGGTCGAGCGCTCCGATGCCAGGCCCATGAGGCTCGCGGCGGTCAGGTGCGGCACGTGGGACACCGTGGCGACCAGCGCGTCGTGGTCGCCGGGGCCCAGGGTGAGCACCTCGGCGCCGAGCTGGCGGACCACCGAATGGACCGTCGCGAGCGCCGAGGAGTCGGTCGCCGGCGTCGGAGTCAGCACCCACACCGCGCCGGAGAACAGGTCGGCCCGGGCACCGTCGACGCCCAGCGCCTCGGAGCCCGCCATCGGGTGACCCCCGACGAACCGTGGATCCTCGAGTGCGTCGACGACGGGTGACTTCACGCTGCCGACGTCGGTCACGATGCCACCCCGTGCCAGCGCGTCGAGCGCCGCGGGCACCACGCTGCCCACCGGGACGGCGAGGAAGGTGAGCTCGGCCGCGGTGTCGGTGCCCGTCGCGTCCAGGCAGCCGAGCTCGAGGGCACGGGCCGAGTTCGCGGGATCCAGGTCGTCGCCGGTGACGTGCCAGCCGAGGCGACGGAGCCCGAGGCCGAGCGAGCCGCCGATCAGTCCGGTGCCGACGATCTGCGCGCGGCGAGGTCCGGACTCGGTCATGGCGGAGATCATTCCGGGAGGTCGTCCCGGAGGGATCGTGCGTCCTCCAGGTACACGTGTCGCAGCTCCGAACGCGGCCGGTCGGTGGTGATGTGGATCATGACGCGCACGCAGCGGGGCATGCCGCCGTCGATGTCGAGCTCGCGGGCGCAGATCAGCGGCACGTCGCCCATGCCCAGCTGCCGAGCCGCCAGCGCGGGGAACGCGGAGTGCAGGTCGTCGGTGGCCGTGAACAGGATCGAGATCAGGTCGTCGTGCTCGAGCCCGTTGCGGTCCATGATCTCGGTGAGCAGGCGCGTGACCCGCTCGAGCATGTGCTCGCGCTCGTCCCGCTCGAGTGTGATGGCACCCCTGAGGGCCGCGACGGTCGTGGACATCGGGGCGAGGTTAGCGGCCGTCCGCCGTGGCTCCCTCACCGGTGGCGGCGGTCGCGCCATCGGTCACCGCTGCGGCATCGTCGGCGGCCGCAGGAGCATCGTCGGTGGCCGAGACGGCTCGCTCGAGCGACCGGACCTCGTCGGTGGTGAGCTCGCGCCACTCGCCGGGGCGCAGTTGGGCGTCTCGCAGCGGACCGATCCGGGTGCGGACCAGACGTCGCACCGGGTGGCCGACCGCCTCACACATGCGGCGGACCTGCCGGTTCCTGCCCTCGTGGATCACGAGCTTCACGATGCCGGGCGCCGGGCTGGACGCCGACGCGGGTGCCGTGGGGCCGTCGTCGAGCTCGACGCCGTCACGCAGTCGTCGCAGCGCGCCACGTGAGGGTGTGCCCTCGACCTCGGCGACGTACTCCTTGTCGACCCCGAAGCTCGGATGGGTGAGCCGGTGGGTCAGCTGCCCGTCGTTGGTCAGCAGCAGCAGGCCCTCGGTGTCGAGGTCGAGCCGGCCGACCGAGTGCACCCTCGGCTCCGCGGGCACCATCTCGACCACCGTCGGGCGGCCCTGCGGGTCATCCGCGGTGGTGACCACGCCCTTGGGCTTGTTCAGCAGGTAGTACACGAGGCCGGGCTTGACGCCGATCGGCACGCCGTCGACCGCCACCACGTCGCGGTCGGTGTCGACCCGGGCTCCGAGGATCGCGGTGACGCCGTTGATGCTGACCCGCCCATCCTCGATCAGCTCCTCGCTGACACGACGCGAACCGATCCCGACCCGGGCGAGGATCTTCTGCAGGCGCTCGCCCTCGTCGGCGGGCGAGGTGCTCACCGTTCAGTCGTCCTCGGCGTCGAGGTCGAGCGGCACCGGATCGGTGATGTCGACCGTGACACCGTCGTCGGTCTCGACACCCACTGACCCTTCGTCACCGGACTCGCCTGGCTGGGTTCCCTCTGGCTGGGTTCCCTCTGGCTGGATTCCCTCTGGCTGGGCTGCCTCTGGCTGGATTCCCTCTGGCTGGCCAGGCTCGACCGGATCGACCTCGACGCGCAGGCCCTGCTCGAGCAGCTCGACGACGTCGGCGCCGGGCACGAAGTCACCCAGCGAGGGCAGCTCGTCGAGCGAGTTCAGGCCGAGGCGCTCCAGGAACACGTCGGTGGTGCCGAACAGCGAGGCCTGGCCGGGGCCCGGGTCACGGCCCACCTCGTCGACGTAGCCGCGCTGCTGCAGGGTGCGCATGACGCCGTCGACGCCGACGCCGCGGATCGCTGCGATCTGGGCGCGTGAGATCGGCTGCTTGTAGGCGACGATCGCCAGCGTCTCGAGCGCGGCGGCCGACAGCCGTGCGGTCTGGCCCGTGAGCACGTAGCGCTCGACGTAGGCGGAGCAGTCCTCGTGGCTCTGGTAGCGCCAACCGCCGGCCACCTTCACCAGGCGGAAACCCCGCTCCTCGGCCTCGTAACCCGCCGCGAGCTCTTCGAGGATCTCCTCGACGGCTGCAGGGGACAGCTCGACGAGCTGGGCCAGCAACGCCGGGTCAGCCGGCTGGTCGGCGACCATGATGACGGCCTCGAGCGCCCGTCGCGATTCAGTGCTCATGACGCGATCCATGCTCATGACGCGATCCATGCCCTGTGCTCATGACCGCCAGTGTCCATCACCGGCGGCGGTGCCGCCACCCGGTCAGCCGTCGTAGGCGTCGACGAGCTCGGCGGCGTCGACACCGACCTGCTCGCCGCCCTGCCAGTGGATCTCGATGTCGCCGAAGGTCTGCGGCTGACGGAGGTCGACCAGGCCCTGCTTGAACAGCTCGAGGATCGCCAGGAAGTGCACGACGACCTCGAGGCGCTCTGCGAGCGAGGCGGTGAGCTCACGGAACGACACCCGACGACGGCGCGGCAGCTCGTGGCACAGGTCGGCCACCGCGTCGATCACGCTCGCCCGGATGGGAGCGACGTGGAACAGGTCGATCTTGGCCTGCGGCTTGGGCGCCGTGGCGCGCATGAACGCGTCACGCAGGCGCATCGGATCGACGCCCTCGAGCAGGTCCGGGGCCAGGTCGTAGTAGCGCTCGTCGGGGCCGACGAGGCGCGGGACCGAGCGTGCCGCGGACAGGTGCAGCACCTCGAGCACCGTGGCGGCGTCCTTGAAGGTCTTGCACTCGAGCAGGCGGGCGAGCAGCAGGTCGCGCTCCTCCCACAGCGACAGGTCGTCGTCGAGGTCGACGTCGTCGTCGCCGGGCAGCAGGCGCTTGGTCTTCAGCTCGACCAGGGTGGCCGCGATGAGCAGGAACTCGGTGGCGATCTCGAGGTCGAGATGCTCCATGCGGTTCAGCTCGATCAGGTACGCATCGACGATCGTCGACAGCGAGATGTCGTACAGATCGACCTGCTCGCGCAGGATCAGGTGCAGCAGCAGGTCGAAGGGACCTTCGAACACGGGGGTCTGCACGGCGTAGGCCACGTGGGACAGCGTACCCGCGGATCACACGCGTGTCATTTGTCGGTTCCGGGGCCCGCTCCCCGACCTCCTGCGAGCTGGGGAACCGGGTTCTGCCATCGAGGGTGCGCTCGGTAGTCTCGTCGGCCATGTCACGCGTCTTCTCGGGAATCCAGCCCACCGGCGACCTGCACCTCGGCAACCTGCTGGGAGCGGTCCGCAACTGGGTCGAGGACCAGCACGACGCCGACAGCTTCTACTGCATCGTCGACCTGCACGCCCTGACGGTCCCCAAGGCCCCCGGCGAGGTCGGCCAGAAGTCCGTCGAGCTCGCCCAGGTGCTGATCGCCTGCGGGCTCGACCCGGCGCTCTGCACGTTGTTCGTGCAGAGCCACGTGCGCGAGCACTCCGAGCTGGCCTGGTTGATCCAGTGCGTGACGAGCATGGGCGAGCTGCGTCGGATGACGCAGTTCAAGGACAAGTCCGAGCGTCAGGACTTCATCTCGGCCGGCCTGTTCACCTATCCGGCGCTGCAGGCGGCCGACATCCTGCTCTACGACACCGACCGGGTGCCCGTGGGCGAGGACCAGCGCCAGCACATCGAGCTCACCCGCGACGTCGCCGAGCGCTTCAACGCCCGCTACGGCGAGACCTTCGTCGTGCCCGTCGCCACGATCCCCGCCGCCGGCGCCCGGGTCATGGACCTGCAGGTGCCGACCGACAAGATGTCGAAGTCCGCCGCGAGCGACGCCGGCACCGTGTACATCTCCGAGGACCTGGCGTCGGTCGCCAAGAAGTTCAAGCGGGCCGTCACCGACTCCGACGGCGAGGTCCGCTACGACGTCGCCGCCAAGCCGGGCGTGTCGAACCTGCTGTCGATCCTCGGCGCCGTCACCGGTCGCTCCCCCGAGGCGCTCGCCGAGCAGTACTCGCAGTACGGGCCCCTCAAGTCCGACACCGCCGAGGCGGTCGTCGAGATGCTGCGTCCCATCCAGGCCCGCCTGGCCGAGCTCCGCTCGGATCCGGCGCTCACCGCGTCGCTGCTCGCCACCGGCGCGTCCAAGGCACGAGCGGTCGCGGGCCCCGTCGTGACCCGGGCCAAGCACCACATCGGCCTCCTGAGCGCCGACTGACGAGCGAGACGGGGACGAGCCTCAGAGCTCGTCGTCGTCCGCGGCGCTCAGCAGGCGCCCTGCGTCGACGGGCACCGTCCAGGTCTCCTCGGGTTTGTGGTGCTCGGCCGCCCAGGCGACCACCCGGGGGTCCGCGTCGGCGACCGCCAACAGCTCCGCGCCGAGCGTCGGGTACTGCAGGTAGAGCCCGATGCGCCGTGTCATGCCACGCCGGTCGGCCCACACCCGCGCCATCGACGCACCGCCGACGGCCTCGGACAGCGTGGCCATGACCCTCCCGTAGGTACCCAGCCCGGCGACCGACTTGCCCACGTCGTGGGTCAGCGCCGCGGCCAGGATCCAGCGTGCCTCGTCGTCGTCGATGCCCAGACCGACCCGGTCGAGGTGCGCGGCGACGCCGCGGGCGACGCCGACGGAGTGGCTGCGGTCGACCACCGGCATGCGCTCGAAGAGCCGCAGCTCGAGCGGCGTCAGCCAGGTCGCGACCCACTCGAGGTCCTCGGCCGACGGCGGCTTCGCCCGCAACGTCGAGACCAGTCGTCGGGCGCGGTGCGCGGGGCGCAGGCTCACGACTCCTCCCAGTTCGACGTCGGCGGCGCGGTCCGTGGTGCGTCGGGGCGGCCGCTCGCCCGCGGGTGTGCGGCGTCGTAGGCGGACCAGAGCCGCTCGTTCGACACCCGCGTGTAGATCTGCGTGGTGCTCACCGAGGCGTGGCCGAGCAGCTCCTGGACGGTGCGGATGTCGGCGCCGTGGTCGAGCAGGTGCGTCGCGCACGAGTGACGCAGGACGTGCGGGCTGATGTGGGCCTCGAGGTCGGCCTCGGCGGCACGGCGTCGCAGCACCTGCCAGGCCCCCTGGCGGGTCAGCCGCGACCCCTTGGACCCGAGGAAGACCGCATCCGCGTCGTCCCGGCTGCGCCACGACCTCGGTGTCAGCACCGGTCGGCCGCGATCGAGCCACTCCGCGACGGCGCGCACCGCCGGACGTCCCAGCGGCACGATGCGCTCCTTGGACCGCTTGCCGAAGAGCCGCACCAGGGCGGACTCCAGGTCGATGTCACCGAAGCTCAACCCGCACAGCTCGGACACGCGGGCGCCGGTGCCGTAGAGCAGCTCCAGCAGCGCCAGGTCGCGCAGGGCGTAGGCCTCGAGGCGCGGGTCGGGGCGCGGCCCCGCGGCGGCGTCGACGGCGGCTTCCACCACGTCGAGCAGTGCCGTGACCTGAGCCTCGGTGAGCGCCTTGGGCAGCGGAGACGGCAGCTTGGGCGACTCGACGTCGAGGGCGGGGTCCGTCGTGAGCAGCCCCTCGGTGACCAGCCACCGGTACATGCTGCGCACCGCGACCAGCGTTCGGGTCGCGGACGCGGGTGACAGCGTGCTGCGCAGCTCGACGCCGAACGCGGCGACGTCCTCCGGGGTCGCCTGCTCGACGGTCCGGCCACGGGGCGCAGCGGCGAGGAAGGCGCTGAAGCGACGCAGGTCACGGGTGTAGGCCTCGATCGTCAGCTCGGAGCGGCCCTTCTCGACCACCAGGTGCGCGAGGAACTCACGGGCGACGTGCGGCAGCGGTGTCGTGCCGGCCGTGGCGAGCTCCCCGGCAGCGGCGGCCCCACTCACCACTGCCACGGTCAGTCCCCGAGCGCGTCGGCCGGGTGGGCGTCGGCCGGGTGGGAGACGGCGAGACGGGCCGCCGCGAGGGTGACGCCGATGATGGACTTGCCGTCGGTCAGCTCGCCCGAGGCGATCATGGCGGGCGTGTCGGCGAGCGGCACGTGCACGACCTCCATGTAGGCCTCCTCGACACCCTGGCGGTCCGCCTCGACCTCGACAAGGTCGGTGCCGAGGAACACGAAGCTCTCCTCGTCGGTGAAGCCGATCGAGTTGTGGAACCGAGCCAGCAGGGTGAGCGACCCGGGGTCGAGGCCGACCTCTTCGATCAGCTCGCGTCGGGCGGTGAGCTCCGGCGGCTCGTCCGCGACGTCACGTTTGCCGGCGGGGATCTCGAGCACCAGGTCGTCGACCGCGGCGCGGTACTGGCGCACCATCACGACCTGCTGGTCGTCGGTCAACGCGACGACCGACACCGCTCCGGGGTGCCGGACGATCTCGCGCCGGAAGCGGGAGCCGTCGGGCGCCTCGAACTCGGCGTCGCAGAGGGTGATCACGTGACCGCGGTGCAGGACGCGGTCGTCGAGGTGACGGAACCCGCTCACGCCTCGCTGACGGAACGCGCCGTGGGACGGTGGCCCTCGGCGCCGTCCGGGCGGTCCTCGTCACCGACGTCGATCAGCTGGGGGTTGCGGCCGCTCGCACGGTCCTTCGCGGCGCCGATGAGCTCGCGGAACAGCGGCGCCGGGTTCGTCGGCCGACTCTTGAACTCGGGGTGTGCCTGGGTGGCGACCCAGTACGGATGCCCGGCGAGCTCGATGAACTCGACGAGGCGACCGTCGGGCGAGGTGCCCGAGAAGCGGAAGTCGCTGCCGTCGAAACGGCGACGGTAGGCGGGGTTGAACTCGTAGCGGTGCCGGTGGCGTTCGGAGATGACCTCTTTGCCGTAGGCCTGCTGCACGATCGAGCCGGGCTCGAGCATGGCGGGCTGCGCACCCAGTCGCATGGTGCCGCCCTTCTTGGTGACGTCACGCTGGGAGTCCATCAGGTCGATGACCGGGTGCGGCGTCGTCGGGTCGAACTCGGTCGAGTTGGCACCGGCCAGGCCGAGCACGTTGCGGGCGTACTCGACGGTCATGACCTGCATGCCCAGGCAGATGCCCAGACAAGGGATCTCGTGCTCGCGTGCGTAGCCGGCCGCAGCGATCTTTCCCTCGATGCCCCGCTCGCCGAAGCCGCCCGGGATGACGATGCCGTCGAGGTCCTTGAGACGCCCGGCGGCGAGCAGGCCTTCGACGTCCTCGGCCTGGATCCAGTCGATTGAGACATCCGCGCCGTGGTGGAACCCGGCGTGGTTCAGGGACTCGACGACCGACAGGTAGGCGTCGGGCAGGCTGACGTACTTGCCGATGATGCCGATGCGCACCGGGAAGGTGGCGTCCGCGACCCGCTTGACCAGGTCGGTCCACTCCCCCAGGTCGGGCTCACCGGCGTCGAGGCGCAGGATGTCGCACACGACGGTGTCGAGGCCCTCGTCGTGGATGACCAGCGGGATGTCGTAGAGGCTGTCGGCGTCCGCGCAGTTCACCACGGACTCGACGGGCACGTCGCAGAGCGAGGAGATCTTGCGCTTCAGGTCGGACGAGATCTCCTCGTCCGAGCGGCACACGATCGCGTCGGGCTGGATGCCTCGGCTGCGCAGCTCCGTGACCGAGTGCTGGGTCGGCTTGGTCTTCTGCTCACCCGAGGGGCCGATGAACGGCACCAACGTGACGTGCACGTAGCAGACGTTCTCGCGGCCGACGTCGAGGCGGAACTGACGGATCGCCTCGAGGAACGGGAGGATCTCGATGTCGCCGACCGTGCCGCCGATCTCGGTGATCACGACGTCGGTGCCGTCGATCGCCAGGCGTGAGATGCGCCGCTTGATCTCGTCGGTGATGTGCGGGATGACCTGGACGGTCTTGCCCAGGTACTCGCCGCGTCGCTCGGCGGCGAGCACCGACTGGTAGATCGACCCGGTCGTCGCGTTGGAGTCACGGGTGAGCTGCTCGTCGATGAAGCGCTCGTAGTGGCCGAGGTCGAGGTCGGTCTCGCCGCCGTCCTCGGTCACGAAGACCTCGCCGTGCTCGAAGGGGTTCATCGTGCCGGGGTCGACGTTGATGTACGGGTCGAGCTTCTGCATCGTGACCCGGAGACCTCGGGCCTTCAGGAGTCTCCCGAGGGAGGAGGCCGTGAGGCCCTTGCCGAGACTCGATGCCACTCCGCCGGTGACGAAGATGTGCTTTGCCACAACCTCTCCTGAATGTCGGTTCAGCCGAGGGTAGCGCGACGGGGCGGTCGCCTCGGGCACGGATGCCGGCCGGTAGCCTCGCGCTCCCCGACGGACCGCCGAGGACGAACGCCCCAGATGCCCGCTACGACAACGATTCCCGACGACACAGGGGCGCCGACGACCCGCCGGACGTTCCGTTGGGGCGATCTGGTGGCACTGGTCACCCTCGCCCTGCTGGTGCGCATCCCCGCCTACTTCTCGCCGCGTGCGCTCTCCTTCGACGACGGCGTCTTCGCGAACTCGGCGGTGGCGATGCGGGCGGGTGGCGTGCCGTTCCGCGACGTGTTCTCGAGCCAGGGGCCGCTGTTCCTGCCGCTGGTCTGGCTGGGCGATCTCATCGGGTTCCGCACCATGAACTCGCCGCGCGTCATCGCCGTGGTGTCCGGTCTCGTGATCGTCGCGGCGATCTACTGGACGGCGTCGCAGATGACCGATCGTCTGGGTGCGCTCGTCGCAGGGGCGCTCGCCGCCACCAGCGGCGGACTCGCCTGGGTCACCGTCTCACTCGCCTCCGACGGCCCCGCGCTGGCCGGTGCCTCGCTCGCGGTGGGGCTCTCGGTCCGTCAGCGCAACCGGCCCACCACCTGGGGCGCGGTCCTCATCGGCCTGGCGGTCGGAGTGACGCTGTCGACCAAGGCGACCGCGGCGCCGGTCCTGGTGCCGGTGTGCCTGGTGCTGCTCGCACCGCTCGTCGCGGATCTCCGCGCGCACCGCCCGGTGGTCTCTTCCCTGGCGCGTGGCGCGGTCGCCGCACTCAGCGCCGCCGCGCTGTT
Source organism: Actinomycetes bacterium (assembly GCA_023389745.1). Classification (GTDB taxonomy): domain Bacteria; phylum Actinomycetota; class Acidimicrobiia; order Acidimicrobiales; family Microtrichaceae; genus JAFAFN01. The sequence goes on from JAEWED010000033.1 coordinate 23,100, forward strand.
CCTGGTGGTGAGCATCCCGCTCGGCATGACCGAGGTCTGGGACCAGTCGGTCCGCTACCGCACCGACGCCGCCTCGGAGCGCGACGTGCTCGCGAACGCCCGGAAGCTCTGCTCCACGCTCTGGGACCGCGACCTGGCGGTGCTCTTCTTCGCCCTGGTGGCGCTGGTCGCCGGCATCGTCGCACTCCGCCGCGGCGGGCGAGCCGCCACCACCACCGCCGAACCCCAGGACGCCTCGTGGTGGAGCCGTCAGACCTGGGTGAGCCGGGAGTGGGCACCCTCGGACCGCCTGCTGGTCACGTCGTGGGTCCTCGCCAGCGCGCTGTGGTTGGTGGTCGTGGTCAGCCCGCTGTGGCGCCCACACGTCTCGGCCATGGCGCCGCCGCTGGTGCTGCTCATCGGGCTCTACCGGCCACCGTGGAAGGCGGCGGCCGTCAGCGCGGTGCTGGCGGTGCCGATGGCGTTCGTGCAGCTCGACGGCCTGCTCCCTCCGGCGGAATACACCGGCACCGAGGCCGAGATCCTCGCCGAGCTCCGTCGTCTCCCGCCCGACGCCTGGGTCATCAGCGACGAGCCCGGCGTGGTCTGGCGAGCCGGGTTGCGCACGACCGACGACCTGGTCGATCCGTCGATGCTGCGTCGCCACCAGGAGCGCTACACCGAGCAGAGCCTGCTCGATGACGCGTCCGACCCCCGGATCTGTGCGTTCGTCGCGATCTCCGAGCAGCGCTTCGCCCACTTCGAGGGGCTCCCCGACGGCCTGGCGGACCTGGGGTACGAGCCGGTCCCCGACGTGGGCGACGGCCAGGTGCTGTTCGTACGTCAGGACTGCAGCGCCGGCTCCTGAGCCGACTCGTCGCCCGTGTCGCCCGCGCCCGTGTCGCCCGCGCCCGCGGCGCCGTCGACGTCCTCGAGGTCCTCGAGGTCGTCGACCCGCAGCAGCAGGTGCACCAGCGAGGCGTTCGCCACGCCGATCATCATGCCGGGCACCGAGATGCCCGAGTCGTTGAGGGCGAACCCGAGCACCATCGCGGTCAGCAGCCCGGCGAGCGCGGCGCGCTCCTCGGGGATGTGCCGCTCGATGCGGCGCAACCGCCAGGGCGCCCACCAGAACATCAGTGCGACGAATGCGAAGACCAGCGGCAGCATGAGGGTCCACACCGAGCTGGTGAGCACCGACAGGTTGGCGTTCAGCTTGCGCAGCACCACGGTCTGGAACGCCTCGAAGCCGTTGTCGCCGATGTCGGCGAACAGCCGGCCGAGATGCGAGCGCTGGGCCGAGGGCCGGTTCATGTCGACCAGGCCGAACACGACGACCACCGCGACGGTGCACGCTGCCCAGATCGCCGCGGTGCGCAGCTTGATCCTGACACCCAGCAGCATCCACGCCGTGACACCCGCCGAGGGCACCAGTGCGAGCGCGCCGCCGACGTCGGCACCCCAGAACGGTGAGCCGTCGAGCAGCACCGCCCAGCCCAGCAGGGCGACGCCGAACCAGGCACCGCGGCGTCCCCCGACCCGGTGGGCGATGAGCGCCGCGAGGATGATGACCGAGGCGGTGAACATCGAGAACGCTGGGTTGCCCATGCCGTTGAAGCGACCGGCGACCGTCGGCGTGTACCCGAAGACGGTGTTGAACTGCAGCGGGCCGCCGATGACGATGTCGACGCTCAGGAACACGACGATCAGTCCCAGCGTGGCGATGAGCGGGCCGACCAGGTCTCGTCGGGTCGCGAGGTAGATGAGGGTCGCCACGACGGAGGACGCCCCGACGACGAAGGCCCAGTACGCCCCCGCTCCCCACTGGTGGAACGGGAACGCCCCGGCGGCGAAGGTCACCGGCAGGTAGACCAGCACCGCGAGCGACGCGATCTCGGTGAAGGTCCGCAGCCGTCGGCTGCCCTTCGAGAAGGTCAGCAGGGCCAGGCCCCACAGCACGAGCTGCACCAGCACGAAGAGCGTCGACGCCACGCCGAGCACACCGTCGCGGAACTTCGCCGCCAGGTCGGCCTCGACCAGGA
>JAEWED010000086.1 GCA_023389745.1 Actinomycetes bacterium
GGACAAGGCCGAACGACTCGAGGAGAAGGCCCTCGCCGAGGCCGTTCCGCTCGACGACGTGGTGAGCATCGACGACTCGACCGGCGACGTCGCCGAGTCCGACCGCTACACCCGGGTGATCGTCACCGGCACCTACGACGCTGCCGCCGAGGTCGCCATCCTCAACCGCTCCCAGGGCGGTGCACCCGGTGCCTGGGTGCTCACGCCCCTGGTCCAGGCCGACGGGACCGCGGTGCCGGTGGTGCGCGGCTGGATCCCGTTCGATCCCGCCGCCGAGGCGCTGCCCCCGTTCGAAGGTGCCGAGCCGCCGACCGGCGAGGTCACCGTGACCGGCAACCTGCAGCTCACCCAGGAGCGAGGCTCGTTCGGTGCCGAGGACGCGCCGGACGGCACGCTCACCACGATGGCCCGTGTCGACCTGGACCGCTTCGAGGCGCAGCTCCCGTACGAGCTGGAACCGGCCTGGGTCGTGCTGGATGGCCAGGAGCCGCCGCAACCCGACTCCTTGCCGCAGCCCATCGAGATCGTGTCGAGCGACTCCTCGCAGAACTTCTCGTACATGGTGCAGTGGTGGATCTTCGCCCTGATCGCTGCTGCCGGCTATCCACTGGTGCTGCGCATGGTGGCCCGCAACAAGGCGAAGCAGGACCAGGTGCCCCTCGACAGCGAGGAGCCGGTGCCGGCCCCAGTGGGCGAGGACTGAACGTGGGCGAGGACTGAACGTGAGCGAGGACCCCACCGAGATGCGCGAGCGGATCATGTCCGCCGCGATCAGCTGCGTGGAGCGCAGCGGGGTGAAGGGGTTCTCGCTCGAGGACGTCGCCGCCAGCGCCGGTGTCTCGCGCACCACGATCTACCGGAACTTCCCCGGCGGCCGATCCCAACTGGTCGAGCAGACCGCGACCTGGGAGGTCGCCCGCTTCTGGCGGCGCCTCGCCGAGGCGGTCGCCGAGCTGCCCACACTCGAGGAGCGCCTGGCGACCGGCCTGGTGATCGGTGCGAAGCTGATCGCCCGCAGCAGCATCCTGGCCAACCTGCTCGACTCCGAGATGCAGGAGCTCGTCGAAGCCGTGCACCCGTCGGAACCCTTGATCCACGGGGTGATCCGCGACTACCTGCGCGAGCTGCTCGAGGCGGAGCGAGCGCAGGGCCGGCTCGTCGAGACCGTCGACATCGAGTTCGCCGCCGACTACCTGACCCGCATGACGTTGTCGTGGCTGGGCTCGTCCGCCTCGGCGGACCTGACCGACGGCGACACGGCACGCCACGTGGTGCGCACCCAGTTCCTGGCGGGAATCGTCACCCCGGAGTCGACCACCTGAGACGGATGTCACAGAGATTGCCCGTAGCAATGAGACATTCTCGTTCTTATTGTTCCATGCGATGGATGTCATCGCCGGGGGGCCTGAGGTGCACGTCGTCGACCTGCGGGCGACGCAGGTGCCGCACGCGCTGACCGCAGAGGACCGCATCGCCGAGGCGCTCATGCGCTGCATCGCCCGATGGGGCCTGGCGAAGACCACGATCGAGGACCTGGCCCGAGAGGCCGGCGTGTCCCGGGCGACGGTCTACCGGGTGTTTCCGGGCGGCAAGCCGACGATCGTCGTGCACGCCGCTCACTCCCAGGTGTCCGAGCTGGTGGGCCTGCTGGCCCTCGAGCTCGCCGAGATCGAGCTCCTCGAGGACGTGCTCGTGCACGGTGTCGCCACCGCGTCGACCTACCTGGCGCAGCACGAGGCGCTCGCGTTCATGCGGGCCCACGAACCGGTGCTGCTCGAGCAGGTGCTCGGCTTCGATCGCCTCGACGCACTCTTCCTGGCCGCCGCCGATCTGGTCGGCCCCACGCTCGAGCGCTTCCTCGATCCGACCCACGCCCGAGAGGTCACGATCTGGATGACCCGGGTGATCGTCTCGTACCTCTCCACCCCGAGCGAGCTGCTCGACCTCACCGATCCCGCCCAGGTCAGGACCTTCGTCCGGACGATCGTCCTGCCCGGCATCGCCTCAGGCGACTGAGCACCCCTTCACCCATCCCCATCCCAGGAGCACGATGTCCACCACCGAAGCATCCCCACAGGACCCCGCCCTCTCCGACAACCCCGCCCTCTCCGACAATGAGGCGCTCATCGGCCGGGCCGACGTCAACGACCTCGAGGCGATCCTGGCGGTCACCAACACCGACCGGGACGCCCTGATCTCGACGGTGCAGGACCACTCCGACGCCATCTTCACGTGGGACTACGAGAAGGGTGCCCGTCCGCCGCTCGAGAAGCTCTACGAGAAGGCCAAGACGTCGATGTGGAACGGCGAGACCGACCTGCCGTGGGACACCGAGGTCGACCAGGAAGCCGTCGTCATCGCGAACTCCGAGGCCATGTACGGCGGCGACATGATCGACGTCGACGTCAAGGGCACCGCCTTCGAGAAGTGGGGCGACGCCGAGTGGCTGAACTTCGGCGTGCAGTCCCAGAACTGGATGCTCTCGCAGTTCCTCCACGGCGAGCAGGGTGCGCTGATCTGCACCGCCAAGATCGTCGAGACGGTCCCGTGGATCGACGCCAAGTACTACGCGTCGACCCAGGTGATGGACGAGGCCCGTCACGTCGAGGTGTTCGCCAAGTACCTCGACACGAAGCTGTCCGGGCACTACCCGGTCAACGCCCACCTGAAGATGCTGCTCGACGACATCGTCAACGACAGCCGCTGGGACATGACCTACCTGGGCATGCAGATCATGGTCGAGGGCCTGGCCCTGGCGGCCTTCGGCTTCATGCACATGATGACGACCGAGCCCCTGCTGAAGCAGCTGCTGCGCTACGTCATGAGCGACGAGGCCCGCCACGTCGCGTTCGGGGTGCTGTCGCTCAAGGAGTTCTACGAGGGGCTCAGCGACGCCGAGATCTTCGAGCGTCAGCAGTTCGCCTTCGAAGCGGCGGTCCGCATGCGCGACCGGTTCCTGCAGCAGGAGGTCTGGGAGCACCTGGGCGTGCCGGTCAAGGAGGCGATCCAGCTCGTCATGCAGACCGAGACCCGTCAGATGTTCCAGATGATGCTGTTCTCGAAGATCGTGCCGAACTGCAAGAAGCTCGGCCTGCTCGACCGCAACGACAAGTGGCTGCGTCACCGCTTCGAAGAGATCGGCGTCATCCAGTTCGAGGACTGGATCGACACCGGCGAGGAGTACGAGCAGTTCGCGCTCACCGGCGCCGACTTCGCCGCCTCCTGAGCACGGCGCCTCCTCAGCGCGGCGCGGGGTCGGGTCGTCTCAGGGGGCGACCCGACCTCCATCTAGACTGGGCCGCGATGTCCGACGACTCCGTGGCTTCGGTGCTGCTCCTGCTGCGGTTGAAGGCGTTCGCACCGTCGGCGGTCATCGCGGATCGCCTCGAGCTCGAACCCGACCGCGTCGACGCCCAGATGGACCTGCTCGCAGCGGCGGGATGGGTGCAGTTGCGCAGCGGTCTCGCCGCGGGGTGGAGCCTCACCCCGGCGGGTCGTCGACACGGCGAGCAGCTGCTGCAGGCAGAGGTGCACGCCGCCGGCGCGCACGGCCAGCTCGAGGCGTGCTACCGCGGGTTCCTGCCGCTCAACAGCGAGCTGCTCGCGGTGTGCACCGACTGGCAGACCGTGTCGGTCGACGGTCAACTCGTCCCCAACGACCACAGCGACGCTGCCCGTGACGCCGCCGTGCTCGCCCGTCTCGACGCGCTGCACCGGCGCACCGTGCCGGTCCTCGACGCCCTTGCCGACACCTCGGACCGTTTCGGCACGTACGTGGAGCGACTGACGAGGGCACACGAGCACGTCGCTGCGGGACGAACCGAGTGGATCGCGAAGCCGACGGTGGACTCCTATCACGGGGTGTGGTTCGAGCTGCACGAGCAGCTGCTCGTCACCCTCGGCCGCGAACGGTCGACCGAACCGCTGCCGCAGTACGTGCCCACCACCCAGAACGGAGAGAACGAATGAGTCCCACCCTGGGCCGAGTCATCACCGCCATGGTCACGCCGTTCGACGAGCGTGGCGACCTGGACCTCGACGCCGCCGTCGAGCTCGCGAACTGGCTGGCCGAGAACGGCAGCGACGGCATCGTGCTCGCCGGCACCACCGGCGAGAGCCCGACGCTGACCGAGTCCGAGGAGCTGGTGCTGTTCCGCAAGGTCAGCGAGGCGGTGTCGATCCCCGTGATCGCCGGTGCCGGCTCCAACTCGACGGCCACCGCGGTCGAGCAGACCCGTCGGGCCACCGAGACCGGCGTCGACGCGATCCTCTCGGTCGTGCCGTACTACAACCGGCCCTCGCAGGCGGGCCTCGACGCCCACTTCAGGGCGGTGGCTGCGGCGACCGACCTGCCGGTCGTGCTCTACGACGTGCCCAAGCGCACGGGCCGTGGCCTCGAGACCGAGACGGTCCTGCGGCTCGCGGACGAGGTGCCCAACATCGTCGGCCTCAAGGACGCCGCGGGCGACCCCGCCGAGACGGCACGCCTGATCGCACGCGCACCGTCGGGCTTCGAGGTCTACAGCGGTGATGACCCGCTGACGCTCCCGTTGCTGTCCATCGGTGCCGTCGGCGTGATCTCGGTGGCGTCGCACTGGGTGGGCCGTCAGCTCGGCGAGATGATCGATGCGTTCTTCAAGGGCGACATCGACGCCGCCCGACGAATCAACGCCGGCCTGCTCGCCTCGTACGACTACCAGGGCAGCGACGACGCCCCGAACCCCATCCCCACGAAGACGCTGCTGAAGGTGCTCGGGCTCAAGGTCGGCGAGTGCCGGCCACCGCTCGGTCCCGTCCCAGCAGATCTCGCCGACCGCGCCCGTCGGGTGCTCGAGGACCTCAACTGATGCCAGCTCCCGTCCACATCACCTTCCTCGGCGGTCTCGGAGAGATCGGCCGCAACTGCGCCGTGATCGAGATCGACGGCTCGTTGCTGCTCATCGACTGCGGACTGATGTTCCCCGACAACGACATGCTCGGCGTCGACCTGGTGCTGCCGGACTTCACCTGGCTCGTCGAGCGTGCCGACGACATCGTCGGCTGCGTGCTCACCCACGGCCACGAGGACCACATCGGCGCGCTGTCGTACCTGCTGCGCGAGGCGTCGTTCCCGCTGTTCGGCACCGAGCTCACCCTCGGCCTGGCCAAGGGACGCATCGAAGAGGCCGGGCTGCTCAAGCGCACCGACCTCAACGTGGTCGAGGACGGCGACCGCTGGGAGATCGGACCCTTCGACGTCGAGTTCATCCCGGCGACCCACTCGGTGCCCCAGGGTGTCGCGACCGCGATCCACACCCCGCAGGGCACGATCCTGCACACCGGTGACTTCAAGATCGACCTGACGCCCGTCGACGGTCGCCTGACCAACCTGTCCCGCATCGGCGCGCTCGCCGACGGCGAGGGCATCCGGCTGCTGCTCGCAGACTCGACCAACGCCGACCAGGCGGGTCACTCACGCTCCGAGACGAGCGTCGGCAAGGTGCTCTACGGCCTGATGCACGAGCTCGAGGGGCGCCGGCTGATCATCGCCTGCTTCGCGAGCCACATCCACCGGATCCAGCAGCTCGCCGACGCGGCGATCCAGTTCGGCCGGGTCATCGCGCCACTGGGTCGCTCGATGAAGAAGAACATCACGATGGCCCGCGAGATGGGGCTGCTGACCATCCCCGACACGGCCTTGATCGACATCGAGCAGGTCGACCGCTACGAGCCGGGCCAGGTGCTCGTGCTCTCCACCGGCTCCCAGGGCGAGCCGATGTCCGCGCTCACGCTGCTCGCCGCGAACGAGAACCGCTGGCTCAAGGTCACCCCCGACGACACGGTGATCCTGTCGTCGCACCCGATCCCCGGCAACGAGAACGCCGTGACCAAGGTGATCGACAACCTCTTCCGCCAGGGTGCCGACGTCGTGCACTCGGGGCTGTCCGATGTGCACGCGACGGGTCACGCCAAGGCCGAGGAGCTGAAGCTCTACCACTCGATCGCGAAGCCCGACTGGTTCGTGCCCGTGCACGGCGAGTACCACCACCTGGTGGCGCACTCCCGTCTGGCCGCGGTCATGGGCATGCGAGAGGACCGCATCCTGATCGCCGAGGACGGGGACCGGCTGGTGCTCGACGACGACGGGCTGCGGCCCGTGGGCCGGGTGCCGGCGGAGTACGTCTACGTGCACGGCACCGTCGGCGACATCGGCACCGGCGTGCTGCGCGACCGTCGGATCCTCGCGGACGACGGCGTCGTCGCCGTCATCGTCTGCGTCGACCGCAAGAAGCGCCGGCTCGTGTCCGGTCCGGAGATCGCGACCCGCGGCTGGATCTACGAGCCCGAGGCGGGGGAGCTGCTCAAGGAGCTCGGCGAGCGAGTCCGTGCCTCGGTCGACAAGGCGCTCGCCGACAACGCGGACGTGCCCGGGCTCGAACGAACCGTACGCCGAGCCTCGGGGGGATTCGTGGCGGACCGGACCCGTCGCCGCCCCATGATCGTTCCCGTGGTGCTCGAGGCCTGAACAGGCGTCACTCGCTCAGTGCCGCGCCGCTGTCGGTGCGGCTGAGTACCGTGGTCGAGGCGTGGCAACCCGACAGAAGACCTCCTCCAGCAAGAGCACGCGCAAGCAGCCGGCCGCCCGATCGGGTTCGTCGCGCTCGTCGTCGGCGAAGAAGTCGACCACCACGCGCACCTCATCGTCCTCCCGGACGGCGAAGACGACCCGCTCCGCTGCCGCGGCGCAACAGCCCGGGCTGCTGCGCCACCTCGTCGACGGCCACGGGCACGACCTGTGGGGCGTCGCGGTGCTCATCCTCGCCGTGCTGGTCGGCGTCGGCGTCTACAGCGACGCCGGGGGAGTGGTCGGCTCCTCGCTCGGCGACCTGACCGGCGCGCTGGTCGGCCGCCTCGAGATCCTGGTGCCGCCCGCCCTCGTGGCGCTCGGCGTGTTGCTGATCCGCGGCCCCAAGGCGCCCGCAGAACCGACGGACGAGATCACCGACGGCGAGCACCGGTCCCCGGCGCTGCGTTGGCTGGGCGTGGGCCTGGGCGTGATCGTGGCCGCCGGACTGCTCGACCTGTTCCTCGCCGAGGAGCGCACGCTCGACGAGTTCGGCTTCGGTGCCTACTCAGCGGGTGGCGGCCTGCTGGGAGCGGTTCCCGGCGGCCTCGCGCTGCTCGTCGGCCGCTGGGGTGCGCTGGCGGTGCTGGTCCTGCTCGGACTGGTCGCCGCGAGCCTGATCAGCGGCTGGTCGCTGCGCCAGATGTGGGCCGCGGTCGCCGAGGCGACGGCGCCCGTGGTGCACGCGCTGCGCGACTGGGTCTCCGACCTGTTCAACCTCGGTCCAGAGGTCGACCTGACCGACGGCGCCGACGACACGTCACCGGCGCTGTTCGACCAGGACGCCGACGCCCCGCCGAAGGCGAAGGCGAAGCCCCGCAAGAAGAAGGACGAGCCCGTCGCCGCTCCCGGCGACGTCGCGGTGGTCGTCGCCGACGCCCAGCCCTACGACGGCGACCCGTCGAAGACCGAGCAGCTCGAGATCGGCCTGGGGCCTGGGGCCGAGGGCTCCGCCTGGCGCCTGCCGCCGAAGAAGCTGCTGGGCCTGTCCGGCAAGCGCACGGTCGACACCAAGGCGGTCGAGGCACGCGGCCGGGTGCTCGAGGGCGCCCTCGCCGAGCACGGCGTCGAGACCCGCCTGATCGGCATGGTCGTCGGACCGACCGTCACCCGCTACGAGCTCGAGCTCGGCGTCGGCGTCAAGGTCGCCCGCCTGACCAGCCTGCACAAGGACATCGCGTACGCCATGGCGTCGCCGGACGTCCGCATCCTGGCACCCATCCCGGGCCGCCAGGCGATCGGCGTCGAGGTCCCGAACAAGGACCGCCAGGTGGTCAACCTGGGCGACATCCTGGCCTCGGAAGAGGCGCACCGGGCGACCCACCCGCTCGAGGTCGGCGTCGGCCGCGACATCGAGGGCACGGCCGTCCTCATGAACCTGGCCAAGATGCCCCACATGCTCATCGCCGGCCAGACCGGCGCCGGCAAGTCGTCGTGCATCAACTCGATCATCACGTCGATCCTCATGCGGGCCACGCCCGAACAGGTGCGGATGATCCTCATCGACCCGAAGCAGGTCGAGCTCACCCAGTACAACCGCATCCCGCACCTGCTGACCCAGGTCGTGACGAACCCGAAGAAGGCCGCCAACGCCCTGAACTGGGCGGTCAAGGAGATGGAGCGGCGCTACGACCTGCTCTCCGAGATCGGCGTGCGCGACATCGGTGGCTACAACGCCGCGTTCGACCGGGGCGACCTGACCAGGGACTTCGGCGAGGAGCGCAACCTGCAGCGGCTGCCGTTCATCCTCGTCGTGGTCGACGAGCT
>JAEWED010000146.1 GCA_023389745.1 Actinomycetes bacterium
GTGTGGAGGTTCGCGTTCCACAGCACGAACCTGGTCAACGAGTTGGTGCGAGTGGTGCGGGTGGTGTTCCAGGCGATGTCGGGGCCGTAGGCGCACTCGTAGTGCTCGGGGAAGAAGGTGGCGGCCGACAGCACGTTGAAGACCAGGAGCGGTGCACCCACGAGCAGGGCGACGAACCCGATGCCCCAGCGGGCGGCGAGCACCGCCAGCACCACCAGGAACCCGATCGACACGACGGCGGTGAGCGCGTCGATCGACCGGCGACGGAACCGGCGCTCACCCGCGAACCCCCGTCCGAACAGCGACGCGGCCAGGCGTGCCCAGAGCACTGCGGCGAGTCCGACGGTTGCGAACAGCAGTGCGCCGATCAGACCGCCACGTGAGCGGACCACCACGATCGGCTCGACGTCGTCGACGACGTGCGTGTTCTGGTGGTGCTTCAGGTGGTAGGTCCGATAGGCGGAGTACGGGGTCAGGCAGAGCGCACCGCAGACTGCTCCGACGACGTGGTTCGCCCAGGGCGCATCGAACATCGAGCCGTGCAGCGCCTCGTGCTCCGCGGCGATGAGCGAGGTGAGCACGACGCCGGCGACGACGGCGTGCAGGACCCAGGTGATCGGGTGGTTCACGAGCACGGCGATCGTCGTGCTCGCGACGAGCACGACGGCCAGGATGCTCAAGCGGCGCAGCGCGTCGCCCCCGGACACCACGGCCAGGCGGCGCTCGGCAAGCTGCGCCCGCAGCTCGGGCGGGAGCCGGGGGACCGCGACGCCGGCGACCAGCAGGCCGTCGTCAGGGCCGCCGGTCGGCGACGCTGCGACCTCGGTGTCGTCCACCCGAGAGGTCGGGGCGAGGGATCTCTGACGCTGTTCGTTGGCCAACGTGTCCGCCTCTGGGTGACACGCCCTCCCCAGCCGCACGGTGGTGCAGGGCCCGGATGATGTGAACCGATGTTGCGAAGAGTCAATCACAGGCGACCTTCCGGGCCAACCCTCCGTCGGTGGTTGCCGCCGGGGATTCGCCATCCAGGCAGGGAGTGTCGCTACCGTTGCCTGATGGGAATCGTGGAAGTGCCGGGGCGGGCGCTCCCAGACCGCACTGTGGGTCGGGACGCTTCACTGTCCATCAACGTCGTCGGAGCCGTGGGAACGGGACCGACTTCGCTCGCTGCGTTCGACGACGCACTCGTCTCGGTGGGGGTGGCGAACTACAACCTCGTCCGGCTCTCCAGCGTGATCCCTCCCGGGACGACGGTCACGCCCGAACCTGCAGGTGTCATCGATCTGCGTGAGCCGCGACGCATCGTCGGCAGCGGTGGCTGGGGCGACCGCCTCTACGCCGTGTGGGCCTTCGAGAGCGCCGAGCGCTTCGGGGAAGAGGCGTGGGCGGGCGTCGCGTGGGTCCAGGACCCCTCGGACGGCCGAGGCCTCTTCGTCGAGCACGAGGGGCGCAGCGAGGCCACCGTCCGCGAAGAGCTGGCCGCGTCGCTGCACTCGATCTGCACCGCGCGCTCCCTGGAGCACCTGGAGCAGCACTCGGTGGTCGTGGGGACCAGCTGCGAGAAGGAGCCGGTCGCCGCGCTCGTGATCGCTCCCTACATGTCGGAGCCCTGGGGCGCGACCCCCTGAGCACCGGGGTCCCTGCGCTCCGGGCACTTCGAGTCCCCGGAGCTCGGGTCAGCGCGTCCTGACCCGAGCCGGGGACGGTCGCTCAGAGCCAGAACATCGGCGGCGTGAAGGCCGAGAGGCCTCGCAGCAGCTCCACGTTCGTGCCGAGCGGCATGTAGACGGGGTGGTACTCGTCGTCGAAGCCGACCGTGCCGTCGTCCTTGATCGTCGGCGTGCGGAGATCGACTCGGCCGGCGAACGGCTGCCAGTCGAGGCCGATGCGCTTGAACGACGTCATGGCGGCGCCGTTCAGGTGGGCGACGACCCCGGCGCAGGCGAAGTCGTCGACGAGCTTGAACAGCGACAGGTACGCCAGGTCCGCCGAACGCACCGGCTCGAGCTGCGCGCCCAGCCGGAACTGCGTCTCGACGCCGAGCACGCGTTCGATCTTGATGTCCTGGTCGTCGTAGTACGAACGCACGTCGTCGAGGGTCAGATCGGGATCGGCATCGACCAGATCGGTCACGAAGAACGGCAGCAGGTCGGGCCGGCCGACGAGCACGGGTGCGGACACCCGCACCACGTGGCGCACGTAGCCGTCGACGGCGATCACCAGGAAGGTGAACAGGTCCGCGGCCTCGGGCAGGTCGAACAGCGTGGGTGCCTCGGGGAAGAAGCGCTCCTCGAGGTCGGTCAGCAACGCCGTCAGCGGATGCCCGGTGCGAACCACCAGCGCCGTGGTGCCCGTGCGCGCCGCTTCCGGAACCTCCTCCGGCAGGTCGAGCGCGACGGGTTCGAGAGAGATCAGGTTCGCCATGTCAATGCCCCTTCGGTCGCCCCGGGCCGAGGTCCGGCCCGATTCCGAGTGTTGCCCTGTCGCCAGTCCGCCACGGTGGCTCGGTCAGGTGTCTGGTGTTCGCCAACGTGTCCACCCCTTGCGACACGCCCTCCCCAGCGACACTGCACAGTGCCGGGCAACGCCGCAGAGCGTACGCAGAACGGTGCATCCACCACAAGGGGTTCGTGCCGACATATCATTCACGCCCCGCCCGGCCGTGGTGCCCCGGTGTCGGGGAACCGACTTCTTGGTCGAGGGTGCCCCGGGAGTACCCTCGACACGTGCTGAAGCTCGTCCTCCCCAAGGGTTCGCTCGAGAAGGCGACGATGGAACTGTTCGAGGCCGCCGATCTGGGCGTGCAGCGGAGCTCCGAGGTCAACTACAAGGCGAACATCTCCGACCCCCGCATCGACAGCGTGCGGATCCTGCGCCCCCAGGAGATCCCGACCTACGTGGCCGACGGGTTGTTCGACCTGGGCATCACCGGGCGTGACTGGGTCGAGGAGACCGGCTCGGACGTCGTCAGCCTGGGCGAGCTCCGCTACTCCAAGGCGACGAGCAAGCCGATCAAGGTCGTGCTCGCGGTGCCCGAGGACTCGCCGTACCAGTGCGCCGCCGACCTGCCGGCCGGTGTGCGGGTCTCGACGGAGTACATGGGCCTCACGCGCCGCTACTTCGAGTCGATGGGCGTCGACGCCGACATCCGCCTGTCCTACGGCGCCACCGAGGCCAAGGTGCCCGACATCGTCGACTGCATCATCGAGATCACCGAGACCGGCCGTGCGCTGCGCGCCGCCGGGCTGCGGATCATCGACGAGGTCCTGATCTCCTACACCGAGCTCGTCGCCAACCGGGCGGCCTACGAGGACCCCGAGAAGCGCCACGCGATGGAGCAGATCCTCACGCTGCTGCTGGGTGTCATGGAGGCCCGCGGCAAGGTCCTCGTGAAGCTGAACGTCGCGTCGGATCAGCTCGAGGCCGTCATCGCGGAGCTGCCGGCGATGAAGACCCCGACGGTCAACGAGCTGTACGGCGCAGCGGGGTACGCCGTCGAGACGGTCGTGCCCAAGCACGAGATCAACGTGCTGATCCCGGCCCTCAAGGATGCCGGGGCGACCGACATCATCGAACTGCCGCTGTCGAAGATCGTCCACTGAGCCCATGACCCGGGCACCGGAGCACACCGGCGTGGTGACGGCGTTCGACGAGGCCGTCGGCCTGGGCACCGTCGAGGGCGTCGACGGCACCCGGTTCCCGTTCCACTGCACCGCCATCGCGGACGGCAGCCGCGACATCCCGGAGGGCGTGACCGTCCGCTTCGACGTCGTGCCGGGCCGCCAGGGTCGCTGGGAGGCGACCCGGTTGGTGCAGCTGGGCTGATCAGGCGTCGGGGGTGGCGCCCTCGCTGGCCTGCTTCACCTGCACGAAGATCATCTGGATCTGGCCGAGCGCCTCGGCGAGCATCGGCCGCTGGTCGCCCAAGCGGTCGCCGACACCGTCGAGCACGGCCCGGAACGCCTCGATCGCGGTGGCGGCCTCGCCGAACGACGGGGGCTCGGTCTCGAGGTAGATCGTGGCCAGGTCGAGGAAGCGGATCATGTGGTTGCTGATCATCTCGGCGGCCGGTGTGGCGCCGATCTCCTGGCGGACCCGCATCATCTCGTTGAGCTCGGCGGCCAGCTGCTGGCGCTCCTCGGGCGACAGCGAGTCGAGGTCGACACCCAGCGCCTCGGCCGCAGCGCGGAGCGGATCGCCGCTGTCGGGGGCCTTCGTCGGCGACGAAGCGGGCTCGTCGGCCGCGGGCGGGACACGTCGTTCGCCGTCGGGCGTCCACAGTGAGCTCATGTCGATCTCCAGAGGGGGTGGGGAACCGATGCTGGCCCCGGGCGGATCGGCTGGTACAGTAGCCCCCACAACTGACCAAGCGGGCTCCCGCCCCTCCTGTCCACGTCGAGTGCGCCAGGATCTCACACGGTCGACCGGCGAGCCGGTCGCTGTCAGCGGGTGCCTCGGCATCCGCTCGTTTCGTTTTCGCAGCGGTGTCCGGGCGGAGCGGTCCGACCGGCCTGGCGTTGTCACAGAGTACGGACGCGATCCCTGCAGAAAGGACGTGATGTTGAGGAGTGATCGGCTATAGCAGCTTCACCAGGTGACGAGACCAGGGTCAACGACCGGATCCGCGCACGCGAGGTCCGACTGATCGATCCCGACGGACAGCAGCTGGGCATCAAGGCGTTGCCCGAGGCCCAGTCCATCGCACGGTCGATGGAGCTCGACCTCGTCGAGGTCGCGCCCGATGCGAACCCTCCGGTCTGCCGGACCATGGACTTCAAGAAGTTCAAGTACGAGGAGCAGCAGCGGGCGAAGGAGTCCCGCAAGAAGGCGACCAACATCGTGGTCAAGGAGATGAAGTACCGCCCGAAGATCGGCGGCGGCGACTTCGACACCAAGACCCGCAAGGTCGCCCAGTTCCTCGGCGAAGGTCACAAGGTCAAGATCACGATCATGTTCCGAGGCCGAGAGATGCAGCATCCCGAACTGGGTCGCCGCATCCTCGACCGGGTGGCCGAAGAGGTCGCCGAGGTGGGCAAGGTCGAGATCATGCCGAAGCAGGACGGTCGCAACATGACCATGGTGCTCGGGCCGGACAAGAAGGCTCAGGCCGAGGCAGCAGCACAGGCGAAGAAGGCCACAGAGGAGTCGGCACCCGCCGACGCCGATGCGGCGACCGAGCCCGCTGCCGCAGCGCCCGCACCGGCCACTGCTGCAGCGCCCGCACCGGCCACCGACGCGGCACCCGCACCCGAGCCGGCACCGGCACCCGAAGAGGCACCCGCGACCGACGCCTGATCGGCCACCACGTCGCCAGCAACACCACCACACCGACGGTCTGCGTCCCGCAACGACCGCCACACCACGAGGAACACCCATGCCCAAGATGAAGACGCGCTCCGGCGCGAAGAAGCGGTACAAGGTCACCGGTACCGGCAAGCTCACCCGTCGCAAGGCGAACCTGAACCACATCCTCGAGAAGAAGTCCTCGAAGCGGAAGCGTTCCCTGAGCGGCGACTTCGAGCTCTCCAAGGGCGACGACCGTCGTGCCCGCAAGCAGCTCGGCATCTGACACTCACCACTGACGAAAGGAGCACCCCATGGCACGCGTCAAGGGTGGAGTTCACGCGAAGAAGAAGCGCCGCGCCGTACTCGGCAAGGCGAAGGGGTACTACGGCAACCGGAGCCGCACCTTCCGCGCCGCCAACGAGGCGGTCATGCACGCTGGGCAGTACGCCTTCCGTGACCGTCGTGCTCGCAAGGGCGAGATGCGCAAGCTGTGGATCCAGCGGATCAA
>JAEWED010000212.1 GCA_023389745.1 Actinomycetes bacterium
GAGCAGCAGCAGCGAGATGAACGGCGTCGTCTTCCAGATCTCGGACAGGGTGATGACGAAGAGGCTCGACCAGCGCTCTCCGAACCAGTTGAAGTCGCCGAGCCCGAACCACTGGTTCACGAACCCGGAGTCGAGCTGGAACGCGTAGCGCCACACGAACGCCGACACGACGGTGATGATGCCGTAGGGCACCAGGATCGCGGTGCGGATGAAGGAACGGCCCCGCACGATCCGGAACATCACCCAGGCGAAGCCGAAGCCGAGGACGAGCTCGACCAGCACGCTGACCACGGTGATGATCGCGGTGGTCAGCACGGCGCTCCACCAGACCGGATCGGTCAGCACCGTCACGTAGTTCTGCAACCCGACGAACTCGCGTCCGTCCGGATCGGTCAGGCGATAGCGGTAGAGGGACAGCACCAGCGCGTAGCCGAGCGGGTAGGCCGTCACGAGGATCATGACGAAGAAGGCCGGTGCCGCGAGACGCAGGCCCAGCCGCCGCTCGTGGTGCAGACGGTCCGACCGGTCCGCCCGGGCGCCGGGCTGCTCGATCGGCGCCGCCGCAGGAGCGGTCGGTTCTGCGGTGGTGCTCACAGGAGACGCTCCCCGTGGAGGACCTCGGACATGTAGGTGTCGGTGCGCTCGGGCGTCGACGGAGCTCGAACCGACGTCGACGGGTGCCAGGTCCGCTGCACCGAGGTCGACACGTCGCCGTAGTACGGCGTGATCGGTCGTGGGGCGGCCTCGTCGATCGACTCGCGGATCAGGTCGGCCATCGGGAACGCCTCTCTCACGGCGGGATCGTCGTAGGCGGCGCTGCGGGCGGCGGGGTTGCCGGCCTCGACCATGTACTGCGCGTTGTTCTCGACCGACGTGATGCACTTCACCGCGTCGAGGGCCTCGTCCTGGTGCTCGCTGAACGCACCGATGGCCAGGTTGATGCCGCCCAGCGGGGGAGCGCTGGCCCGGCCTGCGTCGATCCTCGGGTAGCGGGCCCAGCCGATGTCCTCGAACACCGAAGCGTCGAGCGAGCCGTCGTCGACCGCCGAGCTCGCGGCGCCGTAGACGTAGGGCCAGTTCACCATGAACGACCCCGAGTCGCTCTGGAACAGCGACCGGGCCTCTTCCTCGCCGGCGGTGGCCATGTCGCCGGGCGCTGCCGGGGAGCGAGCCAGACCACCGACCACATCGGCCGCGGCATCGCCGGCCGGTGACGCCATCGAGGGGATCGCGTCGACACCGGCCTCGGTGTCGCGGATGATCTCGCCGCCGCCCGAGGCGACCAGCGCGTTGATCCAGACCATGTAGCCCTCGTAGCGGCGGCCCTGCACCCCGATGCGCTTCTCCTGGGACTCCGCGGCGTCGATCATCCGGTCCCAGGTGAAGTCCTCGGCGGTCGGATCGACGCCCGCTGCCTGTGCGACCGACTTGCGGTACCAGAGCAGCTGGGTGTTGGCCCAGAACGGCGTCGCGACGAGCTCACCGTCCCAGGTCGCGGTCTCCATGGGTCCGTCGAGCACGCCCTCGGTCAGCGCTGCGACGTCCTGTTCGTCGGTGACCGGCATCAGGTACCCGGCGTTGGCGAACTCGGCGACGAACGGCGGGTCGAGGCTCATCAGGTCGACCGAGGTGTCGCCCGCGGCGAGCCGCCGTACGAGCTGCTCGCGTTGCGAGTCCGCCTCGTTGGGCAGGATCTGGGTGGTGATCCGGTAGGCGCCGTCGGAGGCCTCGGAGCATTCGGCGGCGAGCGTCTTCTGCCCGCCGTTGTCGGGGTTGATGTACCAGGTGAGTGCAGCGGCACCGCCGTCGTCGTCGGAGCTGCACGCGCCGAGGGAGACGACTGCCACGACCAGAGCGGCGATGGCCCACGGACGACGAACTGTGCGCAACGTTCCGGACAACGAGACTCCTCTCGATGTGACATCCATCACATCGCGCGAAGTGTCCGGTGTCAACGACCTCCCGTGAACGGGCCGTCCGTGAAGGGGCCTCCCGTGATCCAGAGCGTGGTGTCGCTCGGCAACGGGTCGCCGCGCACCCAGGTCGGGTCGCTGCACAACACGTGCTCGGCCCCGCCGAGCGCGTTCGGCGCGGCACCAAGGTCCACGGCCGTCGCGGCGAGGTTCGTGACCGACACGAACCCGCCGGGGCGTTCGAACGCGAGCACGTCGTCGCCCGCGTCGAGCCAGCGCAGCTCCGGTCCGGGTGCGGCGGCGACGATCGCCCTGCGTCGGTGCAGCGCATCCACGTACAGGCGCAGCATCGACGCCGGGTCGTCGCTCTGCGCGCGGCGCGTGAGACGCGACCACTCCGCGGGTTGCGGCAGCCAGGGCTCGACCAGGCGGTCGCCGCTGAAGCCGAACGGCGGGGTGTCGCCCTCCCACGGCAGCGGCACCCGACATCCGTCGCGCCCGGGGTCGACGCCGCCGGTGCGGTGGTAGGTCGGGTCCTGACGGACGTGGCCGGGCAGGTCGTCGACCTCGGGCAGGCCGAGCTCCTCGCCCTGGTACACGTACGCCGAGCCGGGCAGCGCCAGCATGAGCAGCGCCGCGGCACGGGCTCGTCGTGTGCCGAGCGTGCCGCCGCCGTAGCGGGTCACCTCACGCACCACGTCGTGGTTCGACAACACCCAGGTGGCCGGGGCGCCGACGGCGTCGTGGGTGTGCAGCGTCTCGACGATCGCCTCTCGGAGCTCGTCGGGCTGCCACGACGCCATGAGGAAGCGGAAGTTGAATGCGGTGTGCAGCTCGTCGGGACGCACGTAGCGGGCCAGGCGTTCGGGGCTCTTCAGGTAGGCCTCGGCCACGAACACCCGGTCGCCGTCGTAGTCGTCCGCGATCAGTCGCCACTCCCGGTAGATCTCGTGCACCTCGTCGCGGTCCCAGTGGGGGTGTCCGACCAGGGCCAGCCCGGCGGTGGCGAACTCGCCCTCGAGGTCGGGCAGCTCGGGATCCTTCGCCAGGCCGTGCGCCACGTCGATGCGGAAGCCGTCGACACCGCGATCGAGCCAGAAGCGCAGGATGCCGACGAACTCGTCGCGCACCTCCGGGTTGGTCCAGTCCAGGTCGGGCTGCTCCGCGGCGAACAGGTGCAGGTACCAGCTGGGTGGACCGTCGGGCGCGTCGACGCGACACCAGGCCGCTCCGCCGAACAGGCTGTGCCAGTCGTTCGGCGGGAGCGTGCCGCCCTCGCCCCGACCGGGCCGGAACACGTAGCGCGCCCTCGCGGGTCCCGATGCATCGGCGAGCGCCTCGACGAACCACGGGTGCTCCGACGATGTGTGGTTCGGCACCAGGTCCACGATCACGCGCAACCCGAGGGCGTGTGCGTCGTCGAGCAGTCGCTGCGCGTCGTCGAGCGTGCCGAAGAGGGGATCGACGTCACGGTGGTCCGACACGTCGTAGCCGCCGTCGACCTGGGGCGAGCGGTAGAACGGGCTCAGCCAGATGGCGTCGACACCGAGGTCGGCGATCGCACCGAGACGGTCACGCACACCGACCAGGTCGCCGACGCCGTCACCGTCGCCGTCCGCGAAGCTGCGTGGATACACCTGGTAGATCACCGCGTTGCGCCACCAGGGAACAGGATCCGACATCACGACATCGTCGCGCGGAGCGGTCGGTCTACCGTTCCTGCCATGTGCAGGAACATCACCGAGCTCCGTGGGCTCGAACCTCCGGCGACCGACGACGAGGTGCTCGCCGCCTCGGTGCAGTTCGTCCGCAAGGTGACCGGACTGCGGGCGTCGAAGAACCCCGAGGTGGTCGAGGCGATGGACGCCGCGGCGGCCGAGATCGCCCACATCACCCGGCACCTGCTCGAGCAGGTGCCCGAGCGGCGTCAGCCGCCGAAGGTCGATCCGCCGCTGCGACGCCCCGAGGTGCGGGCGCGACTCGGCCTCGAACCGTTCGAGGCCAGCGCGGGTTGACCGGCGGGCCGGTTCGGCGGGCCGGTCGACCCGTCGTCGTCGCGGGCTACTTCACCACCACCGAGGCGCACGGCCCGCCGCCCCAGCGGTCGGGGTAGGTCGTGTCGCCGAACGCCGGGCAGATCAGATGCGACCCCGGCGGCAGCTCGACCGAGGTCGAGAAGCCCGCGCGGCCGTCGCCGCCGTGCTCGCGCCGGACGTCCGGGCGTGGCAAGGACGGCGTCGTCAACGCGATGAGCCGCCCGTTCGACGAGAGCAGCACCCGCGGGGTGCCCCCGTCACGATCCAGCGCCCAGCCGGTCATGGTCACGCGACGACCGTCGACGGTCACGGTGTCGAGGAAACCGACCGCGGGCGACGGCGCGGAGCTCGGCACCGGCATCCCGTCCCGGCAGTCCAATGTCGCGTCCGGTGGCCACATCCAGTCCGACCACTGCGGTGGATGCGTCGTCGAGCGGTCGTAGAGGCAGATGCGCTTGATCCCCTGCGAGACCCTGGGAACGGTCGCGACGAACTCGAACGCACCGGAGAGGTCGGGCATCGGCCCGACCAGGTCCGGCCGTGGGCGAGCGCGGACCAACACCGACTCACCCGACCCCTCGACACGGACCCGCAGCACCGGCCCCGGCTCGCCCGGCGCGACCCAGGGATCGGTCATCGTGCCGGTGACGATCAGGTCCTGCTGCAGCGGCGGCCCCCAGGTGGACAGGCGCACGGTGTCGATCCGGGCGGTGCGGAGGCCACTGATGTCACTGCTCCCTTGGCCGACGCAGCCGATCGGGATCGACGAGGCGTCGAGGCGATCGCTGGCCGCGCGTGGGTCCTGGGCGTACACGCAGGCCTCACCGAAGGGGAGCACCTCGTCGAACCAGTAGGCACCTCTCAACCCCTCGACCGCGAACGGCGATGTCGACGTCGGGTCCTGTGGCTGCCCCGGTCGGTCGGCCCGCCGCACGGGGATCTGCGACCAGGTCGTCGGGAGCCGGGGGGTGCCGAAGACGTTCCACCCCCTCACCGTGTAGCG
Organism: Actinomycetes bacterium; assembly: GCA_023389745.1. Lineage (GTDB taxonomy): Bacteria > Actinomycetota > Acidimicrobiia > Acidimicrobiales > Microtrichaceae > JAFAFN01. Next base: position 4,953 of record JAEWED010000212.1, read on the forward strand.
CAGGCGCACGGGACCCGCGCCCGTCGGATCGACGGCGTACCCGGTGATCCGCCAGCCGTCCGGCGTCATCTGCTGGGTCGAGATGCTGCCCCGCGGCGGCCCGTCGAGGACCCTGAACTGCCGGGACCCGACGTGGAGCTCGCCGGCGTGGGGGCCGTCGTCGAGCGTGACGCGCAGGTCGACCCGCGCCTCGCCCCACTGGTTGACGGGCACGTCGGAATACCCCTCGAATGCGAAGTCCTCGACATCGAGTCGCACGACCGCCCACACCCCTCCCGGACACCCGGGAGCGGGTGCGACCGAGCGCCAGGCGACCGCGTCGGCGACGGTGCCGAGGCTCCGTCCCCTCACCAGGATCTCGGTGCTCGCCGCCACTGCGGTGGCGCCGCCCCGGCGCTCGACCCCGTCGAGGCAGGCCGAGATCATCATGCCCTCGGGAAAGCGGTCGCCGACCATGACGGTGATCGAGCGCTGGTCCTGAGCGCCCGCCTCGGTCCCGCCGGCCATCGACACCACGATCGCGAGTGCCACCAGCACTCGCGTCAGGCCGCGCCACCACTCGGTCATCTGCCACCCTCCCCGCCGTCGGCGCGCCATTGTTGCAGTCGTGCGCCGGCCGGCCCAGTCACGTCCGGCGCGACACCGGGCGGGAGTACCGTGTGCTCTGCCCCGACCGAGAGGTGAAGACTCCATGTCGATCGAACGCCCCGTCGCACCGGACCCCTACGAGCTGCTGCCGACGCTGCCGTCGCTCAGCGTCACGAGCACCGACCTGACCGACGGCGCGCCGCTGCCCGCCGCCCAGGTCGCTGCCGAGGGCAACACGTCGCCGCAGCTGAGCTGGTCGGGCGCTCCCGCCGAGACCAAGAGCTACGTGGTGTCGTGCTACGACCCGGACGCGCCGACGCCGTCGGGCTTCTGGCACTGGACCCTCGTCGACATCCCCGCGGAGGTCACCGAGCTCGCGGCCGGCGCGGGCAACGGTGGGCCGCTGCCCGCGGGTGCGTTCCACATCCGCAACGACGCCAGCTCGAAGGACTTCTACGGTGCAGCGCCGCCCGAGGGCGACCAGGTGCACCGCTACTACTTCGCGGTGCACGCCGTGCGAGACGAGACCCTGGGCGTCGACGACGAGGCCAGCGCCGCAGTCGTCGCGTTCAACCTGGCGTTCAAGGCGATCGCCCGCGGACTGCTCGTCGCGACCTACCAGCACTGAGCGACCTACCAGCACTGAGCGACATACCAGCACGAGGGCGCCCGGTCCGGGCGTCAGGCCCAGGGCGGCTCGGGGTCGTCGCGGTGCGCGAGCACCTCGGCGAGCGCGTCGTCGGTGTCGAGCAGACGCCCGGCGCGATTCTCCTCGAGGACCCAGCGCAGGATGCGACCCAGCTCCGGCCCCGGGGCGATGCCGGCGGCCTGCAGCTGGTCGCCGTTCACCGCGGGTCGCTCCGCGCGTCGGGCGTCCTCGGCGGCGACGTACTCCTGGTGTGCGGTGAGCCCGTCGACCGAGCGGTGCACACGGCGGTGCACCTCGGCGTGGCGCGAGGTGACGTCGGAGTGGGCCAGGCGGATCGCACGGTCCCAGTTCTCGCCCGCGTCGAGGCGCAGGCGGCGCACGCTCGCGTCGGTCCAGTCGGTGTCGTAGGACTGCGCACGGGCCGCGGCGGTGATCGTGACGACGACGTCTTCGGTGAGCTGCTCGTCGAAGCCCAGCGCCGCGAAGCGTCGGCGCAGCAGTCGGATCCCCGTCGCCTCGTGGTGGTGGAAGGTGACCTTGCCACCCTCGAAGCGACGCGTCGCCGGCTTGCCGATGTCGTGGAACAGCGCGGCGAGGCGCGTCACCAGGTCGGCGTCGGGTCCGGTCTGGGCGACCACGGTGACCGTGTGCGCGAAGTTGTCCTTGTGGCGATCGCCTGCGTCGTCGGAGAGCGTCTTGAGCGCCCACACCTCGGGCAGCTGCTCCTGCCCCTCGTCGGACGCGAGGAGCTCGGCCAGCTGCTCGCTGTCACCGGACTGCAGCACCTCGACGAGGCGCTCCTTGAACTGCATCGGTCTCCGTCTGTGTGCCGGTGTCGCGGCGTGTCGTCCCGCCGACTCGTGGCCCGCCATCGTAGAGTCGGTCCGGACCGCTCACCGACGCACCGCACCGTCGAGCGGCAGACGACACACCGGGGGAGACGTTGAGCACCTGCACACATCTCGACACCATCGAAGCGGTCGAGCCGTCCGACGACGGCTGCCACGAGTGCCTGCAGACCGGCAGCTCATGGGTGCACCTGCGCATGTGCCAGCAGTGCGGCCACGTCGGCTGCTGCGACAACTCGCCGAACCGCCACGCGACCGGGCACTACATGCTCAGCGGCCACCCGATCATCCGCTCCTTCGAGCCGGGTGAGGAGTGGTTCTGGTGCTACGTCGACCAGACCGGCTTCGAGCTCGACGTGCCGCCGGGGCCATCGCACTCCTAGCTGGCGCCTTCCTGACCGACTCCATTCTGGGTGGTCCAGGTCACGTCCCGTCGAACAGGCGTCGCACGCGCTCGGTGGGCGGGCCCAGGTCGAGTCCGTGCTCGGCGACCCAGTCGTCGTCGCAGTACGTGTCGCGGTAGCGCTCGCCGCCGTCGCAGATCAGGCTGACGACCGAACCGGACCGGCCGCTTCGCCGCATCTCCTCGATCAACGACATGGCGCCCCACAGGTTCGTCCCGGTCGAGCCGCCGACGTCGAGCCCCGTGCGTTCGCGCAGCACGCGCATGGCGGCGATCGACTCGGCGTCGTGCACCTGGATCATGCGATCGACGACGGTCGGCACGAACGACGCCTCGACACGCGGTCGGCCGATGCCCTCGATGAGCGATCGGCCGGTGGCACGCGCGCCGGGATCGCCGTCGACCCAGGCGTCGAAGAACGCCGAGCCGACCGGGTCGACGAGCGCCAACCTGGTGGCGTGACGGCGGTAGCGCAGGTAGCGGCCGATCGTCGCCGAGGTGCCGCCGGTGCCGGCGCCGACCACGATCCACTCGGGCACCGAGTGGTGCTCGGATTCGAGCTGACGGAAGATCGATTCGGCGATGTTGTTGTTGCCCCGCCAGTCCGTGGCCCGTTCGGCGTAGGTGAACTGGTCCATGAAGTGGCCGCCGCACGCGTCGGCGATCTCCCGGGCGACGGCGTCGACGTCCTCGGGTCGCTCCACGAAGCGACAGCGGCCGCCCTGGCGTTCGATCAGCTCCACCTTCTCGGCGCTGGTGCCGGTCGGCATCACCGCGACGAAGTCCAGGTCGAGCAGTCGCGCGAAGTAGGCCTCGGACACCGCGGTCGAGCCCGAGGAGGCCTCGACGACGGTGGTCCCGGCTCGGATCCAGCCGTTCGCGAGCCCGTAGAGGAACAGCGAGCGGGCGAGTCGGTGCTTCAGCGAGCCCGTCGGGTGCGCGGATTCGTCCTTGAGGTAGAGCTGCACCTCCGGGCTGCCGGGCAGACGCACCAGGTGCAGGTGGGTGTCGGCCGAGCGGACACCCTCGGCCTCGACCCGGCGGATCGCCTCGTCGCTCCACGCGCGCGCCGCGGGGTCGGACCGATCGACGTCGGTCGGGGAGTGGTCGTGCACGGCCCCAGGCTACGGCGCGCTCGGGGCGAGCGATTCGAGCGCCTCGGCGAGCGCGGGGGCGTCGTAGCCCTGCAGGGGTCCCCCGACCAGGCGGGCGATGCCGTCGCCGTGCACGAGGGCGGCCGCGGCGAGCCGCGCACGGCCCTCGTCGGACAGGGTCACCCACACGGTGCGGCGGTCCTGGGCGTCCTGGGCGCGCTCCACCAAGCCCTGGTCGACCAGGCGGGCGACCAGGCGGGTGACCGTGGGGCGTGTGATGAGCACTCGCTCGGCGAGCTCGCCCATTCGGACGGGACGGCCTGCGCGCTGCAGCTGGTGCAGCACGTCGTACTCGTCGAGGTCCATGCCGACGCGCTCGCGCAGCTCGCGGTCCATCTCGGCGGTGAGCCGACGATGTGCCACGAGCAACGCCGACCACGCCCGCATGGTCGCCTCGTCGGGCCGAACGGTTCGGTCGAGTTGGGCGGGCCGGTCGGGCTGGGACATCAGTCGGTCACCCACACGAGCACCTCGGCGCCCTCCGGGCCTGCGGTCAAGCGCCGCGAGCCGGCGCCGAGCAGGCGGGCGGCGTCGCCCTCGAGCAGCGTGCCGGCGGCTTCGAGGTCGGTGGCTCCCCGTGCGACGAACAGGTGCACGTGCGGACCGTCGGGCACCTCGACGGCCTCGTCCGGGCCCAGCCGGCCGCCCCAGAGCACTGCGCCGCGCTGGCGGATCGAGATGGCGGCGTCGTGGCCCTTGCCGGAGGCGATCGGCTGCAGGCCACCGGCGTCGAGCTGGGCGTTGATGTCCATCTGCTCGTAGCCGGGGTCGACCGACTCGGTGTCGGGCAGCACCCACATCTGCACGAAGTGCACGTCCTCGGTGTACGAGGGGTTCATCTCGGAGTGCCAGATGCCGCGCCCCGCGCTCATGCGCTGCGCCAGCCCCGGATAGAGCTCGCCGTGGTTGCCCTCGGAGTCCTTGTGCTCGAGTCGACCCGACAGCACCCAGGTCACGATCTCCATGTCGCGGTGGGGGTGGGTGTCGAAGCCGGAGCCCGCGGCGACACGGTCGTCGTTCGAGACCAGCAGCAGGCCGTGGTGGGTGTTGTCGCGGTCGTAGTGCGGCCCGAAGCTGAAGCTGTGGCTGCTGTCGAGCCAGCCGATGCGGGTCCGGGCCCGGTCCTCGGCTCGGCGGATGTCGATCAGGTCGCTCATCGGTGGCTCCTCGTCTCGGGTGGTGGGGAGGGGGGGTGTCACCGGCATCAACATCTGTTCACCTGGAACTATTCCATCTGGACGTTTCCGCCTCGTCGGGGTGGCCTCGCTCTGGTCAGGTCGCCGTCCGGCCTCACCCGGTCAGGGTGGTTCTGGCTCACCTGTCCCGGTCCGGTGCCGACGAGGAGTAGACAGGATCGCGAGGGGCCGCCGCCGGTACCGCGGCGGACGTGCACGAGTGAGAGGGAGCCCACATGCAGGACGACGAGGCAGCTCCCGCTGACGACGCCGCTGCGCAGGCGGACGAGCGTATCGATGCCACCAGCGAGCTCGAACGGCTCCGGGCCGAGAACGCCGCACTTCGAGCACGCCTCGACGCCGCCGCGCCCGATGCCGAGACCATCACCGCGGTGCACGCCGCACGTTCGGTCAAGCGACGCGCGATCACGTCGATCGTCTTCGTGGTGCTCGGCGCGCTGCTGCTGCCCATGGCGGCCGCCACGGTGTGGACGCGGAACCAGCTGCTCGACACCGACCGCTACGTCCGCACGGTCGAACCCCTCGCGTCGGACCCCGTCATCACCTCGGCCCTGTCCGCCCGCGTCACCAGCGCCGTCGCTGCGGAGCTCGACATCAAGTCGCTCGCGGCCGAGGCGCTGCCCGAACGAGCAGCGTTCCTGGCCGCCCCGATCGCCTCGGGCGCCGAGAACCTGATCCACCAGGCGGCGACGCGCCTGGTCGAGAGCGAGCGCTTCCGACGACTCTGGGTCGAGGCGAACCGGCGAGGCCACGACGCGCTGGTCGCGGTGATCACGGGCGAGGGCGGCAACGCCGTCTCGACCAAGGACGGCAAGGTCGTGATCTCGTTGGGACCGGTCGTCGAAGAGGTGCTCAAGGCCGTGGACCAGCAGTTCGGCATCAACATCTCCTCGAGGGTGCCCACCGACCGCATCAACGTGGACTTCGAGATCATCGACTCGCGTCAGCTCGCCGAGGCACAGACGTACGTGCGGCTGCTCGACCGCATCTCGTGGTTCAGCGTGCTGCTCGCCCTCGGGTTCCTGATCGCCGCGATCGCCATCGCGCCCGACCGTCGCAAGGGCGTGTTGCGCGTCGGTGTCGGTGTGACGCTGTCGATGCTGCTGACGCTCATCGCGCTCGCGTTCGCCCGCGACGTCTACCTGACCAATCTGCCGGAGTTCGTGCAACGAGCGGACGCCGCAGCGGTGATCTACGACACCCTGATCCGCTTCTTCATCCAGGCGTTGCGGGTGCTGCTCGCGATCGGCGTCGTGCTGCTCGCCGGCGCCTGGCTCGTCGGGCCCTCGGCGCCGGCGCGACGCGTGCGCGGCTGGTGGGACGCGCTGCTCGGCCGGGGCGGCAGCGGGATCGGCAACACCGTCGACCTCGGCCCCGTGCCGGCGTTCGTCGCCCGGCACCTGGGCCTCTTCCGGGCGTTCATCCTGGTGGTGGCGGCGTTCACGCTCGTCGTGTGGAACCTCCCGACCGGCAAGGTCGTGCTGCTGATCGCCCTGTTCACCCTGATCCCCCTGGCGCTCGTGCAGCTGCTCGCGGGCGCTGGGCGTGCCGAGCTGACCGACGCCGCGGCGGCGGGATCCGCAGCGCCGACGGCCGGCACGTCGGACGGCGGCGGGTCCACCGGCGGCGTGTCGGACGGTGACGGCGCCGCGCCGGAACCCGCGTCGTGAGCTGCGCGCGAGGCCTGTCGTGAGCTGCGCCCGATGATGCGGGTCCTCGATCAGGACGCGCTGTCGCCGCGACTGTCCGAGCTGCACGTGGCCAGCGACGTGCTCGAGTCCGACTCCTGGCTCCGGATCCTCTCGCCGTCGACGGGGGCGGACGCGCTCGAGCGACCCGTGCTGTGGCTGCTGCACGGCGGCGACGACGACTTCCGGTCCTGGACCGACTCGGGGTCGGCCGAGTCGCTCACCGCCGACCTCGACGCGTGGGTCGTCATGCCCGACTGCGGCCCCGGCGGCTGGTACACCGACTGGTTCCGGGCGGAGCCCGCTCCCGGCACCCAGCAGTGGGAGACCCACCACCTCGTCGAGCTGCGCGGATGGGTCGAGCGCACCCACCGCACCCGCACCGACCGCAACGGTCGAGCGATCGTCGGGTTGTCGATGGGCGGGTACGGGGCGCTCGTCTACTCGGCGCGGCACCCCGAGCTGTTCGGGTTCTGCGCCGCGTTCTCACCGGCAGCCGACATCGTCGATCCCGACTTCGGGGTGTTCGCCGACGCTCTCTCGGCGCTCAACGGTGGAGAGCCCGGCTGCATCTGGGGCGACCGGATCCAGCACCTCGACAACTGGCGGGCGCACAACCCGGTCGACCTCGCCGACCGTCTGGCGTCGACCGAGCTGCAGCTGCGCACCCGCGACGGGCGGCCCGGCGGTCCGCACGCGGCGACGTCACCCGACGGCCGCCCGCTCACAGAGGGTGAGGTCGGTGAGGACCTGGTGGAGCGGGCGGTGTGGCACACTGCCTGCACGCTGCATCGACGGCTCGAGGAGCTCGGCATCGACCACCTCTGGAGCGACGAGGGACCCGGCATCCACGACTGGCCGTACTGGAGCGCGGATCTCGCAGCGACGCTGCCGGCGATCTCGGCGTGCTTCGCCGGCACCTCTGCCCGATGACGTCGCCTGCCACGGTCGCCGTCGTCGGTGGGGGACCGGCCGGGATGATCGCGGCCGAGCGGCTCGCCGCTGCGGGGCTCGACGTCGTGCTCTTCGACCGCATGGCCGCGCTCGGCCGGAAGTTCCTCGTCGCCGGACGCGGCGGGCTGAACCTGACCCACAGCGAAGACCTCGATCAGTTCGTGACCCGCTACGGCGAGGCGACCACCGAGCTCGTGCCGCTGCTCGAGGCGTTCGATCCAGCCGCCCTGATCGAGTGGTGCGAGGGCCTGGGTCAGTCCACGTTCGTCGGATCGAGCGGACGGGTGTTCCCTACGGCGTTCCGGGCCAACGCGCTGCTCGACGCGTGGATCGCGCGACTGGGGGAGCTCGGGGTCGACATCCGCACCCGGCACCGTTGGCTCGGCTGGGACGACGACGGCGCGCTGCGGTTCGACGTTGCTGCATCGGATGCCGCCGCATCCGACGGGGCCGCCGTCACCGCGGATGCCACCGTGTTGGCGTTGGGCGGTGCGAGCTGGCCGAACACGGGATCCGACGGCGCCTGGACCGACGTGCTCACCGCGCACGACGTCGACGTCGCGCCGCTGCGTCCGGCGAACAACGGGTTCGTCGTCGAGTGGTCCGAGATCATGGTGCGCGACTACGCCGGCACCCCGATCAAGAACATCGGGGTCAGCGTCGGCGCCGCGTCGGCCCGAGGTGAGCTGATGATCACCGACACCGGGCTCGAGGGTGGCGCGCTCTACGCGGTGTCCCGCGAGTTGCGCCAGGCGATCGACGCGTTCGGCTCGGCCGAGCTCCTCGTCGACCTGCTCCCCGACCTCGACGCCGACGCGGTCGCCGCTCGGCTCGCCCGACGTCGCCCCAAGGACTCGATCGCGACGGTGCTGCGACGCCACCTCGGCCTCGACGCAGCGAAGGTCGCGCTGCTGCGCGACGCGACGTCGAACCAGATCCCTGGCGACGATCCGGCGATGGTCGCCCTCGCGAAGTCCGTACCGGTGCGGGTGCTCGCCCCGGAGGGCATCGAGCGAGCGATCTCGACATCGGGCGGTGTGCGCCTCGACGAGGTCGACGAGCAGCTGATGCTGATCCGCCGACCGGGCACGTTCGTGGCAGGGGAGATGCTCGACTGGGACGCGCCGACGGGCGGTTACCTGCTCCAGGCGAGCTTCAGCACCGGCGTCGCCGCAGCGAACGGAGTCATCGCCTGGCTCTGTGGCCGCTGATCGACGCTGCCATCGGGTGGTCGCGCCCTGGACTCAGGGCTGACAGCGACACCTCGTGTCACTTCCAGCCCTCGCTTCGTCAGCGTGCCGTCGATCCGAGCGACGAAGGTCTGAGCGCGGACGGCAGCTTCTCCAGACGGTAGAAGCACGCGAACGCCACACCGGACACCGGGAAGGGGAACACCACGAACATGAGCGCGGCGATGGCGACGTGCATCGTCCAGGTCAGCACGACCCAGACCGTTCGGGGTCGCCCGCCCAGGAGCGCGACCGGTGCCGCCAGCTCCAGCGCGACCGCCAGGACGGCGAAGGGCCGCAGCAGCCAGCCGTGGGCCACGACCAGCCGACCGAGCGGCGACGCGGTCTCGCCGAAGAGCTCCAGCCGGGCAGCCGAGAAGGCGATGTGGTTGCGAAGCGTGTCGCCCCACATCCACTCGAGCCCTCCGACGCGGAACTTGGACAGTCCCGACAGCACGTAGGTCGTGACCGTGAGCAGCGCTGCGAGCCGGAGCGGCCACCCGTAGCTGGCGCCCGGCTCATGCGGCTGTCGGGCCCGGGATCCGACCGCCCATGCGTCACCGCTGCGTGCGAACCCGACGACGAGCAGCTGGAGGACCATCAGGTTCTCGAGCCACAGCACCTGGCCCCACGAGCTGCGATACGTGGTCGCCAGGAGCACGCCCACGGCGAAGCAGGGTCCTATCACCCGGGTCGCCAGGCCGACGGTGAAGAGCACGCCGACCAGCAACGTCGCCCACATCCACGCAGCGACGACCGGGGTCGGGAGCGGCTCTGCCAACCACCAGAGGGGGCCGACCCCCTCGACGACACCCCGACGTGTCGCGAGCGCCAGGAAGACGGGCAGCCGAACGGCGAGGTAGACGACCGCGAAGCCGCCCACCAGCACGCGCAGCACAGCGAGACGCTCCGCCGGGGCGTCGACGAACAACCAGTCGTCGATCCGTCCGGCCAGGTTCCCTGGGCTGCCGAGCGTCATGTGGGCGGCTCGCAGGTGGCGTGCAGGTCCCGATCGAGCAGCGACTCGTCGCCGGACACCAGAGCGACCAGGTCGTGGCGCTCGGTCACGACCTCGACCCGGTCGACGTGCGCCGAGGCCCGCTCCGCCACCTGCGTCGCCACGTTGCGGCACAACGCCGCGGACTCACCGGCGCCGATCCGTCGCTCGACCTCGGCCTGTGCGACGAGCGCGTCGTCGGTGCCGGCGATGGCCCGTAGCGACAACGGGACCCGAGCGCCCTTGGCATCGACGCCGACCACGGTCGAGAACACGTCGGAGTCCGCCCTGGCCCCGGCGTACATCGGGTACGTCGACAGCGGGAAGCTGTCGCGATCGCGCAGCGCGGGTGACACGACGGCGAGCACCACGACGACCGTCACCAAGCGGCGACGGCGACGCGAGGAGCGGTCGGTGGTCTGACGAACCACGAGTCGACGCTAGCGGTGCGTGCTGCCAGGTCGCCCGTGTCGCGAACTCAGGGCTGCCGACGACACCGCGTGTCGCCTGCAGCCCTCAGTTCGGCGACGCGCCAGGGCGTCCTCGCGCCAGCGCGTCGCGGCGCCAGCGGCTCGTCGTCAGCGCTTGTCGTCAGCGGCGGACGGCTCGGTACACGACGAACTTGGGGTCGCTGCCGACCACGTCGCAGTTGCCGAACAGGCGCTTCAGCTTGGCGTGGTACGCCAGGTGTCGGTTCCCGACGACCCACAGCTCCCCACCCGGACGCAGCGCGGAGCGGGACTCGCTGAACATCTGCCACGCCGTCGCGTCGCCGAGCGCGTTGTCGGCGTGGAACGGCGGGTTGTTCAGGATCAGGTCCACGCTGGCGTTCGGGATCGGCGGGTCCTCGGCCAGGTGGGCGATGCCGTCGCCGACGACGAAGCGTGCCTCGCCAGCCGCGTGCTCGACCGCCGCACCCGTGTTCGCCAGGTACGTCGCCCGCGCGGAGTCCACCGCCAGGAACGACTCGTCGATGAAGGTGATGTCGGCGCCGGGGCTGTCGAGCGCGACGACGGTGCCCACGATGCCGTTGCCGCAACCGAGATCGATGACCGTGTCGCCGTCGCCGACCTCTGGCAGGTGCTCGAGGAACAGCGCGGTACCGGCATCGAGGCGGGTCGGTGAGAAGCCCGACGGTTGGTTCACGACCGTGATCGGGCCAGGCTCGACGGTGTAGCGACGCGGCCACTCCTCGGGCTCGGGCTCACGCTCCGCCGAGGGCTGGCAGTGGATGAGCCGCGCCTTGCGGGTCGCGAGCGATGTCGTCGTCGGGCCGAGGATGCGGTCGAACGCCTCGAGGGTCGACGTGTGGATGTGCTTCGCCATCGCGGCGCCGACCACGACGGTGTCCGGTCCGACGACACGGGCCAGGCGACGCAGCTCGAACTCCAGCATCGACAGCGACTTCGGCACGCGCAGCACCACCAGGTCCGGGTGCCGGGGCAGGGCGGCGAGCGGGTCGACGATCGTCACGGCGTCCGCGGAGAGGTCGTTCGCCGCGAGGTTCCGCCGGATCGCGCGGACCGACACGTAGGAGTCGGTGAGCGTCGTCGGACGACGCGCCGCGAGCGCAACGCTGAGTGCGCCGTGTGCGTCGTTGACGATCAGGATCGATCCACCGTCGCCGTCGAGTGCGTCGATGTGCTGCAGCACCAGCTCGTCGGCGGCGTCCCAGGGCCGCAGCGGATCCTTGGGACGCACCGGCTCACGGGTCAGCGCGAAGGAGCCCTGTGGGACCTCGAGACGACTCACGACTGGCCACGATCACGGCGGACCGTGACCTTGCGTCCCTTGAGCGTCGTCCGCTTGAGCGCCCAGGTCACCTCGTCGACGGCCTCCTCCGGCACCTCGACGAGCGAGAAGCGCGGTGCGATGTCGATCGCGCCGATCTGACGTCCCTCGAGGCGGGTCTCGTTGGCGATCGCACCCACCAGGTCCTGGGGACGGATGCCCGCCTCTCGTCCCGCACTGATGAACACCTTGGCCATGCCCGGCGACGGGCCACGGCGCTGGCGTCCCTTGCCGCGCTCGGGACGATCGCCGCCTCGGTCACCGCCGCGGTCGCCGCGGTCGTCACGACGGGGACCCTTGCGGTCGTCGCGGTCGCGTCGCACCGACACGTCGGGGATCTCGACGTCGTCCTCGGCGGCTGCGCCGGTCGCCTCGTGGGCCATCTTCACCGCGGCGAGTGCGATCTCGACGATGTCGTGGTCGTCGGACAGGGCGTCGATCACGACCCGGTACTGGTCCAGGTCGTCGCCGTCGAGCATCTCGGAGATGTTCGACATCGTCAGCTCGAGCCGCCGGCTGCGAAGATCAGCGACCGTCGGGACCTTCCTGATGTCGATGTGCTGACCGGTGACCCGCTCGATGTTCTTGAGCAGCCGGTGCTCGCGTGGTCCGGCGAGCGTGATCGCGGTGCCCTCTCGCCCGGCGCGTCCCACACGTCCGATGCGATGCACATACGCCTCGGGTGCAGAGGGCACGTCGTAGTTCACGACGTGGGTGAGCGTGTCGACGTCGAGCCCCCGTGCCGCGACGTCGGTCGCGAGCAACAGGTCCGCCGTGCCGTTGCGCAGCCGGCCCATCACCCGGTCGCGCTGCTCCTGGCTCATTCCACCGTGCAGGCCCTCGGCGCGGTAGCCGCGACCGTTGAGGGTCTCGGCGAGCTGGTCGACCTCGTTGCGGGTCCGGCAGAACACGATGGCCGCAGTGGGCATCTCGACGTCGAGGATGCGACCGAGCGCCGCGGCCTTGTGCGATCGCGGCACGACGTACGCGGTCTGGGTGACCTTGGGTGCGTCGCCCGGGGCGGGAGCGGTCCGTTCGATCTCGATCCGGACCGGATCGTGCAGGTGCCGGTTCACCAGGCCGTTGAGCCGCGACGGCATCGTCGCCGAGAACAGGACGGTCTGACGGTCGGCGGGGGCCGAGTCGAGGATGGTCTCGATGTCCTCGGCGAAGCCCATGTCGAGCATCTCGTCGGCCTCGTCGAGCACCACGACCTGGATCGAGTGCAGGCGCAGCGTGCCGCGCTGCAGGTGGTCGATCGCACGACCGGGGGTCGCGACGACGACGTCGACGCCCTGGTCGAGTGCTCGCAGCTGACGGAAGATCGGCTGGCCGCCGTAGATCGGGACGACGCGGGTGCCGAGTCGCCGTCCGTAGCGGTGCACCGCCTCGGAGACCTGCATCGCGAGCTCGCGCGTCGGCACCAGGATCAGGGCGGTCGGGTCCTTCGCCGTGGCGTCGGGACCGATCCGGTGCAGGATCGGCAGCGCGAACGCCGCGGTCTTGCCCGTACCGGTGGCTGCCTTGCCGAGCATGTCGTCGCCGGTGAGCATCGCCGGGACAGCGGCACGCTGGATCGGGGTGGGCTCCTCGTAGCCGAGATCGTCGAGCACCGCGACCAGCTCGTCACGCAGCCCGAGCTCGGCGAAACCTCGCTCGGGCGAGTCGGTCGGGAGGTCGTGTTCGGTGTCCATGATGCTCTTCTGTCGCGGGGTGGTGTCGGGACGCTGGAAGGGCGGAGAGCGACAACCTGAAGTCGTCGCCGCCGATCGGGCCGACCCAACAGGTTGCCACGTGCGACGCACCGCACCCGAATCGACCGCGGACGGCGACTCGCCCGTACGATGGTCGCCATGGCACGCGCTGCGGTCGCAGCGCCGGAACGATGGGTGCGTGGAGATGCCGCAACAGGTGTGGAGGGGATCGATCTCGTTCGGGTTGGTCAACATCGGTGTGAAGGCCTTCTCCGCGACACGTGACCAGAAGGTGCACTTCCACCAGATCGACCGGAACAGCGGATCGCGCATCGGCTACGACAAGGTCGCCAAGTCGACGGGAGAGAAGGTCGCCTCGGCCGACATCACCCTCGGCTACGAGGTCGACTCGGGCCGATACGTCACCTTCGACCCCGAGGAGATCGCGGCGTTGCGTCCGCGGGCGACGAAGATGGTCGAGATCTCGGACTTCGTCGACCTCGAATCGATCGACCCGATCTTCTACGAGAAGACCTACTGGCTCGTGCCGACCGACGAAGGCGCCGAGAAGGCCTACGGGCTGCTGGCGACAGCGATGGAGGAGCAGCAGCGCGTCGGCATCGGCATGGTGGTCATGCGGAACAAGCAGCACCTGGCAGCGATCCGTCCGCTCGACGGCGCGCTGGCGATGTCGACCATGCGCTTCTCCGACGAGGTCGTCGAGCGCGACACCCTGCCCGGCATCCCCGACGAGGTGTCGCCGTCGGCCAAGGAGCTCGAGCTCGCCACCGAGATCATCACGAGCCTCGCCTCGGAGTGGGACCCTGAGCGCTACCACGACTCCTACACCGCCGAGCTGCGCTCGCTCATCGAGCAGAAGGCAGCGGGCGACGACATCACCGAGGAGGCGGTCGGCGACGACGCACCCGACGCCGCGGTGGTCGACCTGATGGCCGCGCTCGAGGCGAGCGTCCGTGCGGCCAAGGGCTCCCGTGCCTCGTCGGACGACGACGCTGGCGACGATGCGGATGGCGACGATGCGGCGGTCGACAGCGCCGCGCCGCCGGCCAAGAAGGCCGCGAAGAAGGCTCCGGCGAAGAAGCGCGCGCCCAAGAAGTCCGCCTGACGTCGATGGGGACGCTCCGCCCACCCGGACGCATCCGGCGACTCGCCGAGGAGCTCGACGAGATCGGCTTCCGCATCGGCGGTGACGACCACATCGTCGCGTTGGTGCTCGAGGAGCTCGACTACGCCATGCACCCCGCGGTGCACGAGCGCCGTGTGCCCACCTTCGGCAGCGTCGTCGCCCCGCAGGTCGCACCAGAGGCGTGGGAGGACCCGACCGACCTCGAGGTCGTGCGTCGCAGCATCGGCTCGTTCCCGCTGCCCGAGGCCCGGCGCTTCGCGGATGGCCTGTCGAGCTGGCTCGTGCGGTGGGCCGACGGCAGCAACGACTCGGTCGTCTTCGACCGCGCAGCGGGCTCCGAGCGCGACCTGGTCGTGCTCGCCGGCGCGACCGGGGGCACACTGCTGCAACGCCACCCGATGGGCACCGTCCGGGCGGTCGGCGACTTCGGTGTGCTCCGCTACGACGGGCTCGCGTGGCACCACGAGCCGCCGGTGTCCGGGTGGATCGACACGATGGCCGCCTGCTCCGAGCTGGGCGACCGGCGAGTGCTCAACAAGCTGCTCACCTTCGCGGTGCACGACCTCGGCGCCCGCGGCATCGGGGCGATCCTGGTCTATCGGCCCGACGTGGAGCGCGAGGGTCCGTTCCAGCTGCGGCTCCCGGTCCCGCCGGAGCTGCACATCGACCGTCCTGCGGATCTGGCGCCGTTGAGCCATGCCCTCGCACAGGTCGACGGCGCCGCGGTCTTCGACATCGGCGGCACCCTGCGCGAGCTCGGCGTCCGACTCGTCCCGACCCCGGCGGCCGAGGCCGAGATCGCCGGCTACCGAGGAATGCGTCACACCGCAGGGCGGCGCTACAGCAGCGACGACACGTTCGCCACGGTGATCGTCGTCAGCGAGGACGGGCCTGTGACGGTGTTCCGCGGCGGCGAGATCGTCGGTCGCTCCGAGCGCGACTGAGCGGGGTCGACTCGGTGCCGTCGACCCCGACCACATAGCCTTTGGCGTGGACCGACGGATCGTCAACGACCGTCCGCCCGCCGGGCGGGTGCACCGAGCACCCCCGGATCCCTTCGCGAGGAGAAGCCCCCATGGTCGCAGTCTCAGCACGTCAGCGAGCGATCGAAGCCGTCAGCACCTACCGCCCGACGGTCGAGCCGATCCCCGGTGACGAGGCACCCGGCGAGCTGTTCGCCTCGAACGTCTTCTCTCGCACGGTGATGCAGAAGCGCCTGCCGAAGCAGGTGTTCAACTCGGTCGTCGCCACCATGGAGCACTCCGAGCCGCTCGACCCGTCGATCGCCGACATCGTCGCGTCGGCGATGAAGGACTGGGCGATCGAGAAGGGTGCCACCCACTACGCACACGTCTTCTACCCGCTCACCGGGCTCACCGCCGAGAAGCACGACAGCTTCCTCGAACCCGACGGCAACGGCGCGTCGATCGCCGAGTTCGCCGGAAAGACCCTGATCCAGGGCGAACCCGACGCCTCGAGCTTCCCCAACGGTGGGTTGCGCCAGACCTTCGAGGCCCGTGGCTACACGGGCTGGGACGTCACGAGCCCCGCGTACATCCTCGAGAACCCGAACGGGAACACGCTGTGCATCCCGACGGTCTTCGTGTCGTGGACCGGCGAGGCGCTCGACAAGAAGACTCCGCTGCTGCGATCCCAGCAGGCGCTGAGCGTGCAGGCCCAGCGGGTGCTCGCGCTCTTCGGCCACGAGGACATCAGCGCCGTGTCGTCGTTCGCCGGCGCCGAGCAGGAGTACTTCCTGATCGACCGGCACTTCTTCTTCGGCCGACCCGACCTGATGGCCAGCGGCCGCACCCTCTTCGGTGCGCCGGCACCCAAGGGCCAGGAGTTCGACGACCACTACTTCGGTGCCATCCCCGAGCGGGTGCTCGCGTTCATGCTCGACGCCGAGCGAGAGCTCTTCAAGCTCGGCATCCCGGCGAAGACCCGCCACAACGAGGTCGCCCCTGGCCAGTTCGAGATCGCTCCGGTGTTCGAGAAGGCCAACATCGCCACCGACCACCAGCAGCTGCTCATGGTGACGCTGCGTCGCGTGGCCGAGAAGTACGGCATGGAGTGCCTGCTGCACGAGAAGCCGTTCGCGGGGGTCAACGGCTCCGGCAAGCACGTGAACTTCTCGCTCGGCAACACGACCCAGGGCAACCTGCTCAACCCCGGCGACACCCCGCACGAGAACGCGCAGTTCCTGGTGTTCTGCGCGGCGGTCATCCGTGCGGTGCACCTGCACGGCGGCGTGCTGCGCTCGGTCGTGGCGTCCGCCTCGAACGACCATCGCCTGGGCGCCAACGAAGCACCGCCGGCGATCATCTCGATCTTCCTCGGCGACCAGCTCTCCGACGTGTTCGACCAGATCGCCAAGGGCGGCGCCACCGCCTCGAAGGAGAAGGGCTCGCTCACGATCGGCGTCGACACCCTGCCGGTGCTGCCGTCGGACCCGGGTGACCGGAACCGCACCAGCCCGTTCGCGTTCACCGGCAACCGCTTCGAGTTCCGCGCACCGGGCTCGTCGCAGTCGATCGCGGGTCCGATGGTCGCGATCAACACGATCATGGCCGAGTCGCTCGACGTCATCGCGACCGAGCTGGAGCGCCTCACCGCCGAGGGCGTCGAGTTCAACAGCGCCGTGCAGAAGGTGCTCGAGAGCATCATGACCGATCACGGCGCGGTGGTGTTCAACGGCGACGGCTACTCCGACGACTGGCAGGTCGAGGCCGAGGCCCGCGGGCTCAAGAACCTGCGCACCGCCGTCGAGGCGCTGCCGGAGCTGAGCTCGCCCGAGGCCGTGGAGCTGTTCGGGAAGTACGGCGTGCTCAACGAGCGTGAGCTGAACAGCCGCTACGAGGTCTACCTGGAGCAGTACGACCTCAGCATCGGCGTCGAGGCCCGCTCGACGCTCGAGACCGCCCGGACGCTCGTCCTGCCCGCCGCCATGCGGTACCAGGGTGAGCTCGCCGCGACCGCCGCCAACCTGCGCGCCATCGGCTACGACGCCGACACGACGATCCTCGACTCGGTGACGGCGGCGACCACCGCGCTCCTGGCCGGGATCGCCACCCTCGAGGAGGGCATCGCGCACGAGGGCGGCACCTCGACCCTCGACGACGCCCGGTACGCACGCGACACCCTGCTGCCGGCCATGGACGCCGTGCGCGCCGCGTCCGACGAGCTCGAGACGCTGATCGCCGATGACCTCTGGCCGCTGCCGACCTACCAGGAGATGATGTTCATCCTCTGAGCGTCACCCCGCGGGGCGGCGGTCGACCGTGTCGGGCAAGCTGTCGACATGACGCTCGGCGATCGCCCTGACGACCTCGCACCGTCGCTGCCGCCGCGCATGCCGGTGGCGTTCATCGGGCACGGCAACCCGATGAACGCCCTCGAGGTCAACCGCTGGACCGCCGAGTGGCGCGCCTTCGGTGAGCGGATCCCGACGCCCACCGCGGTGCTGTGCATCTCGGCGCACTGGTTCATCGGTGCCTCGGCGGTGACCGCGATGGCGCGACCTCGTACCATCCACGACTTCTACGGGTTCCCCGACCAGCTCTTCGCCGTCGACTACCCGGCGCCGGGGCTCCCCGAGCTGGCGGGCAGGGTCGCCGAGCTGGCCCAGCCCACCTGGGTCGGCATCGACGAGGACAGCTGGGGCCTCGACCACGGCACGTGGTCGGTGCTCACCCACATGTTCCCCCGGGCCGACGTGCCGGTCGTGCAGCTCGCGATCGACGCGACGCAGCCGCTCGAGTACCACCTCGACCTGGCGGCGCGGCTCGCGCCGCTGCGCGACGCGGGGGTGCTGGTGCTCGGCAGCGGGAACGTCGTGCACAACCTCCGGATGGTCGACTGGGCCGCTGTCGACCACGGGACCGACTGGGCGTACCGGTTCGACGACGCTGCGCGTGAGCTGCTGGTGAACCGTCCGGCAGACATCCTCGAGCTGGTCGGCCACCCGGACTACGCGCTGGCGGTGCCGACCACCGACCACTTCGTCCCGCTGCTCTACCTGGCCGGGCTCGCGGCGGCCGACGACCAGGGCTGCACGACTCTCGTCGACGGATGCACGATGGGTTCGATCTCGATGTCCGCCTACGCACTCGGAGCGCAATGAGCACGATGAGCAACAGCAACGACGGCCCTTCGACCGGTCACATCCACCATCTGGCTCTGTCACCCGAGTGGCACGCCGCGCTGAGCGGTGACCGGCTCTACCGGAGGTCGTCGATCGACCGCACGCTCGAGCAGGAGGGCTTCGTGCACTGCTCGTTCCCCGACCAGCTCCAGCGCACCGCCGACAAGTACTACCGCGATCGAGCGGATGTCGTGCTGCTCACGATCGAACCGGCGTTGATCGACGCCGAGATCCGCCACGAGAACACCAGCGGCGGCTCCGAGCTCTTCCCGCACGTCTACGGCCCGATCCCCGTCGACGCGGTGGTCGCCGCTCGGCCCGTCACTCTTTTGGACGACGGCACGCTCGACATCACCGACGCGCTCGGCTGACGGGGGAGCGACGCGCTCGACTGAGCCCGTGCTGCGGGCCTGGCCTGTCAGGCCAGCTCGACGAGCTCCAGCATGGACTCGTCGAAGTGGTCGATCTGCCCCTCGGGCATCGTCAACGCCCGGTCGGGCTGCAGTGCCCGGACGAACTCGGGGTCGTGGCTGACCAGGATGATCGTGCCGGGCCAACGGCTGAACGCGTCGCCCACCGCGGTGCGCGACGCGGGGTCCAGGTTGTTGGTCGGCTCGTCGAGCAGCAGCAGGTTGTTGGCGCCGACGACGAGCTGCGCGAGGGCGAGACGTGTCTTCTCACCGCCCGAGAGCGTCGCCGCGTCCTGGAACGCCTTGTCGCCCGACAGGCCGAACATGCCCATCACGCTGCGCGCCTCGGTGTCACCGATCGGTGCGGTCGAGCGCATGTGGTCCAGCAGGGACTTCCCGTCCTCGATGCCCTCGTGCTCCTGCGCGTAGTAGCCGATCGTGGTGCGCGAGCCGGTGTGGATCGTGCCGTGGTCCGCGGTGCTCGTGCCCGCCAACAGTTTCAGCAGCGACGTCTTGCCCGCACCGTTGAGACCCATGATGATCATCCGCTCGCCGCGGCCGATGTCGAAGCTGACGTCGGAGAAGACCGAGAGCTCGCCGTAGGACTTGGCGAGCTCGGATGCCTCGAGGACCGTGCGGTCCGACGGGGGCGGGTCCGGGAGCCGGACCGCGATGCTGCGCCGCTGCTCGGGCGCGTCGACCCGCTCGGCCTCTAGCCGGGCCGCTCGCACGTCGAGGCCCTTCGCGACACGCGCACGCTTGCCGCTCTGACCGCGCATGCCGTCCGCACGGTCCGACAGGCGCTTGATCTCCTTGGCCTGGCGCGCCGCCAGCTTGCCGAGACGTTCCTCTTCGAGCTCGCGGTCGGTGAGGTACTTCGAGTAGGTGCCGCGGTACTCGACGAGCGTGCCGACGTCGTCCTCACCGTCACGGTCCAGGTGCATGACGCGGGTGATCGACTCGTCGAGCAGTCCGAGGTCGTGGCTGATCACGATCAGCGCGCCACGGAAGTCGACCAGGAACTGCAGCAACCAGTCCCGGGCATCGGCGTCGAGGTGATTGGTCGGCTCGTCGAGCAGCAGCAGCTCGCTGCCGGCGAAGAGGATCCTGGCCAGCTCGAGCCGGCGGCGCTCGCCGCCCGACAGCGCGCCGATGGTCAGGTCGAGCCGGTCGGGCGCCAGACCCAGGCCGGCGGTCAGCCGACGCGCCTCGGACTCCGCCGCGTAGCCGCCGAGCGCCTCGAAGTGCTCCATCGCCTCGGAGAAGCGGGCGATGTTCCGATCCGACGCGTCCTCGGCCATGGCGACGGTGAGCTTCTCGATGCGGGCCATCGCCTCGTCGAGACCACGACCGGACAGGACGTGCGACAGGCAGCTCGTGTCCGGCGGGACGTGATCGCTGCGCGGATCCTGCGACAGGTAGCCGGTCGCCTCGGCCCGGCGGATGGTGCCCCGATGCGGTTCGTTGGCGCCGCCGAGCACACGGAACAGGGTCGTCTTCCCGGCGCCGTTGCGGCCGACGAGGCCGACCTTGTCGCCGGGCCGCACGTCGAAGGAGACACCCTCGACGATGGTCTTGTTGTCGATCTGGACCCGGAGGTCACGTGCGATCAGGGTCACGAGAGGCTCTCAGGGCGATCGGGGACGAAGTCACGAGGCTACTTCGACCACGACGAGCGGCCCGAGGGAGTTCGGTGTGACATCGGCCGCGCCCCCTCGGGAGCCCGCGCCGCGCCGGCACCGAGCCCTGCCAGACTGGTCACCGAACCCACCTCCACGGGAGTCCGATGGACGTCATCGAAGCGATCCGGAACCGACACTCGGTCAAGAAGCTGACCTCGCCGGGGCCGACCGCCGCGCAACTCGAGACCTTGTTGGAGCTCGCCGCCACCGCGCCCGACCACGGTGGACTTCGTCCCTGGCGTCACCTGGTGCTCGCCGGCGCCGATCTCGCCGCGTTCCCGCTGGACGTGGGCGACACCCCGACGGTGATCGTGGTGGGCCTCGAGCCCAGCGGCGAGAAGATCTCCCACGATGACCAGGCCGCTGCGGTCGCGGCGTCGGCCCAGCTGATCCTGCTCGCTGCAGGCGCGATGGGGCTGGGGGCGATGTGGCGGACGGGCTCGGCGGCGCGAGATGCGTCGGTCCGCGCTGCCGCGGGGCTCAGCCCTGCCGGACGGATCGTCGCGTTCATCCACCTGGGCACTCCCGCCGACGGACCGACGCCGGCGACGCGGTCTCCGGAGCCCGCTGCGTCCGGGCAGACGGCCGCGACGGCGGCGGCACCGCCGCGCCCCGGCACCGCACCGACCGAGCGCGCCGCGACCCGCGCCGACGGCGACCTGGGCATCGGCTCACTCCGAGGGCGCTGAGCGGGTCTCTGCGGTGAGACGCAAGGTCTCCGACGACACCGGCGCCGCCAGCAGCGCCGTCACCAGGTCGATCAGGTGGCTCGTGAACAACCGGTCGTCGGTCGCGGCGGCATCGGCGCGTCGCGGGTCGCGGGCACGACGTGCCAGCTCGCCCAGGCTGAACTGCAGGGCGGTGAAACGTCGGTGCAGTCGCACGCCCTCCTCGGAGAGCAGGGGAGCGACCCGGGCACGCCAGCGGTACGTGCTGTCGCTCGGGTCCTCGAGGCTCTGTGAGGACAGCACCGGCACCGGGCGGGTCGCCAGGTCGGCCATGACCTGCAGGTAGCCCGGGCCGCCGTCGGGATTGGCGAGCTCGGCGGCCAGCGGGCGCACGAGCGCGCAGCAGAGGATGCGAAGCTCCGCGTCGCTCCCGTCGGACGGGCCGCAGTCCGACCTGTCGGCGTCGAACTGGTCGAGCAGCGCATGTCGACGGGCTTCGACGGCGGGGTGGTGCTTCGCCAGGATCGCCCGGATCAGGCCGGCCCGGCCGCCGTAGTGGTACTGCACGGCGCTCGCGTTGGCCACGCCGGCCTCGGCGTTGACCTCTCGCAGCGACACGGCCTCGAGACCCCGTTGCGCGATGAGCCGCTCGGCGGCGCTCACGAGCCGTGAGGGAACGTCGGCATCGGTCGTGTCAGTCATCTATATTCAATCCTAATGCGCGTGCATCACGCCGCCACCGGAAGGACGCTGCGATGTCGATCGACTTCACCCTCACCCCGGAGCTCGAGGAGCTGCGCGTGCGCGTGCGCGCCTTCATCGAGGAGGTCGTCAAGCCCGGCGAGGCCCGCATCGGCGACCCCGACGAGATCGAGCGCGACGAGTACCTCAAGATCCTCTTCGGCATGCGCGACCAGGCGAAGGCCGCGGGGCTGTGGTTGCCGCACATGCCCGAGGAGTGGGGCGGCATGGGGCTCGGCCACGTCGAGCTCGCCATGGTGCAGGCCGAGGCCGCCAAGTCGTACTACGGCCCGTTCGTCATGAACTGCCAGGCGCCCGATGAGGGCAACATGCACACCCTGCTGCACTGGGCGACCGACGAGCAGAAGGAGAAGTACCTCAAGCCGCTCTGCGACGGCTACGCCATGAGCTGCTTCGCCATGACCGAGCCCGAGGTCGCCGGCTCCGACCCGACGCTCATCCGGACCACCGCCATCAAGGACGGCGAGGAGTGGGTGATCAACGGGCACAAGTGGTTCATCTCGAACGCCCGTCGTGCCAAGTTCGCGATCCTCATCGCCCGCACCGAGGACAACCCCGACCTGCCCCAGGCGGCCAACACGGCCTTCATCGTCGACATCCCGTCCGAGGGCTGGAACCGCGTGCGAGAGGTCGAGACCATGCACGGCGGATCCGGCCACTCCGAGATCGTGATCGAGGACCTGCGCGTGCCCGACGCCAACATGCTGGGCGGTCGCGGTCAGGGTCACCTGCTCGGCCAGTACCGTCTCGGTCCCGCTCGGCTGGCGCACTGCATGCGCTGGATCGCGCAGGCCGAGACCGCGCTCGACATGATGGTCGACCGCTCGCTGCACCGGTATGCCCACGGTTCGGTCCTGGCCGAGAAGCAGGGCATCCAGTGGATGATCGCGGACTCGACCATGGAGCTGTACCAGTCGAAGCTGATGGTGCTGCACGCCGCCTACCGCATCGACCACGGGCTCGACTTCAAGAGCGAGGTGTCGATGGCCAAGCACTTCGTGGCGAACATGTTGAACCGGGTGATCGACCGTTCGATCCAGGTGCACGGCGCGCTCGGCTACTCGACCGACACTCCGCTGGCGCACATGTACCAGCACGCCCGTTGGGCTCGCTTCGCGGACGGCGCCGACGAGGTGCACCAGATGCGCATCGCCCAGCGCACCATCGCCGCCTACCGCGACTCCGGCAGCACCCGCACCGCGACCGGCGACCTGCCCATCTGACGCCACCATCCCGAATTCCGTCTCGGTTTTGGCGTGCTCACCCCGACACCGAGACGGATTTCGAGTGACGCCGAGCTCAGGTGAGCTCGAGCCAGAGGCGGACCAGGTCGCGCAGCTTGTCGATGTTGACGTTCTTCGCAGCGCTCACCCACACCACGTCGCCGGGCTCCAGGTCGCACGCCTCGGCGAGCTCCTTGCGGCGCTTCTGACGCTTCGCGGACTTCACCTTGTCGTGCTTGGTCGCGATCACCGTGTGGGGCAGGGCGTTCGCCCGCAGCCAGTCGAGCATCTGCAGATCGAGCTTCGTCGGACCGATCTCTCCGTCGACGAGCACCATGATCATGGTGAGCTCCTCGCGCTCGAGCAGGTAGCGCTCGATCATCGGCCCCCACGACTGGCGCACCTGCTTCGACGTCGCGGCGAACCCGTAGCCCGGGCAGTCCATGAGCGTCGGGCCGAGCTGACCCTCCTCGGGCTGCTGCTTGCGACCCTGGAAGGTCACTTCGAACAGGTTCAGCAGCTGCGTGCGCCCGGGCGTCTTCGAGACGTGGGCGAGGCCCTTGCGATTGCCGAGTGCGTTGAGCAGCGAGGACTTGCCGACGTTCGACCGTCCGACGAACGCGACCTCGGCGGGCGACTCGGGAAGGCGGTCCGGGTCCGTCTCGGACAGCACGAACCGCAGCGTCAGGGGAGCACTCATCGGTGCAGTCTCTCAGCCCGGGCTCGCCACCCGGTGCAGCGTGCGGTCACCCACGCCCTCGGAGACGGTCGATCTGTCGGCGCTCCCGCTTGGTCGGACGACCCGCGCCGCGGTCCCGCACGGCGTCCTTGGGCGGCTGGGACGACGGCTCCGGCGGGGGAGCGAGGTCGATGAAGCAGGTGGCGGCGATCGCCGCGCCCACGCGCTTGTCGATCGTCTCGACGACCTCGAGCTCGCGACGTGTCGCGCCCACGCGGGCGACGACGCGATCGCCAGCGACGACACGGGTCGCCGGCTTCGCGGCCCGGCCGTTCACCTCGACGTGACCGCCCCGGCAGGCGGTCGACGCGGTGCTGCGCGTCTTGAACAGGCGGATCGCCCACAGCCAGCTGTCGACCCGAGCGCCTCGTACGTCCATCGGTCCAGTCTGCCGCGACGGCAGCGGCACGGCGCCCTACCATCGACCCATGGCGTCGCCCGTGCTGCAGACCGTGCCGATCGAGTTCCGCTGGCCGACGATCGACCCGTTCCTGTTCTGCGTCCACCACCTCGACGACTACCCGCTAGGCACCCTCGACCTGGGTCCCGACGCCCCGCTCGACGGCCGCCAGATGGGTTCGGACTTCGAGGGCAAGGACGGCTGGCGGATGTACCACGGACAGGTGGTGCCGGGATTCCCGCAGCACCCGCACCGGGGCTTCGAGACGGTGACCTACGTGCGCAGCGGGCTCATCGACCACTCCGACTCCCTCGGCGCCGCTGCACGCTTCGGGCGCGGCGACGTGCAGTGGCTGACCGCGGGACGCGGCATCGTGCACGCCGAGACGTTCCCGCTGGTCGAGCGCGACCGCCCGAACCCGCTCGAGCTGTTCCAGATCTGGATGAACCTGCCGCCCGAGGACAAGCTCGCCGAGCCGTACTTCTCCATGCTCTGGGACGGCGACATCCCCCGCATCGAGGGCGACGGCGCGCAGGTCACGGTGATCGCCGGCGCGATCGACGACGCGCAGCCGCCCTCGCCGCCGCCGAGCTCGTGGGCCAGCCGTGACGACACCGACGTCGCGATCTGGCACATCCACCTCGACCCCGGTGGCAGCTGGCAGCTGCCCGTCACCCACCACGCCGACACCGTGCGGACCCTCTACTTCTTCGAGGGCACCGACCTCGATGTCGCGGACGAGACGCTCGACGCCTCGACCGCCGCAGTCGTGAGCGGCGACCAACCCGTGACGCTGCGATCCACCTCGGGTGCCGAGGTGCTGATCCTGCAGGGCCGCCCGATCGGCGCTCCGGTCGCGCAGTACGGACCGTTCGTCATGAACACCGAGGCCGAGATCGAACAGGCCTTCGCCGACTACCGCGAGACCGGGTTCGGAGGTTGGCCCTGGCCGACCGACGAGCCCGTCAGCCCCGCCGGACAGCCCCGCTTCGCGCGGCGCCCCGACGGCTCGATCGAATCGCCGACGGGCGAGACCTCCGCTCCGGAGCACCGCGATTCCTGACGCCAGCGCGATCCGGCTGCAAGGGGTCTCGAAGCGCTTCGGTGACGACGGCCCCGCTGCGGTGGAGCACCTCGACCTGGACGTCGAGGCGGGTTCGATCGTCGCGCTGATCGGTCCGTCGGGCTGCGGCAAGACCACGACGCTGCGCATGATCAACCGGCTGGTCGAACCCAGCGCCGGGACCATCACGATCGGCGAGGTCGACATCACGTCGCTCGAGCCGACCGAGCTGCGACGCGGCATCGGGTACGTGATCCAGCAGGTCGGGCTGTTCCCGCATCGGACGATCGCCCAGAACATCGCGACCGTGCCGAAGGCACTGGGATGGGATCGAGCACGCATCGGCGAGCGCGTCGACGAGTTGGTCGAGCTGGTCGGGCTCGACCCCGCGCTGCTGACCCGGTACCCCGACGAGCTCTCCGGCGGACAGCAACAACGTGTCGGCGTCGCCCGTGCGCTCGCCGCGGACCCGCCCGTGCTGCTCATGGACGAGCCCTTCGGCGCGGTCGACCCCATCGTGCGCGCCCGCCTGCAGGACGAGCTGCTGGCTCTGCAGGACAAGGTCCGCACGACCATCGTGCTGGTCACCCACGACATCGACGAGGCGGTGCGGATCGGCGACCGCGTCGCGCTGCTCAACACCGGTGGTGTGCTCGAGCAGTACGCATCGCCCGACGAGATGCTCGCCGAACCGGCGAACGCCTTCGTGGAGCAGTTCATCGGCGAGGACCGCGGCATCAAGCGGTTGCAGCTGCGCTCGGTCGGCGAGCTGCCGTTCCACCAGGGACCCGTGCTCGACGTCGCGTGCACCACCGACGACGCCCGAGCCCTCGCGGCCGAGACCCGCAGCGAGTGGATCGGGTTGCTCGACGGGGACCGCTTCACCGGCTGGATCCGCCAGGACGAGCTCGCCGACGGCCGTGCCCTGCGCGACCTGCACCCCGAGCTGCCCGCGGCGGTGCTCGCTCCGGAGAGCACGCTGCGCACCGCCATGGACCTGATCATGGCGAGCAACACCTCGGTCGCGGTGATCGAGGACCACGGGCGCTTCGCCGGGGTCGTCACCCTCGAGCAGATCCGCAAGGGGCTCCGGGTGCCCGCAGGCCGCGGTCCGGTGGCGGAGCGGTGAGCATCCCCGCTCAGGCGAGCAATCCCATCATCCGATGGGAGTACTTCGTCGACGAGTGGGACCAGATCAGCGAGGCGCTGGTCCAACACCTGCAGCTGACGCTGGTCGCGGTCGCCATCGGCGTCGTCGTGTCGGCCGTGCTCACCGCCCTGGCCCTGCGGTTCCGGTGGTCGGCGAGCCCGATCTCGGGAGTGACCGGCGTGCTCTATACCGTGCCGAGCGTCGCGCTGTTCGGCCTGCTCGTGCCGTACACGGGGCTGTCCATCTGGACGGCGGTGATCCCGCTGGTCGCCTACACGCTGCTCATCCTGTTCACGAACTTCGTCGCGGGGTTCCGCGCGGTGCCGGCCGCGGTGCGCGACGCCGCCGAGGGGATGGGCATGTCACCCGCCCGGCGGATCCTCGGCGTCGAGCTGCCGATCGCGTCGCCCTACATCATCACCGGTCTTCGCATCGCGACGGTCTCGACGGTCGGTCTGGTCACCGTCGCGTCGATCATCGGTCAGGGCGGCCTGGGCCGCCTGATCCTCGACGGCCTGCGGCGCACCTTCTGGACCCCGATGGTCATCGGTGCGCTGCTCTCGATCCTCCTGGCGTTGGCGCTCGACCTGATCATCCAGCTGCTCGGGCGCCTCGCCACGCCGTGGCTGCGGAGGTCCCGCTCGTGAGCCTGGCTGTTCTCTCGCAGCAGGCTGTGTTGTCGCAGCAGGCTGTGTTGTCGCAGCAGGCTGTGCTCTCGCAGCAGGCTGTGTTGTCGCAGCAGGCTGTTCCCCGCGACATCGGGGTGCTGGAGTGGCTCTTCGATCCCGACAGCTGGCGCGGCCCGACGGGCATCTGGAGCTCGCTCGTCGAGACATTGCAGCTGTCGGTCCTCGTCGTCGCTCTCGCCGTCGTGCTCACCGTGCCGCTCGCCGCGGTGCTGTCGCACCTGCGTCGCGGCGAGTTCGCCGCGACGTGGGCGGTGACGCTGAGCCGGGCCATCCCGACGTTCGCGATCGCCGGACTGCTGGTGCCGATCTCGCTGCGGCAGGGCTGGGGGAGCGAGCCCTGGCCCATCCTGATCGCGCTGCTCCTGCTGGCGTTGCCGCCGGTGTACCTCAACACGTACACCGCGGTGCGCCAGGTCGACCCCGCGGCGGTCGACGCCGCCCGCGCCGTCGGCTTCAGCGAGCCCGGCATCCTCATGAAGATCGAGCTCGCCCTCGGTTCCGGGCTCATCATCAGCGGGATCCGCGTCGCCGCGGTGCAGGTCGTCGCGACCGAGCCGATCCGGGCGTTCCTCGGCGGCGACGGCCTCGGGCGCTACCTGCGTGACGGCCTCGGTCAGAACAACCACAGCCTCGTCATCGCCGGCGCGCTGCTCATCGCCACCCTGGCCGCGTTGACCGGCCTAGCCTTCGGTGCACTCGGGTGGTTCCTGCCCAAGGGAGTTCGCAGACTCGGCCGACCCGATCGACGATGACCTCTGGCGGCCACCGCCAGCCGACCGCCTGCCACACCGCACGGTTGCACATCTCGCCAGTCGCACAACTCCAGTCGCACAGCACGCCAGTCGCCAGCTCGACAACCACAGGGAGCGGAAACATGCAGCACACGACGAACGGTGGACGACGCCGCCTCGGACGGAGGTGGTTCGGTCTGCTCGCCCTGGTCGCGGTCATCGGACTGCTCGCCGGTGCGTGCAGCACCGACGACGACGCCGGCTCGGACGACAACGAGACCAAGGACGGCTCCACGATCCGCATCCGGGGTCAGGACTTCTCGGAGTCCGCGACGATCGCCGAGGTGTACGGCCAGTACCTCGAGGCGAAGGGCTTCCCCGTCGAGGTCCTGACGCCCGCGGGGTTCCGCACCGAGGCGATCACCGCCCTCGAGAACGACGAGCTCGATCTGATCATCGACTACATCGGCGGCACCCAGACCGAGCTCGAGCCCGATACCGAGACCTCGAAAGACCCCGCCGAGGTGATCGCCGTCATCACACCCGCACTCGCCGAGAAGGGCCTCACGGTGCTCGAGCCGTCCGATGCCGTCGACGGTGACGCGCTCGTCGTGCGCGGTGACTCCGAGGCGAACTCGATCTCGGACCTGGCAGGTCTCGACTACCGCTTCGGCGCCGCCGCCCAGTGCTTCGAACGGCCGCAGTGCTACATCGGTCTGACCGACCCCGCGATCTACGGGATCACCTTCGCCGACACAACCACCATCGAGTTCGGTCCGCTGCTCGGCGAGACCCTCAAGGCCGACGAGGTCGACGCGGTGATCTGGAACGACACCGCCCCAGAGATCGAGGCCAACGACTTCAAGGTGCTCGACGACGACAAGGGCCTGTTCCCGGCGCAGAACATCGCGCCGATCGTGCGCGACGACGTGCTCGAGGAGTACGCGCCCGAGCTCGCCGAAGCGCTCGACGAGCTCAGTGCGATCATCACCACCGAGGACCTGATCGCCTGGAACACCGCCACCGACATCGACAAGCAGGAGCCCGACGACGTGGCCGAGGACTGGCTGACGTCGAAGAACCTGATCTGACCGCCGCTGCCGAGCAGATCCGACCGGGCGCGGCGCCAGGAACGAACCCGAGAGGCCCTCGCCCCACACGGCGAAGTCGGGGCGCAGCTCGGGCAGTCCGAGCGAGGCCAGCTCGTCGGCGATCACCGACGAGCCCACCTCGATCGTGATCTCCGACGGATCGATCAGGCCGGAGCCGATCTCGATGGTCAGCGGCAACGCGGTCGGTGCGCCGTCGAGGTAGGCGTACGTGATCGTCTCGGTCGGGATCGCGGGGTCGTCGCTGCCGACGCGCGGGAAGCGGATGACGAGCGGTTCGGCGCCGATTCGCCAGGTCACGACGACCTCGTCGTCGGAGTAGTCGAACGTCAGGTCCTCGACGGTCTTCGGCACGCCGAGCACCTGGGTCCCGGCCTTCATCGTGAACTCCTGGTTCACCGGCATCCGGTAGATGAAGGAGCCGGCGGCATCGGGACGACCGGCCGGACTGGCGAGCAACCCCAGGTTGATCTCGTTGTAGTCACCCCAGGGGTTCTCGATGTAGTCGACGAGCGCCATGACGAAGGTCGCGCTGCCCGGAGCGGTCTCGAGCACCTCGAACCCGTCGCCGGGCACCAAGGCCCGAGCCGCGTCGATCGGGACCGTGAAGGTCAGGGTCGCCTGGTTCATGGACCCGACGACCAACGGGAAGTCGATCGACACGCCGTCGATCTCACCCCAGTGCGTCGCTGCGTGCTCGGTGCTCGTCATGGTCCGGGACCCTAGTACCTGACGGGTCGTCAGGTCCCGGAGCACCGCTGGCCCCTCGGACACCGGCAGGGGGCAGGTCCTTGACCCGCGGGAACAGCGGTACGAAACTCGTCGACATGTACCGCGCTGAGCCGCTCGAACTCGGTCCCAGGTCGCTCCTGTGGAGGTACGCCGGCGACAACCGGCTGGCGTTCACCGGCCTGTCCGCCGGGATCCTGCAGCTCATGCACCCCGGTCTCGGCGCCGGCGTGACGGGCCACTCCGACTTCTTCAACGACCCGTGGGACCGCATCATCCGCTCGATGCCGGAGATCATCGGCGTCGTCTACGACGGCCCCGATGCCGAGGCGACGGGGCTGCGCGTCCGGGACTACCACAAGCGCATCAAGGGCATCGACGACCAGGGTCGCCGCTACAGCGCCCTCAAGCCCGAGACGTTCTGGTGGGCGCACGCGACCTTCCAGTTCTCGGTCGAGCAGGTCGTCGACCGCTTCGATCGACGTCACCTGAGCCCCCGCCGACGCGAGCAGCTCTACGCCGAGGGCGTCGAGTGGTACCGGCGCTACGGGGTCAGCATGCGGCCCGTTCCCGACGACCGCACCGAGTGGGGCGAGCGCTGGGAGCACTACTGCGCCGAGATCCTCGAGATGACGCCTGCCGCCGAACGAGCCGTCGACATGGCGCTGCACGACAAGATCCAGGACCTCCCCGGCTTCCCGTCGTGGACCGCCCCGATCCAGCGGGAGATCATCACGCCGCTGCTGAAGCTCACCGCGATCGGCGGCCTGCCGCCGATCGTCCGCGACCGCTTCGACATCCCGTGGGGGATCGTCGAGGAGGCCGAGCTCAAGGTGCTCGAGCTCTGGGTGAGGGAGTCGTGGCGCTTCGTGCCGCGACCCATGCGCTGGGCGCCACGGGCCTCGGACGGATGGCGTCGTGAGGCGCGCCGCCGAAACCTGGAGCTCGTCGGCGCATGAGGCGGACCGTCGACATCGACCTCGCCGACCTGCTGCGCACCGCGGCCGCGCCCGTCGACGGCGACGAGATCTCGGTCCGCATCCTCGACGCCGCCTCGGAGTTGTTCCTGACCCACGGCATCCGTCGCTGCAGCGTCGAGGACATCGCGGAGCACAGCGGCCTCGGCCGCACGACCATCTACCGTCGCTTCGACGGCCGGGGGCAGATCATCGAGGCGGTGATCGCACGAGAGTGCCATCGCTTCTTCACGTCGATCCTCGAGAGCACCTCGCACCTGGATCGCTTCCAGGATGTCGTGGTCGAGGGCTTCCTCACCGGTCTGCGGGCGGTCGAGACGTCGATCCTGTCGAACCTGGTGCGCGACGAGCCCGACCTGTTGCGGGTGCTCACCGTCGATGCGGGGCCGGTCATCACCGCGGCACGATCGTTCCTGGTCGCCGCGTTCGGGCCGGTGGCGTCCGCCGAGGACCGGGCACAGGTCGCCTCGGTGTCGGAGCTGCTGGTGCGCCTCGCGATCTCGATGGTGCTCTCCGAGCAGACCGTCCTGCCGATCGACGGGCCGCACGCCAGCGCCGAGATGCACCGCCTGCTCGACCCGCTGCTCGATCCGCTCGCCGAGCTGCGCCGCGGCTGAGCCACGCCACTGAGCACGGCCACACCGCAAGCGTCACGGCGTGGCCCGACCCCTCACCCTCGGCCTCGACGACTGAGCGACCTGGTTCAGCCCGCCAGGACGGCCTGGGTCTGGGTGGTCTTGGTGACCAACTTGCCGTCCTCGCGGCGCAACTCGGTCTCGACGACGACCGTCGAGCGGCCCGCATGCAGCGGGCGGGCCACCGCGTGGATCGTGCCGCTGCGAGCGGCGCCGAGGAAGTTCGTCTTGGACTCGATCGTCGTCGTGCCGCCGGCACCCTCGGGCAGGTTCAGGAACGCCGCCATCGCGCCCGTCGCGTCGGCGAGCGCCATCAGCGCACCACCGTGCATCGCGCCGCCGACGGTGCAGGTCTCGGCGTCCCAGTCCATCGCCAGGTGCACCTCGTCGGGCCGCTGCTCGATCACCCGCATGCCGAGCAGCCCGCACAGGGGCATCGCCGCGCGCAGCTGTGCGGTCAGCTCGTCGGCACTCGGCGCATCGGCGGTCGGGTCGGTCATCGGTGCTCCTTCGCGTCGGTACAGTGCCCGACGATAGGAGCCGGAGCAGTCATCGGTCCGGCGTGACGGGCCGACCACCACGGCCCACGAGAGAGAGTTGGTCGCACATGTCCGAGGAATGGGGTCCGCTCGCGGGTCTGATCGGTGAATGGGAAGGCAACAGCGGCGTCGACGTCGCCTACTCGCACGCACGCGAGGAGGTCATCGAGACGCCGTACCTCGAGCGGGTGACGATGAAGCCGTTCGGCCCCGTCGACAACGGACGTCAGCGGGTCTACGGCCTGGACTACAAGACCGCGATGTGGCGCGGCTCCGAGGAGCACCCCTTCCACACCGAGGTCGGCTACTGGCTCTGGGACGCCGCGACCGGTGAGGTGCTGCGCGGCTTCGTCGTGCCTCGCGGGATCACCGTGCTCGCCGGCGGCACCACCACCACGGACAGCCGGGAGTTCACGATGACCGCGGGTGCCCCGGACACGCCCTACCGGATCGGCGAGAACACCTACTTGGCCGCCAACGCCAGCACCGTCGCCTACCGCTCGACGATCACCGTCGAGGACGGTGCCTGGAGCTACGAGGAGGTCACCACGCTGCGCATGAAGGAGATCCCCGGCGACTTCGCGCACACCGACTCGAACCGCCTGCTGCGCACCGCCTGAGCATCACGACCGCAGGGTGAGCGTGCTCAGCCCTTCTCGAAGAACTTCGTGATCGCGGCGATGTTCTCCTCACCCCCGGCGAGCTCGGCCATGAGGTCGTACTCGCGCTGGATGGCGTCGTCCCACGAGGATCCGCGCCGCTGACGGATCAGCTGCGTCGTGGACCGGAGGGCCTTCGGAGGCTGTTGGGCGAGGCGAGTCGCCATCGCGACCGCCTCGTCGAGCAGCTGGTCGTCCTCGACGATCCGCAGGGCCAGTCCGTGGGCGACCGCCGCCTCTGCGGTGATCCACTCGCCGGTCAGCAGGTGCCACGACGCCGCTTGGGGCCCCATGACCTCGGCCAGCGACACGCTCGCCGCCGCCTCGGTCACCACGCCCAGCTCGACGAACGGAGCCTTGAGCTTCGCGGAGGGCGCCATCAGCACGAGGTCGCACCAGGGAAGGACCGTCAGACCGAACCCGACGCCCAGCCCGTTGACCGCGGCGACCAGCGGCAGCGGGACCTGTGACAGGGCCCGCATGAGCCCACGGAAGCCGCTGTCCTCGGCGCCGTGGCGCGGGTCGGCGAACTCGGAGAGGTCCTGACCGACCGTGAAGGCACGTCCGGTCCCCGTCAGCACGATGCTGCGGACGCCGTCGCCCTCGGCGGAGTCGAGCGCGTCGCGGGTGCCGTCCCACATCTCGATCGACATCGCGTTCAACGCGTCGGGACGGGTCCAGGTGATGATGCGGACGCCGTCGCGGTCCTCGACGCTCAGCTGCTCGGTCATGGGGTGGGGGATCCTCCGGGGTCGTGGTGGTCGGGGTCGTGGTGGTCGGGGTCGTGGTGGTCGATGCCGTGCAGGAAGAGGTCGACGAGGCGCTCCACGGGCACCGGGTCGGTCGACGTCTTCTCGCACAGGAAGGTGTTGGAGATCAGCATGCCGATGAGCATGTTGGCGAGCTGCTCGGGCTGCAGCCCGTCGGCGGGCCGGCCTGCGGGAGCACCGCCGCTCAAGCCGTCGAAGATCGGGGCGAGCGCGGCGACCAGCTGCTCGGCGATCTCACCCGCGTCGTCGGGTGGGCGTGCGACACCGCCGTCGCTCACGACCCGGATCATCTGCAGGATCCGGTCGTTGAGCAGCCGTGAGGCGGCGAGCACCTGCTCCCGGAAGGTCGGCAGCTCCGCGGCCGCACCGATCTCGGGCACGAGCTCGTCGAGCCCGATGGCGCACCGTCGACACTCGGCCACCAGCGTCGACTTGTCGGTGAAGTAGCGGAAGATCGTGCCCTCGGAGACGCCGGCGGCGGTAGCGAGGTCCGCCGTCGTGAAGTTCGGACCCTGGACGATGAACAGCTCGGTCGCGGCGTCGAGGAGCGCGGCACGGCGCTGCTCGGGGGCGAGGCGACGCGCCCGCTCGCGGGGAGGTTGCTGAGTGTCCACTCAACAAGCATAGGGGAGGGCCTGCACCCCGGAGCCACCCGCCGCAAGGACCTGCCGGGACCCGAAGACCCGGCGGCGATCCCAGGACACCGCCCGAACCCTGTGGCTCCTGACACATCGTTTGCGAACCCGACCCTGACTTCCCGATACTGAGTGGACACTCATTTGACCGGGCCTCGAGTGTCGCCTCTGGATCGGTCGCCGGGAGAGGTCGAGGAGTACCCCCTGATGTTCAGTCGCCTTGGCGCCTTCTGCGTCCGTCGCCGCGGTCTCGTCGTGATCGCCTGGCTCGTGGTCCTCGTCGGCCTCGGCGCGTTCTCGGGAGCCGTGGGCTCCAACTTCTCGACCGAGTTCGGCATGCCCGACGTCGAGTCCAAGCAGGGCCTGGACGTGCTCGACGAGCACATGGGCGGCGAGGGCACCGGGCTCGAGGGAACGATCGTGTTCCAGTCCGAGGACGGCTTCGAGGACCCCGCGCTCCGGGCCGAGATCGACGAGTTCCTCAACGGCTTCATCACCGCCGGCGAGGAGTTCGACCTCGACGTGACGGTGACCAGCCCGTTCGAGGAGCAGGCGCCGCCGTCGCCCGCGCTCATCGACTGGTACACCCAGGGCACCGACGACCCCGCCGTGCTCGAGTCCCTGGCCCAGGCGGGCAGCGGCAACATCTCCGAGGACGGCACCATCGCCTTCGCCACGATCTCGGTGCCCGGCGACACCGACGTCGAGACCGCGGCGGAGTGGGCCGGCGGCCACGCCGAGTCCGCGGCGCCCGACGTCGACGGGCTGCGCACCGAGTACGGCGGCGACGTCTTCATGGAGTTCGAGGCCCCGGCCGCGGAGCTCATCGGGCTGGCGTTCGCGATCGTGATCCTGATCCTCGCGTTCGGCTCGGTCCTGGCGATGGGCCTTCCCATCGGCACCGCCCTCGCCGGCATCGGCATCGGCTCGATCCTGTTGACCCTGCTGTCCAACCTGATCACGATGCCGGACTTCGCGACCATCCTCGGCGTGATGATCGGTCTCGGCGTCGGCATCGACTACGCCCTGTTCATCGTCACCCGCTACCGGGAGCAGCTCCGCACCCACACCGTCGAGGAAGCGGTCGCGATCGCGATCGACACCTCGGGCCGTGCGGTCACGTTCGCGGGTCTGACGGTCGTGATCTCGCTGCTGGGCATGCTGCTCATGGGCGTGAGCTTCGTGACCGGTCTCGGCCTGGGCGCCGCGACGATGGTGCTGGTCACGATGGTCGGTTCGCTCACGCTGCTGCCGGCCCTGCTCGGCTTCGCCGGCACCCGGGTCGAGGTCACCCGCTGGCGCGGGCTCATCTCGGCAGGCTTCGTGGCGGTCGCGCTGCTCAGCATCGGCCTCAAGGCCACCCCGTTGGTCACCATCGCCGCAGTCTCGATCGCGATCCTCGTGCTGATCGTCGGCTTCTTCGCCCCGGTGCTGCGCCGCGAAGTGCCCCGGCGTCCCGAGAAGCCGCTGCGCGACACGTTCGCCTACCGCTGGAGCCGCTTCGTCCAGGCCCGCCCATGGACCCTCGCCATCGGCTCGACGCTGCTGCTCGTCGTCCTGGCCTTGCCGATGTTCGGCATCCGCCTCGGCTTCTCCGACGCCGGCAACCTGCCCGAGGACAGCTCGGGTCACCAGGCCTACGACCTGCTCTCCGAAGGCTTCGGCGTCGGCTCGAACGGCCGGCTCCTGCTGGTCGCCGAGGTGCCCGACGATCTCGACGCCTCGACCGCCGAACCGTTCCTGGCGGTCACCGCGGCGGTCGCCGACACCCCTGGTGTCGAGTCGGTCTCACCGCCGTTCCCGTCGAACCAGGAGAACCCCTCGGAGTCCGAGGCGGTGCTCTGGCAGGTCCAGCCGACCACGTCCCCCCAGGACGAGGCCACCGGTGAGCTGGTCAAGGAGATCCGCGAGAACGTGCTGCCCGAGGCGACCGCCGGCACGGGCATGGACGTGCTGGTGACCGGCTTCGTGAGCCTGATGGTCGACTTCTCCGACTACCTCGCCAGCCGCCTCTTCCTGTTCTTCGCGGTGGTCCTGACGGTGTCGTTCCTGCTGCTGATGGCGGTCTTCCGCTCGCTGCTGGTGCCGCTCAAGGCGGTCATCATGAACCTGCTGTCGATCGGCGCCGCCTACGGCGTGATCGTCGCCATCTTCCAGTGGGGCTGGGCCAAGGACATCTTCGGCGTCGAGCCCGCCCCCATCGAGCCGTTCATGCCGATGATGCTCTTCGCCATCGTGTTCGGCCTGTCCATGGACTACGAGGTGTTCCTGCTCTCACGTGTGCGCGAGGAATGGCTCAAGACCGGCGACAGCCACACCTCGGTGGCCGATGGCCTCGCGGCCACCGCCCGGGTGATCACCGCTGCGGCGGCGATCATGATCGTCGTGTTCGGCAGCTTCCTGCTCGAGACCGACCGTCTGGTCAAGCTGATGGGCTTCGGCCTGGCGCTCGCGGTGCTGCTCGACGCGACGATCGTCCGCATGCTGCTGGTGCCCGCCACGATGGAGCTGCTCGGCGACAAGAACTGGTGGCTGCCGAAGTGGCTGGACCGGATCCTTCCGACGCTCAACGTCGAGGGCCACATCGACGACGAAGAAGCCCCGGAACCGGATCGCGAAGACGTCCTCGTCTGAGCGACGTCCTCGTCTGAGCGCCGTCCTCCTCTGATCGAGGGCTGCTCCGAAT